>SMYQ01000017.1 GCA_007050885.1 Candidatus Bathyarchaeota archaeon
TCTCTTCTTACTCCACCCAACGTGTTTATTCCAAGATTGACTCTTTTTCCACAGATCCGCTCCATTATTTCCATTACATGTTCCCTTTCTCTCCAAAGGTACATGTAAGCGGTATCATAGCCGAGTTCATGCATTCCTACGCCAAACCATAGTATATGGCTAGCTAATCTCTCAGTTTCAAATATGATTGTCCTGATGTATTTGGCTCTATCAGGAGCTTCGATACTCATTAACGCTTCCACGGTTTCGCAGAAACATGTAGAATGAACAACGTTGCATATTCCACAAACTCTCTCGGCGAGAAAGATGTCGCTGTGGTAAGATTTCTTTGTAGCTAAGTCCTCTATACCTCTATGCATGTATCCAAATTTCATGTCTCCTCCAACTACTTTCTCACCTTTGACTTCCAACTCAAAATGTGATGCTTCCTTCAATGCTGGATGGAAAGGACCTATCGGAATAACTTCAGACATTTTTATTTCTCCAGTTTTGTGATTATGTTTTTTGTTGGGCCTCTATGAGTATGGAGACCGAACTCCTCAGGTTTAATTCCTAACGCTAATGCCACAAGTTCAACTACATGGACTACTGGTATGCCTTCACCAAACGACATTTTGTATTTCCTTTTTAATTCCAATTGTCCAAATTCGAATTGAATATTGCATGCGGGACATGAGACAACAATACAATCCACACCTTCCTCCCACATTCTCTCAAGTTTTTGAGCTAACATCGTCTTGAGCGAGAATTCTTCTTCCACAACACGGTGAGGGTAACCACAGCAGAATCTTTGGATTCCATAATCGATTCTTTTGGTTCCGGTAGCATCAACAATATCCTCGAGAAGTTTAGGTTTGTCTTGAACTTTTTCTCGATCGTGGGCTCTAAATAAGTGGCATCCAGGATGAACTGCAACATTTAACTTGCCAAGCTTATTTGTACTAAGATTTTTTATTTCGTTAATTCCAATGTCTTGACCTAGTATCTCGACAATATGTTTTAGAGATGTGCTTGAAGGTAATGGTTTGCCTATTTGTTCGAGTACTTTTTTCACTTCTTCCCTTAGAGCGTTATCAGTTTTTAAAGTCTCTATGGCCTCAAAGAATGTCTCATAACATCCATTGCATACTGTAGCTAAGTCCATTCCCATTGAATTGGCTATTGAGATATTTCTCGCTGCCAGAGCCAGCCACATTTCACGTTGTAATCGTTCAGTTACTACTGGATCCGGACAGCATGAAACACCCTCCATGTCTCGGATTTTAATTCCAAATTTGTCCATAACTTTTCTACATGCAGCCTCGACACTTGGCTGTCTTGAAGGTACCCAACATCCCCAGTACATTGCATATTCTTTGTTGCGACTCATATCCTAGTACCTCAGTTTCTTCTTGTTCCAGTTGTATCCTACTTTCTTGTCAAATTTGACTTGATGGGCTACTTCGTGTATCTCTTTAAGAGCTTCTGGACGAGTCATGGTAGTTTGAACTTCTGGGAGTTGCATTTTTTCTCTGTTCATTTTCACTGTTGAGGGCATTGTGAATACTTGACCCTGCTCCATGAGCGTTTCCACAGTTGGCTTCTGATATTCTGCAACAATGCCTTCCATTGGTTTTCTCAATGGGGCGTTCTTATCTTCACGCCATTCTTTAGGCAATGTTAGTGGTCGTGGGTCTGAAATTCCATCAAATTCGATCTGGAATAAATCCCAAATTTCCCTCTCAACAGTCATTGCACCAGGGATAATTCCTGTTACAGATGATACTTTTGATTCTTCTTTCATGACCGACGTCTTTACATGAATCATTAACCCTTTGACACTCATGTGGTAGATTAACTCAAAATCAAGACCATTATCGACAGCAGATATTGTGCACAATCTTGCTTTATGATCTTCAACCAAGATTTTGAGAGTATCAATAAGCTTGTCTTTACTAACTTTGATTATAGGACTATCAGGAGCCATCCTAGATTCTCCAATAATCACTTCTGCTAATTGAGTCCTTAGATTTTGTAAGACTTCTTTTTCTTGAATTGGCTCCATCTCATTTTGTCTCCTGTGAAGTTATTTTTGGCTTTCCATAGATCTCTTTCAAAATCTTATCTGCTTCTTCTCGGGTAACGTGACTTATCGCCATGGGCGAACAATACTTAACACATGCTGGGTCTCCATCACAAAGATCGCATTTTATTGAGATCTTTTTTTCAGAATAGAATTTTGGTATACGTGCCGGACAAACGATGTTACAGGTCTGGCAGCCGATACATTCTAGAGGATTAATTTTCACTATTCCAGTTTCATCGTCTTTATGAATTGCGTCTACAGGACATGATGCAAGACATAAAGGATCCTCGCAATGTTGACAATATTGACATTCGACTTCTCCTCGGTCGAACTCTATTACATGTCTTATGTGGGTCAGCTCATAGCTGTATGTATTGTTGAATTTGTTAAATGAGCAAGCAATTTCACACATCCGGCAGCCAGTACATAGACGTTTATCAAATACCAAGATATTCTGTTTTGCAACATCGGCCAAGGTATTATTCTCCAGAGTTATTGCCACAATGAACCAATGTCAAGTATTTATTTCTAACCAGCGGCCTAAAATATCGAAATTAATGAGCTTTATGGAGACTTTTATACCAGTAAGTTTAGAATTCAGACAGATGGATTTAATCAGGGATAAAGATTGACACGCCAAGCAGATAAACAATTGAATTGTGTGCGAATGTTCTGTCCTATGCCAGTCATAAAGACGAAAGTCGAGCTCGAAAAACTTCAAGTAGGTCAGGTTTTAGAAATCATAGCTGATGATCCTGCTGCAGAACTGGACCTGCCCAGTCTAGCAAAAAGTACTGGTCAAGAAGTTGTTGCGGTAGAAAAGACCGACAAAGACATCCATGTATTCATCAAGAAAATCAAATGAAACAGTCTGATAAAAGGTCATAAGTGGACAAATTAAGTTGATAAACGCCTTTTGGCCTTTGCTGAAGAAACATATATAATCTCAGTTATCTTGATAAGCAAGAACCTTATCTTTTGGATGAAAAGTTAAAAAATATAGTTTACCAATGATTTGGAGACATCAAGTATCTAGACTATATTCGAAGGTGGAAGTAGAATGTACAGCGAGAAAGTTATTGATCACTTCAAAAATCCACGAAACGTGGGTGAAATAGAAGATGCAGATGGAGTAGGTACAGTAGGCAATCCAGTCTGTGGAGATCTCATGACCATCTACATCAAAGTAAAAGACGATAAAATTGAAGATATAAAATTCAAAACATTCGGTTGTGGAGCTGCAATAGCTACAAGCAGTATGATAACTGAAATTGCCAAAGGCAAGACACTTGATGAAGGTTTGAAAGTAACGAGATCGGACGTCGCTAGCAACCTTGGCGGATTACCCTCAATAAAGATGCATTGCTCAAACTTGGCTGCAGATGCTTTACATGCTGCAATAAATGACTACCGTAAAAAAAAGGATGACAAGGAAGCCAAGATTGAAGAGGAGGATAAGAAATGAGCACCACAGAGAAATGCATATTCTGTAGTACAGCCCAAAGAGGAGGGTGTGAACTCGCAGTCAAGAAAGTAATAGAGGGAAAAGAATATACTTTCTGTTGTGATATTTGCGCTTCAAAGTTTGAGAAAAAAGGCTAGCTAAACATTATAGGATAGATCGAATTCCAGAAAAAGAATCATGCAAAAAAAGTCAATTGAGAAACTATCTATATTACAAGTCCGAGCAATAATTTTTGATTTAGACGGTACCCTAATAGATAGTTATCAAGCTCATGTAGAATCATTTCTTAGAGCATTATCAAGATTCGGATTAACTATAGAAAATAAAGAGATCCATCGCCGTTTTGGTAAACCTGCAAAACAAATTATCAAGGAGATTCTACCTGAAAATCAACACAGACATATCGATGAAATCGTTAGATACAAGAGACTTGAATTTATCGAGACATCAAAAAATATGCAAGTTTTCGACGGTGTGGAGACACTACTTAAACATCTTAAAGATAAAGGATTTCGCACATGCCTCGCCACATCAGCCGATAGGCCAAGTGTGATACGAGTTTTGAATAAATTCGATCTTGAGAATTATTTTGATATGGTAATATCATCAAATGATGTTAAGGAAGCTAAACCAAATCCTGAGATGTTTATTCAAGCTTCTAAGAGACTTGAAGTTGAACCTAAAAACTGTTTAGTAATTGGGGATTCTCCATTCGATGTGATAGCCGCCAAGAAAGCCAAAATGAATGTAATTATTGTCGATAACAATCCTTTTCAAAAAACGGAAATACTAAGTCATAAAGTCCCAATAGTCTCGAATATCAATCAGCTGACCAATTTTTTTTGAATTAACATTGCAAGTAAGCGCGCACTATAGCATCAGCCTAAGATAATTTCACCCTTTCAGGACATGTGTAAATATTGAATCTTTTACCTCTCGCAAAGCAGATTAGGGTTATCCCAACTCTTTCCGCTAACTTTATCCCAGAATGTATTGGACCTGATATCGAAACTGAAATAGGGATAGCCATCTGAGCTGCTTTTGCAACAATATCTGCAGTCTGTCTTCCCGATGTTACTAGTACAGATCTATGGAGGTCTATGTTTTTTAGTATTGAAGCTCCTAATGCTTTGTCTACGGCGTTATGTCTTCCTACGTCTTCTGCAAATGCAACCATTTTTAAATTTTCGAATATAGCCGCTGAGTGAATTCCACCAGTCATCTTGAAGACTATGGATTCATTATTCAACTTAGTAACCATTTGTTCTAAGTTCTCAGCAGTAACAGAATATTGATCTGTAATCTTTGAATTGATTTGAGCCAACAGACGGAGATAATCTACCAATGAGCCACATGCAGATGAGACAAACCTTCCGAATCTATTAAGATCAAAATCTACCTTGGCTCCAGTCTTCAATTTCACATGGATATCTGTACCCGCAATGAGTAGTTCATCTATAGAATCTTTCGTTTTTAGCATACCTTCAGAGAATAAATGACCAACAGCTAACTCGTTTAGCATTGATGGCGATGATAAGAGAGTGACAAGATGTTTTTTGTTAATATAAATATTGGCTGGAGCTTCTACAGCCACTTCTTCTTGAACAATATCAGTTGAGTGTTGTTTAATATCGATTTTATGAACTTTGGCTTTTGCCGTGGCAGACAAATTATTCAATCTTCCATGTAACGTTATCTTGGGTTAACAGAAGATCGACATAATCAAAAGTATAAAGGTGCTATTTGGATTTACGACGAGGTTGATTTGTTCTCAACTCAAGGCATAATTTACAAAAGCTTGATGTTATGTCAAACTCCTCAAGCTTATTCTCCGCCATATCTTTTGCCACTTCATTCGCCACAGTTTTTACTCTTGTCATTGATTTTACTTTGGAGAAATTCTTTTGGCCCCTTTTAGAGCTTAAATACTGACTGACTGCGGCTTGGGTTGTTCCCAATTTCTCAGCCACCTCAACTTGTGAGAAATTGTACTTTTCTATCAGTTCTTTGGCAATTAAAGATCTGAATGTTGGTAAAAATTCTTGAACTATCTCTTCACATGGAGGGCGCAAGATCTCACACTTGTATAACAGTGTTATTGCACCTTTATAAAAGATATTGTTAATCGATTTTTACATTTCAAGATGGGCAGATCGACTATATTAACTCCAGTTAGACGTTTTCAAAGGCTATCACATGCTTCACGGCCCGTTTTTTATAACACAGTTAAGCATATATATAACAATGTTATATTTTTTGAG
>SMYQ01000056.1 GCA_007050885.1 Candidatus Bathyarchaeota archaeon
CTAAGGTTAGTCTGCCTAGGTCATAACACCATCAGAGGCGCTGCTGGTGGAGCAATTAATTTGGCAGAGCTGCTTAGTGCTGAGGGTTACATTTAATCCCCCCAAAACCCATAGACTTTGCAGTTAAACCGTATACAGGACCCAAAACCTTCACTACCTCATGACCCGGTAGAAAACCGAGGGGGACTACAGGTATAGTATCTTCAGGAATTGATTCATGATACTCACTCCTCTGTGGTCCCTTGATAATATATTCAACCATCTCCTTTATGCTATACTCTCTGCCACAGCTTGGACACTTGTATCCAACATTTATCTCCTCGTTTTCCAGATCATAATCACAATATGGACATTTCAATGGCATTCAATTATTAATAAATAATAGAAAATGTAAAAAGACTATATGCTCGCATGAGAGAATTTCCTTTAAAATCAGTTACCTAAACTTATTCTCGATACACACGTGTGAAATAGAGAAGATAATAGGATAAATCAACTAATACAACTTTTTGAAAAATGTATATTAAACATGACCTCAACGAGTCTTAAGAATTCAATACTATCTAAAAACCTGTTAAACTTACGCAAGTTGATAGCACGTTTTTAGGGAACACCTAAATTGGTTACAGGGATCATAAATCCGATTTTAGGGGATCATTAAGGGTATCACCCAGCAACAACGAGGTAGCACTCAGGACTTGGGAAGGTCTCTCAGCCATCAACCATGGAATAGCGTACCCTATTAACCATGGTTTTAAGGCTCCCAGAAAAGATATGTGATCCCCCTCTGATCCCCCAATGATCCCTATCTGGTCTCTGGTTGATCTCATATATGCTCCCACGTACGTGTGGATAAAGATATAAATTAAAATCAAGAGAAAACAAATCAGCTTGATATATTCCGCATTATCTCAACTCCTTCAACTGGCACGAATACAGAAGTTATCTAAATCACAGCAATGAGAAGCATACAACCATATGATAGAATTGCGCACGCGTAATTAGTTTCTGAATTTAAGAATATGAGCTATGACTCAATTATGAAATTATTTGATGAAGACCTACCTATACCCAAATTGTATTTTGATTGGACATTAAAAAATGCTTTATAAATCAATAGAAAAACGAAGAAAATTGTCAAGAATTTTTCCGGAATTAAGCAAACAAGAATTTCAAGCGCGCACCATAATTATTCTATATCAAGTAATACTATCTAGTATTAGCCATGAAATACAAATCTTTCGTCGATAAAACTCATACCATCAAAATATTGCAGGATCTCATTAGCATCAATTCGGTTAACCCTTCACTGGTTCCAGGAGCACCTGGAGAAGTGGAGATAGCGGAGTACATCGCTGACTTTCTCAACAGTTTAGGTCTAAAAACCTCTATCATCAATGTCCAAAAGGGACGCCCCAATGTTATAGGTAAATCAGATGGTAACGAACCTGTACTAATGCTAAATGGTCACATGGACACAGTTGGCGTGGACTACATGAGGACGGACCCATTTAAACCGGTGAAAAGAAACGGAAATATTTACGGCAGAGGAGCTGCAGATATGAAGGGGGGGTTGGCAGCTATTCTATCAGCTGCTAAAGCAGTGATGGATTCAGGCTGTGAACTTAAGGGAAGCCTACTGATTGCAGCAGTCTGTGATGAAGAACACGCTAGCATTGGCACAGAGAGACTGATGAAGGACACTCATATTGATGCAGCTGTTGTCGGGGAGCCAAC
The DNA here is from genome assembly GCA_007050885.1 of Candidatus Bathyarchaeota archaeon. Next base: position 1,738 of record SMYQ01000056.1, read on the forward strand.
CGACCTAGATATTTTGGTCGCTCATAAGGGGTTTGCGTGGATAGACATTGAGACGAGAGGGATAGCAGCTCATGGCAGTGCTTGGGATAAGGGCATTGACGCAATCGCTAAGATGGGAAAAGTTCAAGTTGGACTCGAGAATTATATGAATGAGCAGCTTTTAATGAAGACTCATCCGATGTTAGGGCCTTCCACTGTGCATTCTTCCATAATCAGTGGCGGTAGAGAACTGAGCACATATCCAGATGCATGCAAACTGCAGGTAGAGAGGAGGTTAATTCCAGGAGAGACAAAAGAGGATATTGATAAGGAGTTTGAGCTTCTTTTATCATCAATTAGGAAGATAGACAACGATTTTGATGGCGATTTCGAGATTATTTTCTTTAGGGGACCTATGGAGGTAAGTAGTGATGAGGAAATATGTAGAATTCTTTCAGACTATGCAATGTCTATTACGGGGGTCAAACCAAATTTTATTGGCAAACCATACTGGTTGGACACTCAGATTATTTCGGAGTATGGAGTTCCAGTAGTCGCTTTTGGTCCCAAGGGGTATGGGCTACATTCTGCAGTCGAGTACGTTGAGATTAACTCGGTATTGCAGTGTACGGTGATTCTTGAGGGATTAATAAAGAAATATTGTGGATTAGTGTAGCTACTCTGGGTTAATGGGTATCATCTGCATGATGACGTTACCCTTGGGATCCGGGCACTGTACCTCCCATGTTGTAGGCATCCAGTCTCCGGGTTCATTCATTTTCCTTTGTTTTGCTGGTAGCAGAGGAAGTATGCTATTTAGAGCCCAGTAGCAGAAGTGCCCTTCTGGTATTGTGAGGTGCCCACCACGTACTATGAAGTAGTCTCCAACCTCCATGCTGTCGCAGTGACCCTTGATCTCTTTTACTATAATTTTTAGATCTTGCATTTCCATTATCTCCTTAAATAATAAAAAATTGTTGAAGGATCTCCATTACTTTTTGTTTACTCCTGGATACAAGTTTCTAAGTCTTGTCAGGCTTGTATTAATTTTTTCCTTCGGCATTTCATAGGGTTTAAGTTGTCCACCTAGGTATGCTTCGTAAGATGCCATATCGAAATAGCCATGACCTGTTAGCAGGAATAGTATTGTCTTGTCTTCACCTTTTTCCTTACAATGGAGTGCTTCATCGATAGCAGCCTTAATAGCGTGAGCTGCTTCAGGGGCTGGTACTATTCCCTCAGTCCGTGCGAACAAGGCAGCAGCTTCAAAGGCTTCAATCTGGTTGTAGGCAATTGGTTTTATTACTCCTTCATGTGCCATGAGGCTGAGGCTTGGAGCCATACCGTGGTAGCGTAAGCCACCTGCGTGGATGGGGTCAGGTATGAAATCATGTCCTAAAGTGTGCATTAAAACAAGGGGAATGATTCTACCTGTGTCGCCATGGTCATACATATACTCCCCTGCAGTCATACTTGGGGATGCAGTAGATTCTACTGCAGTAAATTTCACATCCTTAGGGGCTTTCCCTGCGATTTTCTCATAATAGAAGGGTTCTGCAATTCCTGCAAAGCTACTGCCACCTCCGACGCAACCGATTATATGGTCTGGGTAGTCTTCTGCAATGGCCATTTGTTCAAGTGCTTCCAATCCGATGACGGTCTGATGCATGAGAACATGATTAAGCACACTACCTAAACTGTACTTTGTATTTTCACCATGTAAGCACTCCTCTACAGCTTCACTTATAGCGATTCCGAGGCTTCCTGTACTGTCAGGGTGTTCCTTGAGTATCCTACGTCCAACCTCTGTTCTTGGGCTGGGGCTTGGATATACTTCAGCACCGTAGAGGTGCATCATTGTCTTCCTATACGGTTTCTGTTGGTAGCTGATCTTAACCATATATACTATGAGATCCAAATCAAAGAGGTTACATGCAAAGCTAAGTGAAGACCCCCACTGCCCAGCGCCTGTCTCAGTTGTTAGCTTCTCTGTGCCAGCTTTCATGTTATAGTAAGCTTGCGCAACTGCGGTGTTGGGTTTGTGGCTCCCAGGTGGGCTAACACCCTCGTATTTATAGTAGATTTTTGCTGGTGTTTTCAATGCTTTTTCTAGACCATATGCCCTAAACATAGGGGTTGGTCTCCAGAGACGATAAATGTCTCGTATCTCTTCCGGTATTTCTATGTACCTTTCCATGCTCATCTCTTGCTTTAGAAGTTCCCTTGGAAAGATGGCCTCAAGCATTTTAGGATCTACTGGCTCAAGGGTCTTTGGGTCGAGGAGGGGCTTCATAGGAGCCGGGAGGTCAGGGTTAATACAATACCATTTCTTAGGTAAACGATTCTCATCTAAGAGAATCTTCTTATCCAGTCCGAGTGATACACACTTCTTTCCTCCGATAATGCGTACCCTGAATAGCTACTTATTTGTATAAAAATATATCGAATAGGACTTCCGGAAAAACCCTCTATGTATTTAGATACCTTTTTTTATAGAAAGCAAATCGCACGAGAAAAATTTGAATCGGTTTCTATATCCTTCGTTGCCCCAATCTTTTAGCGCGCGTATTATTTAGTATATTTGAGAATCTAAATTTATAGAATATACAAAATTTATTTCACAACTATGCGCGAAGATAAGATATTTAAAATTATACAGTTTATTTTTTGGTCCTCATCTATTAGGATAATTTATGAAGACCAATTGACATACCAAATTTACGCTAAATATATTTTGAAAGAATATTATTCTGCCTTTTTAGTATGAACGAGAACGTCTCTTACATTAAGTATCTCTAAGGTGCTTGTACGCCCTGGCTCCTCTAAGCTACTACCGGATACGACCATTACACGGTCATCATCTTTAATATGTCCAATTTCAAGGCAGTCGTTTATTGATCTTTTAATAAGCTCGTCCCTATCCTCTGTCCATGAGACATCTAAAGGCTCTACCCCCCAGAATAGTCGCATCATGTTCTTGACTCTCAGGTCTTTAGCTACCGCTAATATTGGGGTCTGGGGACGGTGCTTAGATACCATACGGGCACTAAATCCTGTTCGTGTAACAACAAGAATGGCTGCAGGCTTCAAACTGTCGCTGGCTTCCCTAGCTAACTTCCCGATTATATCTGCGATACTTCCTTCTATTTCCTTTGACTCAACTGCTCCCATGGAGACCTTGTTCTCTATGGTTCTATTAATATTGTCCATGACTCTTACAGATTCTAAAGGAAAAAGTCCTATAGCTGTTTCCTCGCTCAGCATTACAGCATCAGCTCCATCAAGGATGGCGTTTGCTACATCGCTAGCCTCTGCACGTGTGGGTCTTGGATTGGATACCATGGATTCTAGCATCTGGGTTGCTACAATGACTGGTTTTCCTACGCGACGGCATTTTTCTATGATATGCTTCTGCAGTAAGGGTACCTCCCAAGGTGGTACCTCTATACCTAAGTCACCCCTGGCCACCATGATTCCGTCGCTTGCATCTATAATCGAGTCTATGTTTAAGATTGCTTCTTGATGTTCAATCTTTGAAATAATAGGTTGCTCCCCTCCAGCATTCTTTATCGCTTGCCTTACTCTTTCAACATCGCTACTTTCACGTATGAAGGAGGCTGCAAACCAGTCACAGAGACCTACTCCATATTTAATTCCAACTAAGTCAGCCTCAGTGGGAGGTCTTAAGCTTAGATTTGCACCTGGGACGTTGACTCCTTTATTGCTAGTTATTTCTCCACCGGATACAGTTGTCCCTTTGAAGCCTTGAAGGTCTTTGTCCACTTCTGTGATTCTAATTTCGATGACACCATCATTAATGAAAAGACTTCCACCAACTTTGACTTCTTGTGGAAGATACATATATGATACGGATAGATCTTTTTTTGATCCTAATACTGGTGCTGTTGTAAAGTGAATAACATCACCCGGAATCACAGTTAACTTTCCATCTACCTGTCCCAGCCTTATCTTTGGCCCAGGAAGGTCTATCAAAGTGGATATTCCCTGAACATCTTGTAAGTTTTCAAATATCTCATTGTGAACTTTATGGTTACCATGAC
>SMYQ01000216.1 GCA_007050885.1 Candidatus Bathyarchaeota archaeon
CGTTCTTAACCTCCTGATCTGTCCATTTTGTGTACGCATATCGGTAAAGATCCATGATGGCGGGGCGTTCATTTTTAGTAATTTTCCGAATTTCTATCATCAGAATATCCATCCTAGGCTACTCGAGTAAAATGATAAATGCTGTTAAATCCTTTTTTGCTCCAATATGCCAAGCAGTGAATAAGAATGAAAAAGAAGCCAACACTCGTACTCTACCATCCTTTAATGGCAGTTGAAGGGTACCCGGTGCTAGCTGGTCGTGTACAACCGGCACTTGACTATTTACGCGATTCGGGAACATTGGAGACTACTCAGGTTATTTTGGAAGAAGCGCCCAGAGTAGGTGAGGATTTACTCCTGCAGGTGCACACCCCTGATCACATTCAACATGTTAGAAGATCAGGATATGATTCTGCTTCACTCGTGTCGGGGGGATCCGCGGTAAGAGCAGGTGAGGCGGTTTGGATTGGCGAGGCAGCCAATGCTTTTGCCTTTACTGGCTGTGCTGGGCACCACGCTAGTCGTGGTTCATCCTGGGGTTTTTGCTATTACAACAACTCTGCTTTACTTGTTCGAAATTTGCAACATATGCATGGAGTTAATCGTTTTTTCATTGTTGATACGGATCCTCATCCAGGGGATGGAACTCGTGATGTCCTTGGGGATGATGAAGGAGTATACCATTTAAACTTCGAGGCGAGTTTCCGGGAAAGCCTGGATACGGTGACACATCGGCATGTGGATGTCCCTTTCCCAAGTTCGAGTAGTGATGACTCCTTTGTCGAAGCCGTACGTCGTTTAGCGCTGCCTTGGGCCAGGCGGATTCGCCCTGAGATGATCTTGTGGAACATGGGTCATGATGCCCATGCCCTAGACTATGGTGGGTTTAATCTTTCGTTGCGTGCCTTTCCTGCAATGACAGATATTTTGATGCAGGCAGCGGAAGAAGTCTGTGAGGGACGGTTGGTGGTGCTACTCTCTGGCGGTTCTGAGGTTTCTGTGGCAAAGCATGCAATTTCTGGTATCGTGAGAAAACTAGCGGGTCTCCCTCAACTGTCTGAGGATGTGCAGGATGAGCCTACGACGGAGTCAGCAGAAACGAAGCGGATGGGAGAAGATGTCATCGAGAAGATTCGTTCCAAAATGGGTTTGGATGATCCCATCTAGAAAGAATCCCAGGACCAAAGAGGGCGATTGAATAGGTATTGGAGGTCTTTGAGTTTAGAAATGAACCATCCTTTGCGCTGCTTTTTTTCGGGATTTGGCGAAGGAGTCTTTTCAGGTTGAGATGGAGCTGATTCTTCTTTCTTTGAAAGGGTTGGTTCAATGGGTGAGGTGACAGCCTGTGATTGGGATACTACTTGATTTAAGAGAGCTTCATTTCGGAAAATTACACTCAACGGATTTGCAGTATCAATTTGTCCATCGATGAACTGAATTTCATTATAGAATTGCTTCCAACGCCGAACGGCGTGTTTTACCCAACTGGGAGCCTTTTCGTCACCCAAACCCATCAACTCCAAAAATGATGCAAGCCAATTCGTATAGGAAGGCATGAGTGGTTGATAGGTAAATAGTTTATGTCCCTTGGACAATATCAGCTAGTACTGCCAACTTTTTCCCAAGTTTTCCATTTACCTTGGGACCGCTGCACTAAAACGAGTCCAAAGCGTTGCCAGATTTCTTCTCGGGTGAGAGGTTCTTCAGAGTTCGATTCCATTTGACTTGGGTGTTGTGGTTTCTTTAAAGCTGAAGGTCTGGTATAAAATAAGGAGTCGATGAGAGCACCTCCGTGACCTTTCTGATATTGATCTTTGACGAATATGAGGATCTGTTCTGTAGGAATATCAGCAGCTTGCAAGGAATGACGGGTCACTCCTTGGCTAAATGAGGGGCAGACCCCACCCATGGTGTTTTGGACAATTCCAAGACAATGGGGATCAATGAAGAACTGACACCGTAAACATTGGTGCCATTCCTTCTGGATTGCCTCCTCAAGTGTGATTCGGGTTCCACAGGCTACACAACTGATGCCAACGGTGGAGAGATCAAGTTTCATTCAGGTCTTCCTCCGAATCAGCTGTAGCCCCTGCGAGATACAGGGTTGCTGCGCTGGCGATGGCTTCACGGCGTTCAGCATCAAATTCCAATTCGAGTCGTGGACCGTAAGTAATTCGTCGTGCGGTTCGCGTAATATAGCCTAGCTCGGTTAGTCGTCGTAAAATACGATCGAGTTGGTAGCGGGAGAGGCGCCCACGGGCTACAAGGATTGTTTCGATGTCTTTTGTGGCCACCCGGCGTGGACGATGGAGTTTACTCACCTGTTCTACAGTGGAAATGATGACTCCTAATACGGCGTATTCAGGATCAGTGAGCTCGCCAGGAACTCCGTAAATGGTTCGAACACAATAGAGCGTGTCCCGTCCCATTCGATATTCAACCAATTCTAGCCCCAGGGGAGATATTTGCTGGCGGAGTAAATCGAGGAGGCGGACTAAGCCAGTCTTATTGATATGAAGGGCTTCTAAAAGATCTTGCCGTTTGACCCCGATGCTGAGTTGGCCTTCCTCATTCCGAAACCTTGCTGTGAGGGCGGCAAAGAGCTGACCAATGAGATGACGTTGCTCTAACACCTCTTCTTCTGAATCCTCGCTTGTGGAAGAGATGGTGTCAGTAGGTATTGGATCTGAGGTCACTTTCGAGGAACCTCCTCATGGTTTTGTGCGGTAATGGCAACAGCAGTGAAAGCAGGATTTGTTTTAGGTGGAGGGTGTCGAAAAATGATAGCCGTTTTTTCGAACGTTGCAGGACAGATGTTATCCCGAATCATCTGGCTGAGTAAATCGAGTTCCCAGTTGGTTAGGATTTCGGATAGGGCTGCATAGTTGTATCGTTTGCCTTGTAGCCGTTTCAGGATATCCGCCCTTCTAGCGCCGAGAGCGTCTATGGAGATCTCTTCATAAGAGATACGGTGTTTGCGCATAGCCTGTTTATCATCTTGGGTAGGGGCATCGTCCATTGCGACCGGCGAATCAGCAGGAGGCAATTGGAAAGGTGGGATGGTCCGCTCTTGATTAATTAAAAAGAGTACCGGAGTCGCGCGTCGTTTGACCTCATTGGCAAATTGGGAAATCCATTCCTCGGGAGCGATTTCAGGAGCAGCCAATTGAGAATCCCGGTGATGTTGCATTGAAGCGAGATTATAGTAGAAACGCCCATCGAGAGTTCGTTCCCAGGGGGTATCAAGGACGCGGTATGCATCGGCAACTTCTTCACGGTCAATCTCCGCTTCCTTAATCGGGAACGTATCGTGCTGTTTTAGGGCAACCTCATACTTTTTGGTCAGATTCCATAGCGTAATTACTATCCCTTTGGTTCCAAAAGATGATAGTCGTGTTCGCTTGTAGTTGTATTGGAAAGTGTCATACCAGGCCTTGCGGCGCGGAAAGGCACGGAGAAATGTAGAAGTATCATTAGTTATCATTAGACTTTCACCTGTCCTTTGATCAGCACGACGTGGTGCATAGTCTCTGGGATCTCGAGTCCGACCGTGGAGGGAGCCATTAGAAGAAACTGTGGATGAATTAGTGAGTCTTTTTGGGTTAAATCGAGGGCGCGTTGAACAACACTGAGAATAGCTGCACGGCTTGCTTCATCGAGGCGTTGGGTAAATTCATCAATCACATGGAGGGGACTCTTGGCGAGAGTGTGTAGGGCTAAAATGAAAGTCTGGGTGGCTAGGACCCGTTCGCCCCCAGACATTTCTTGATAGGTCCGCCAGTCGCCTTTGCGGTTAATGGCAAGTTGAAGGTGGAGCTCCGCACGACTGGGTTCATCGGGGAATCGAATAAGCAGTTTGACTTGCTTGAGGAAGTGGCTGAGTAATTGGTTCATACGGTGGTTGAGGATTTCAACCGTCTCTTGGAGTTGCCGTCTCCACTCGAGAAGTCTTCGATCAACGTCCGTCATCAGATTTTCTAAGTGGAGCTGACGTTGTTTGAGGTAGTCTTGGAGTTGGGAGACGACTTGTTCCTGGTCTTCAAAGGCTTGCCGATCGTCTGCTGTGGCGGTGATAGTATCAATCATCGCCTGGATTTGGATTTGTTCATCACGAATCGCAGTAGGGTTTCGAACAGCCTGAGGGCGTTCTCCCAGTGCTGTGGCAGCCTTACGGAAATGTTTGGTTTGTTTAATGAGATGCTCATATTCATCTTCGCGTTGCTTGAGCTCTGCAACGAGGTGGTTGATTTCAACCTGACGGCGTGATCGTCGAAGGTCAAGGTTTTGGAGTTGTTCGGATAGTTTTTGCTGTCGGGAATGGATCGGTGATAATTCTAAGTTATATTCCTGATAATCTTGGCTAAGCCTGTCGCATTCAGTTTCCAGTTCAAGAATCAGTTGTTGTAATTCAGCGACTCGATGTTCAGAACTAGTGACCAGGGCTGTTCTTTCCCCATCAGAAAGATGAGATATGTGCACTTGCTGAAGGTCTTGGAGGGTTGCCCGAAGTTGACTTATTTCAGAATTGATGCGCATTCGGTCTCGCATCAGTTTAGCTTCTTGTTCACGAAGTTCACGGAGTTGAATGCGTGTATCAGCGCCATCCTGGGCTAGTCCCAAATCGTTGAGAGAGACATCCAAACTTACCGTAACGGGTCGGGGTGGTCGGGCAAAGGCGCCGATTCGGAGATAATGACTTGTTCCTTCACTAGTAATGATGTTGCAATTGAGTTGTTGAGAGGCATCGACTAGCGTGTTGGGATCGGCTCCTTCCTCCGCGATAGCTGTGTTTATGACACGGCTTAGGAAACTAATGGCATATATATCCCCTTCAATGAGATCAGCTGCCCAACCAATCACGGGTAAAGAAACCGTTGGGCGATCTCGCGTTATCGCGGTCGTGGGATTTGTCCGGGCGACCACCAGATCTGGCTTTTCATGTGGCCAGAGATGATCATACAAGTTTTTAGCCTCAACGAAGACCTCTCGATTCAGAGCAATGAATGCATAGGAGTAGCGTCCCAAGGCCAGTTTGACCGCGGTTTCGTACTGTGCATACTCCGGTTTCATACGAATGAGCGCAAAAAGGGGCCCAATCACTGCATCAGAGAGTGCGAGTTTATCAAGTTCAGACCGGTATCGGAGGCAGCCCCGAAGTATTGTCTCTTCAAAATGTGGATACCGTTGGGGTTTGGTAAAGAGGTACTCTTCCGTTGAGGCAATATCTTGTCGGACCTGAGCGAGTTGATCATCGATGCCATCTCGATCCTGGATAATCGTTGCTAACTCCTTCTGAATGGCGTCAATTTTGCCTGTTGCGGGCTTCCGACGCTTGGTATATCGTTCTGTTCGATTTAGCATGCCTTTGAGTTCATTCTCTAGCCCTCGCCGATGGCCTTGTGCTTGCAACCGCTCATCGTGTAGCGAGTCCATGGTTGTTAGGAGCTTTTCCCGTTTTGCTTCAATCGCTTCGCACTTCTCTTTCAAGCTGGTTTTCCTTTGGTCTAACTTGTCCAATTTCTCATTTTGGTCGGAGAGTTGGGTTTCCAGACTGGTAACTTGTGATTGGAGTTGGCTAGCAAGCTCCTCACGATAAGCCACTTCAGCCCAGGCCGCTTCAACGTCGAGATCCTTCTGTCTCTGTTGGAGCTGCTGTT
>SMYQ01000301.1 GCA_007050885.1 Candidatus Bathyarchaeota archaeon
TCGTTGAAACCATTCTGGATTTGTTTTCGCCTTCTCTTGGTGGCATCTCTGCTGTTCCGATGGCTATCTTGGTTACTTTCAAGTCTTTAATGAATCGGTTTCTGGTTATTTCAGCCACGTCAACTGCTGTAGTTATTGCTTGGCCGCGAGCTTTCAGCGTTATTTCCTTCAAGTTTCCTGAGGAGAGACTTGTGATAATAGCCAGCACATAGCTCATTGGAGGTTTGCTTCCGACGAAGACAACATCCGCGTTCTCAGTCATTTTCTTCACTCCTTTTTGTTGTTTCTGTTGTGTAACGTTGTCGTCTATGCTTTTCTATCAGCGACATAACGTTACTGCCCTACATAATCTAACATGCACCTTATAAGTCCGCTGACAGAACAATTCGCTGATCATTTAACCCAAAGATTATTTATAATTTGCATCTTGCGACTTTCACATCAATGAATGCCACTGGATTACGCACAACTTTTTGCATAGTCTGCGCGCGCTTATTGTTGAAACGCAAACCATATTGCGGTCCAGTTTAAATAATAAGCGTTAACATACAGGTAGCGAGTTAAAATTGCTGACGAAACTGAAGCAAAAAGTTCAAAACATGTTGACTTTAGAAGCGAAAGCCGCGCACAATATGGGATTAACTCCTAACATTGTAAGCCTCATAGGTTTGTCATTGGCGCTGTTTTCAGCTTTCATGTATGCCGCATCAGAAGGTCAGCCTCTTTGGCTTTTTTTGGCAACGGTTCTGTTTTTGGCATCGGGATTCTGCGACGCGTTGGACGGCGTCATAGCTAGAATCTACCAACAGACAAGCGTGTTCGGAGGAATTCTAGATTCCCTTCTGGATAGATACGCTGACGCTGCTGTTTATGCCGGCGTGATAATTGGCGGGTTGTGCGATCCTCTATGGGGATTAGCTGCTTTATTAGGTTCAATGATGGTAAGCTATTGTCGAGCAAGGGCTGAAGCGGCAGAGATAATGATGGAGTCCGTAGGCGTAGCCGAAAGAGCTGAACGCATGTTAATCCTATCGTTCGCAGGCATTGCAGCGATTTTCTGGCTTCCAGCCTTAAACATCGGAATAATACTTCTAGCAGTTCTCTCGAACTTCACAGTTGTGCAAAGAGGACTGCATATTTACAACTCGCTGAAGAAAAAAAGTAATAATCTGGAAAACTAACGCTTTCTTCTATAACGTGAACGTCTTTCGTTTTCGGCTCTAACCTTTACGATTCCTCGATGTACTGCACATGAAATACAATAATATTTTGTGTCTACCCACGAGCACATGTACGTGCCTTTCTGTCGTAGCTCCTTAGCCAATTGAGGCTCGACAAAGGATACTCGACGCGTAGACTTCTTTGCTTTGTCACGCGGCACCATCTGTCCGCAACTGACGCATTGTACAAGACCGCTGCTTCCTTTGCTTCCTTTTGATCTTCCTCGGCTCTTTCGTTTAAACGGCAATTTACTTCTAACCTCTTTGGCTTTTTACAAGCAAATAGTAAAATTACTGCTTTATATATCTGATCATAAATTTAGGAGACAAGCAATGTTTGGCTTTGGAATCATTTTCGGGTATTATCTTCACTGATGGCGAGTTCAGTAGGCTTGTAACTTCGGGTCCGTGGCCCGCTGTGACACAGTTTGTATGCACTACCATGCCGACGGAAGTGGCGCCTTGCCGATAAATTCTGCTGAAAGAATGATCACTCTCGAATTATACTGTTTATCTACACAATAATCAAACTTGTATGATGCTGTTTTTGGGGAAGTGTTTTTGCACTATCGGAGTTAGCAACTCTTAAATGTGCGATTAATACTTTCACAAGTGAAAGTCAAGACTCGTCAAAAATTGTTGGAAGTCTAACTGATGTCTGAAATTGGATTAAGAACAAGAATGGTCGTCAAAGATATTATGAGCAGTCCAGTGGTAACGCTAGATGAAGACTCAACTTCAAATAAAGTTGCCACCCTTATGGATGAAAACGCTTTAGGTTGCGTTATAATCACTAACAAGACGGGAAAACCTGTAGGCATAATAACAGAAAGAGACTTAGTGGTAAGAGTTCTGGCAAAGAATCTTGTGCCTGACGCTATAAAAGCGAAGGAAATCATGACGTCTCCTTTAGTTACCATACAGCCGGAAGCAACAATAAGCGAAGCAGCGAGGAGAATGAGCGGGATGGACATCAGGCGACTTGGCGTAATTTACAAAGGCAATCTTGTGGGAGTAATTTCAAGCAGAGATATCCTAGGTGTTATGCCTGAACTTATAGAGATCATTCAAGAAAGAACACGCATTGAGGATGCTGCAGAGGCGGAGGAAAACATGATGGTCGAAGAAACGCCTCTGTCTGGATACTGCGATCGCTGTGGAGTGTTCTCACAAAACTTGAAAGATGTTAACGGGGAAAATCTCTGTGAAGACTGCAGAATAGAATTGGAAACCTAACGCCACTCGCACTGTAGCCGAAGAATTAGTTTCGAATAAAATAAACTTTAATTAGCCTTTCCATTCGTTATTCACGATGAGAGCGCGGTTAATTTGATTATTGATTCCGTTTTAATAAACGCCAAGGCGTACCTGAACAAGGAAATAGTTGACTGCAGTATAGCGATTGAAAACGGCAAAATCTTCAAAATAGGCAAACTGCCGCAGATGCCAAATGCTGACGAGAAAACAAACCTCAAGAATATGCTAGTGCTACCGGGTTTAATTGACGTTCATGTGCACCTTCGCGATGAAGGAAAAGCGTATAAAGAGGACTTTTATACAGGAACTGCCGCCGCAGCAGCGGGTGGATTCACCACAGTTTTGGATATGCCCAACAACGACCCAGTGACCCTGAGCGCGGAAACTTTGAAGAATCGCATGCGCATCGCAGAAAACAGGAGTCTTGTTAACATTGGTTTTTACTCGGAATTTCCAAAAGACTTGGGCACCGCTGCAGGCATTGTAGCTCAGGGTGCTGTAGGCTTTAAACTCTTTATGGCTCATCAAGTTGGCGGATTAAACATTGATGACGATGAAGCCTTGCGAGAGGCGTTTACAAAAGTCGGCGAATTAGCTGTTCCAGTTGCGGTACACGCAGAAGACAAAACGTTGTTGATGGCAAATGAAAAAAGGCTTAAGCGAGCCAACCGCCACGATGCAGCTGCCTTCCTGAAGGCGCATTCAGAATATGTTGAACTCAAAGCGGTCGAACGTCTGTTGGAGGTAAGCGCACAAACTGGTGTACGGTTGCATTTTTGTCACATAACAACTGACGAGGGCTTAAAAGCCGTGATTGAGGCGAAAAAATCTGGCAGAAACGTAACCTGTGAAGTTACTCCCCACCATCTTTTGCTGTCAAACACCGATTATGAGCACTACGGCTTAATGTTAACGATAATGCCACCTCTTCGCGGCGAAAGCGATATCATGGCGCTTTGGAAAGGCGTTGCTGAAGGTTGGGTTGACGTTTTAGGTTCAGACCACGCGCCTCACACTTTAAGCGAGAAGTCCGCTGGCAGCGTTTGGGATGTAAAAGTTGGCGTGCCTGGTCTTGAAACAACTCTCCCTCTTATGTTGACGATGGTTAGAAAGCACCGGATTTCACTGGCACATATGGTTCAGATGCTTTCAGAAAAGCCCACGGAAATTTTCAACTTAAGAGACCGTGGTAGCTTGGTACAAGGACAAAAAGCGGATTTAACGGTTGTAGACTTTAACCAGAAGTTCAGGATTGATGCTTCTAAATTCCATTCTAAAGCGAAGTACTCGCCTTTTGACGGTTGGGAAGTGCAGGGCAGACCCGTGAAAACATATGTTAATGGATTATTAATTATGGATGAACAGGAGATTGTGGCAAAGACTGGTAGCGGCGAAGTGATTCGGGGCGAACACACGTGAAATTTATCGCGGATGGGATGCTTGGAAAACTGACCAGATGGCTCCGCATGCTAGGGCAAGATGTTATATACTCCAATCAATTTGAGGATGCTGAACTGATTGCGAAGGCCGAGAAAGAGCATCGGGTTCTCCTTACCAGAGATTCAGAACTTTATCAACGCGCCGTAGGCAAAGGAATTGTGGCTTTTTACGTGGAAGGTCTAACAGAAGCTGAAAAGCTAGCAGAACTTGCTGAACGCTTTGACTTTTCCTTGACGATAGATCTGGAACGTTCTCGTTGCCCAAGATGCAACGCTAAAATTCGATTAACACCCAAAGAGACCTTGGCAAGCAAAGTTAAGAAAAACACTTTCACTTATTACGGCGAATTTTGGAAATGCTCAGAATGTGCGCGCATTTATTGGCAAGGCGCCCACTGGGACGGAATACGTGCTACTCTTGAAGAAGCAAAGAAGATCAAGAGTTAACTTTAATTGAGAAGCCACATCAACGGAATATCCTGAAAGGTTCCATCTGGCAACGTTCTTCTAATTGTAATCGGCAAGATGCCGCCTTCGAGTTCTTGCAAGGCAATATCAATCGGATTTGAATAGGCTTCGTTAGCCTCTACGAGTATTGGTGCACCCATCGAAATCTGAAGAGCCCTAGCTCCCACTATTCTTGCCTTCTCAAACCGCGTGATTTTCGGAGGACCTACAAATATTTTTTCTTTTTTAGACGTTTTCTAATACTCTCCGGCGCCTGGATACATCCCGCCAGGAGCTCCTCCTGGTGGCATTGGAGGCGTCTTCATTTTGCCGGAAGCTATGACGTCATCGATTTTCAGAATCATTGAAGCTGCTTCGGTTGCCGATTTTATTATTTGCTTTTTAACTGTAATCGGCTCGAAAACGCCCTTTTTTGACATATCTTGCACTTTTCCTTCTAGGACTTCTATGCCGGCCCACTTTTCCCCTTTTTCATGTCTCGACCTTAATTCTGAAAGTATATCTATTGGATCTAGCCCGGCGTTTTCAGTAAGCGTTATTGCGACAGCCTCTAATGCTTCTGCAAAGATTTTGACAGCGAGTTGCTCTCTTCCAGGCAAAGTTTCTGCGTACTTCTTGAGAGCATTTGCCATTTCGAGCTCTGGGGCGCTGCCTCCTGCTACAACTTTTGGTTCTTCAAGTATGTCTTTAATTACGCATAGTGCATCGTGGACTGAGCGTTCCACCTCCGCCGTTATGCGTGCTGTTCCGCCTCGTATCAAAAGTGTAACTGCCTGTGGGTGTTTGCAACCTTCGATGAAGGTCATTTTGTCGTCTCCTATTCTGCGTTCTTCTACAATGGCTGCATATCCAAGGTCTTTAGCTGTTATATCATCAAGCTTGGTTACTATTTTCCCACCAGTAGCTTTTGCTAGTTTCTCCATGTCTGACTTTTTGGCTCTTCGAATTGCTACTATTCCTTTTCTCGCAAGGAAGTGCTGGACCATATCGTCAATGCCTTTTTGGCATACGACAACGGTTGCACCTGCGGCTACGATTTTCTCAACCATGCCTTTAAGCATGGCTTCTTCTTGATCGAGGAAAGCTTCAATCTGATCGGGGGTTTCGATATTTATTTTCGCGTCGAACTCTGTCTTTTCAATTTCTAAAGAAGCGTCAAGTAATGCAATTTTGGCTTTTTC
>SMYQ01000035.1 GCA_007050885.1 Candidatus Bathyarchaeota archaeon
ATCTCTTATGATAAAATTTTTTCAAAACTAAAAGATCATCACAAATGGTTTGAGTCTTCTATTCCATTAATTGCAAGCGAAAATGTTCCTAGTCCAGCTGTTCGTGAGGCGATAATCTCAGATTTCGGTAATAGATATGCAGAAGGTTGGCCTGGAGATCGAGTTTATGCTGGGTGTGTCTACATTGATGATGTAGAGTTTGAATGTATGAAACTGGCAAAAAAGCTATACAAAGCAAAATTTGCAGATGTAAGACCAGTTTCAGGAGTTGTTGCCAACCTTGCCATTTATTCTGCATTTACAAATCCAGGAGATATTATGTTGGCCCCTTCGATCCCAGCAGGAGGCCACATTTCTCATGGTAAGAAGGAGCATTCAGGAACTGCAGGTTTAGTTCATGGATTAGAAATTGAGTTTTATCCATTTAATGCCGAAGAGATGACTATTGATGTAGACAAGACCAAGGAAAAAGTCAAACAACTCAAAAAAGATGGAAGACTACCAAAAATGGCAATGTTTGGAGGATCGTTATTCCTATTTCCTCATCCAGTCAAGGAACTAGCTGACTTTCTCAAGAGTTATGATATGCACATTAATTATGATGCTGCTCACGTTGCAGGATTGATTGCTGGAGGAAAGTTTCAGGATCCATTACGTGAAGGTGCAGATACTATGACAATGAGTACTCACAAAACTCTGTTTGGCCCTCAAGGAGGTCTAGTTTTAGGCTCAGAAGAACACGAAGAGGGAATTAAAAAAGCAATGTTTCCAGGTCTTACTAGTAGTCATCATATTCACCACATGGCTGGAAAAGCAGTTGCTTTTGCTGAGGCCTTGGAATTTGGAAAGGACTATGCAAGTCAGATTATTAAAAATGCAAAAGCCTTTGCTGAGGCTCTTAGTGATGTCGGATTCAAGGTTTTAGGAGAAAGTAGAGGGTTTACAAAATCACATCAAATTGCAGTAAACGTTCTTGATTATTCTGATGGAGGAAAAGTTGAGGCTGAATTGGAAAAAGCAAACATCATTGTAAATAGGCAATTGATTCCTGGTGACATCAAAGCTGGAAGAAATTACTTCCACCCTGGTGGAATCAGATTGGGTGTTTCTGAGATTACTAGGATTGGAATGAAACAAAAAGAAATGAAAGAAATTGCGTCATTTATCAAAATGATAGTTGTTGATAAAAAAGACCCCAAAAAAATCCTTCCAAAAGTTAAAGCTTTCAGAAAAGAATATCAGAAAGTTCATTATTGTTTTGACAAAAAATTAGGTGCTTACGAGTACGTAAAATTACGATAAAATTTTATGATGCATAATCGGTAAGAAGGGACTGATCTCCTTTATTTTTACCAAATACAAGGTCGATTTCGTCAGATAATGCATGAATCCGGCCTTTTTGATATTCACTTACCTCATAATTGTCTACAAGTCTTTTTGCTAATTTTAGATATTTTTCAACAGATCCTCGAGTGATTGTTTGAATCAATTTGTGACCACAAATACAATTTTGAATTAAAGGAAGACGACGATAAGATTTTCCACATGCAGTACATCGAAAGCTTTGCCTGGCATATGCCCGTAGATTTCCCATAATATCAGGTACAAGATGTGTTGATATTACATTGGAAACAATTTCCGAAGTGTTTACCGCATCAATCATATCGGCATTTCTAATTTGCATATCAAGTTTGTCAAGCATAGATCCTAGAGTAGAATAAGCGCTTCTTGATTTTGATGTAGTAAGAGATGAGGTATTGTGAGTAAAATGATAATCATAGAATTGCCTTTCTGTCTCTAATCGGGATTCTATAATTTCAACAGAATTTACCGTTGAGGCTTTATTTTGTAATAGTGTTGATTGGAAGAATTCTAATGGTAAGGACTTTGTGACTTCCAAGTTATGGGCCTGAGGTTGGGATTCATGTGGTAAAACTAATGGTTGAATCAGCAATGGGGCATCCATTAAACCTCCAATCCTATCAGAAAGAAATTGTCTTGAGAAGTTAAGGAGACTATCCATCAAGAGCATTATTGAATCTGCGTCTCCATCAGCATCTCTTCTTTTGGCAGAGTGCCAATTAGGAGTTCCAAAACAAACATGGGTTTCTGTAAAACCGATAATTCTGCCTACAATGCCTACGGAGGTATGTGGAGCCAGACCGATTATCAGATGTCCTACTAATTCTTCGATATTCTTTACCTTGTAAAATGGGGATTTCCCATAGAATTTTTGTAATAAAATATCCAAGTATTTACAGATAGAAACCAGATATCTACCACTTTCATATGGTATTATCACATCTTGCATGCGAATTTCGATGGTTTGGTTTTCATCGACGATTGGTTTTCCATCAATATCATGCGTATATCCTAATTCCTTGAGTTTTTCAATTGGAGTTCCTATCCAAGAAGGCTTGAACTGAGTAATGGGTGAATTTGTAGCATCAAATCGAACGGTTCCATCTTTGAAGGTAGTTAGGCCAAAATTTTGTCTTACCAAACCCTTCTCTAGGGGTTCAGGTATCCTATCTTGGCTAATCAATTCTTTGACACCTTTGAAAGGTTCTTGTGCTCGTAATCCCATTTTTTCTTGAGCATTAAGCAATCTTTCCTTTAGAGGAAACGGTCGATAGGAATGTGTGGATGCCTTTCTTTTGCACTTTTCACAATAGGGCGATTCTAAAATTTCCCTACAGTTTGAACATTGATACTCTATGGATGTTTTTTCTCCACATTTTGAGCATTTTATTCCAATGGAGGGCTCGTTACAATGTTGACATTGTCGATTGAAAATATTGGTGAAAAAATTGGTGTGTCTTGAAGCTTTTAAAAGATCCCTGGTGGGGCCCCCTTTATCACTAATAGGGAATAAAACGTGGGTTGGTGGTTTCATTTGTCGGGCAGCTGCTTTTTCTGGTCTTCCAATCCTAACACCAATAGATGTAGAGGACTTGTTTTTGACTGAAATTCCTGATGATTCTGAAATGATTTTGGGAACAGATTTTTCATCAATTTTTGGAGGATTTCTAAAGAGTAAATTATAGAAAATTTTAGCTTCTTTTTCTTCAAGAATTATGGAGTTATTTTGGAGATGTGGAACTCCTAATTTTTCTAGAATTTTTTTGATATTTTGTGGATATTCTATCGAGTTTTCATTCAGGTTTGTTGGTTGTAAAATTTCTGATAATTCTGAGGGTGTGATTTGATCCCAAAAATAAAGATATGAAGGATGTAAAGGAATTTGGAAATCTAAAGAAATCTTTAAAGCTTCATCCAGTGAGGGTATTTTTTCAAGAAATTGACTCAGATATTGGTCATTAGGCTCGTATTTTGCCAGTTTATCTCTTAATTCTTCTATCCAGAATTCTTCTACATATCCCGATGGGACTAATTGGGCATTATTTTCCAGAAAGTCTCCAAATGAAATTAAAATATCTCCCAGATGAAGAATTTTTTCAATTTCCTTTTTAATTTCGATGCCATGTTTGACATCTCTAATTTTTACAACATTTCCATTTTTTAGACGAACTACAGGGGTTTCTATGGAATCCACAAAGGCTACAGTTGCTCCTTTACCCGGAATGTCAATCTTGATTTGAGTTCCAACTGCTATTGTGTGGTCTAAAATCTCGGCAATTACCGGATGAATTCCAACTGCGGCAAAACCGGTATTACATGCGCGGCCATATCTAAGCCTAAATCCACCAAGTTTGTTTGGCATGGATAAAACAGATCTTCCAGTGATAACCTCACGCATTCTTTTTGTGGCGGCATCTTCTTGGTCATCACCAGTTTGAATAGCTCCTTTGAGGTCAGCTAGCCACTCCCAACCATCCAAATTATAGAGTTGAATTCGTTTTAGTAGTTTTTTGGCTCTTCCAATTAATCCATCATTAAGGACTCGTAGAGCACCACCTCTTACTCTATCTGTTTTTATTCTAGCCATTCCTTTGTGATTAACTACTTCATATGGGTCAGTGTCTACACCATCAAGTTCTACAGGAAGGTTTGAGATCACATGGATGATATCGTCATCTAAGATGTGGAATTGGAAATTTCCTGCTTCTCTTTCATAGATTCGTAGTTCTTCTACAAATCTTCCTGTTTCATCATCAAAAGAGTCTGCCTGATATTTTGATAGACCTACCGCTTTTCGTACATGATCGGCAATTAACATAGTTACTGCAGATTCCGTTCCTCCAGCGGACCTCATGGGACCAGCTATTGAGACTGAAAGGTAGTCAGAGCCATCTTTATTTTTCTTGATTTTGACCTCACTAATGCCCTGTAGAGGGGCAATTGTGACTCCCTCCGTAACTATCGCAAGGCCAACTCTTACGGCAAGATCTAATTTTTCTTCTAAGGAAGCTTCTTCAAGGGAGTATTTCCCTAAAGCAATTTCTTTAGAGAGAATTAAGGCGGAAAGTTCCTTTCCATTAATTTTTAATAATTCTCGAAGAGGTTCAGAAATATCAATCTCGTGCATTTTGGCAACCCTATCTGCCAAATCAAATGCGATTTTCGGCTCAATTATTCCAGAAGAGTCCACCAAGGTTGATTTTGCTTCTGCAGCCTTCTCAAAGATAGTATATGTTTCAGTAGAAAGATCAGTATAGTAATTTTGATAGTAATCAGGCATCTTTATGCCACGCAAACGGGAAATGGCATCATTTTCCGACATTATTCAATCCTATTTCTTTGATTTTTGAATTGTTTTGGCAATTTCTGTGAGTTTTTTGAGACTGCCTCCTTTCTCTAGGAAAGTTCCTATTACAAGCGCGTCAGCTCCTGCGTTAACCAGTTCTTTGGCAGTCTTTACCTCCTTAATTCCACCCCCAACAATTAAGAATCCATTGAAAAGGGATCTTACTGTCTTTACCATTTCAGGCGTTACAGTAGATTTGGCTCCGGATCCGGCCTCAAGATAAACAAATCTCATGCCTAGGAATTGTGCTGCCAGAGAATATGCTGCAGCAATTTTGGGTTTTTCAAACGGAATTCCTCTTGCAGACCCTACAAACCAGGCTGATGTTCCATCACCGATTACAAGGTATGCTGTAGGAAGAGGCTCAAGGCCAAATTTGAGCACGCTTGGGGCTCCAAGTGCC
The DNA here is from genome assembly GCA_007050885.1 of Candidatus Bathyarchaeota archaeon. The sequence continues at coordinate 5,112 of SMYQ01000035.1, forward strand.
TGGGCCTGAGTAATAAAGTATGGATTTTCTGAATTCATGAGTGAACTAAATAGAATTGCATCAGCATCAGGAACTACCCCTGTTACATTGCCAGGAAAGAGGATAATCGGAATCTTAATTCCTTTTTTAATTCCCTTGACAACTTTGGACATTTCAATTTGATCAGTGGCAGAAGAGCCCCCAACAAGTATGGCAGAAGCACCAATTTTTTCTACTTCCTGAGCAAGTTTTTTGGAGGATTCTAGGTTTGATTCCTCCGAATCAATTAACACAAACAATAATGCATTTTTCTTTTTTAGTTCAGATTTTAGGAACGATTCAACTTTTCCTGTCATGAAATTGGTTTGTAGATGACTCTTTAAAGTTTAATTGGAATAGCGGTATACAGATTTGTATAGCTATGGTGGAGTTTGCAGAATCTAATTTTAACAATATTATACGTAAAATTATCAAAAAATCATTGTTTACAGAGCGACAAATTGAAATTATTTTA
>SMYQ01000268.1 GCA_007050885.1 Candidatus Bathyarchaeota archaeon
CTAATCAGCGAAGCTGCTTTCAAACTTCTTTCCAAGCTTCCCTACACCGGAACAACAGGACTCTATATCGGTGAGTATTCACCGAAGGCCTTCCGGCTCTCAATGGATGGTGCCCAACTGCTCGGACATCATGCTACAAAACAGAAAGTGGAATTAACCGATGTTCAAGCTCAACAGTGGTTACAGGGGGAATCGGTTAATTATGAAGACATACAAAGAGGGTATGTAATCGTCATTCACAACAACACGATCCTTGGATGCGGCAGTCTCTCTAAAGGTCTGCTTCGCAGCTTCATTCCGAAGATCCGACGACTCAAACTATCCGATCAGCTTCCTGGTGGAGAAAGCTCATGTCAGTCACCATAACCATTTACGGGGGCGCAGGAGAAATCGGCGCCAACAAAATCCTAATCCACGATAAGGGATACGATACGAAGTTCTTCCTCGACTTCGGGAAATCTTTTGAAACCATGCGTAAGTTCTACGATTTCCCTGTCGCTCCACAATCTCTTGACGAGCTAATTCAAGTGGGTGGTACGCCCGATATCCCCAACCTATACCATCAACCCTCTAAAAATGACCAACCTGCTTCTGACGTTGATGCCGTGCTTCTCTCTCATGCACACACAGATCATAGTGGCTATCTGCCATTACTAAATCGGAGCATTCCTATCCACATGGGTGAGTGCACCCGCATCATCTTTGAAGCCCGACTCCAAGGAACCCGAAAAACATTTGACACCGACATTGAAGGGCAAACCATCAACACCTTCCGCACTGGTAACCGAGTGAAAATCAATGGAATCGAGATCCAACCCGTCCATGTGGATCATAGTATTCCAGCAGCTTATGGTTTCATCATCTACTGTTCAGAAATTACCATTGTGTATACAGGCGATTTCCGTCGCCATGGCACACTGCCTCAGCTGACCGAAGATTTTGTCAAGGCAATCCAAAAGAGTGGACCACCCGATGTTATACTCACCGAAGGCACGAATATCGCAAAGGCCGAACTAGCGACAGAGCAAGAAGTCCTCGAAAAAGTTACTACGATCGTCCGAGGCTGTAAGAGCCTCACAATCGCGGATTTCTCTGAACCCGACTTTGACCGGTTTCGCACCATGCTATCAGCTGCTACCAGCAACGACCGAAAATTGGTTCTTGAACCACGACGAATGTGGATACTGAACGCCATTAACCATTGCCGAGATCTTCAGACCCCAAGCATCGCCAATGATACAGAAATTCTTTGGTTCGATGCCAAGAAGAAACGCGTCTCAAAGTACGAAAAATTACTCCAAAATGCAGATCCGCCTATCAAGAATCTTGATGAGCGTGCAGTGACGGCTAAAGACCTTCATAAACAACCGAACCGATACGTATTCTGTTCTAGTTTTGGCAGTATCAGCACCATGCAAAAAATCAAACCACCTGAATCAGGTATCTATCTTCTGAGTGCATCAGAACCTTTCAATGAAGAGAGCGAAATCGGTTTCGATAAACTTCTAAATTGGCTCGCCCTATCTGGACTAGCAATGTACAATTCCCATTGCTCTGGGCACATCCATCCTCTACAGCTTTGCCAAACGCTTGAGGAAATCCGACCAAAGAATCTGGTTCCGATTCATACAGAAGCCCCGGAACTCTTCCAAAGGTTCGTTAAAAGTACAGGAATTCCTGTGCAAATCCCCAAACAAGGAGTTCCCCTCAAATTCTCTCCCTGAAGCCATTTTTCTTTTATACCCGAAAGGGATTTTAACAGGTTCACAGGAACCACGCCTCATTATGTCGTTTCTCAAGGGTGTCTTCAGTGGAGATCCAGCGAAATCAGCTGCAAAACACGAAAAACGGGCAAGAAACCATCAAGCAGAAGGAAACGAAGTAAAAGCCGCTGATGAATGGGCCGCTGCTGGACGCTCCTATACAAAAATCCCCGATTACCAAAAAGCCTACGAAGCTTTTCTTCAAGCCGCCCAATTCTACCTTGCTCTCAAAGATGACAAGCGCGAAACAGACATTCTCTTTGAAGCAGTTGATGCTGCCATCGCTAACCATGATTTCAATTCTGCTTCATCAGCACTAACCCAAGTCACACGCATAGGTACACGGAAAAATGATAATGAGCTTCTTATACGGACTTACGCGCTACAAACGATTATGCTCTTTGCTGCAAATGATCTAGCTAAGGCGAAGCAAACCTATCGCGAAGCTGAAAAGGTCAAAAAACGCTTCGGACGAAAAAAGGCCAAAACACCTGTCTATCCTATCGCTTCCCTCCTTGTCAACCGTTTCATCGAAGGAGAAGGTGCTCCAGAGGATTTACAAATCCCTTCACGCTTTGATGAATCTGAAACAGTAATCCAACTGCTTACCACCCTTCTAGCGCTTTATCAAAGTACCCTTTCCTCACAACTAAGACTATCGCTAGATAAGCAAGAAGTAAAAATCAAAGAACCTGTTTCGGGTCAGGTTACAATCAGTTTCTCCGAGGCTACTATAATCCTTGACACGCAAATATCGCTCCCTTCAAATATTGCCCTTCTCGAACCCATATCCCCTCCCAAAGAACCCATGAAACGGTTCAAAATACCCCTCCTAATGGAAGCGCGTTTACCAGGAACATTTGATGTCGGACCGCTAGTCTTCTTGTTCCAAACAGATACGCAGCAATTTCAACTGAAATCAAATCTTGTGGAAATAGAAATTACTGCAGCTAAACCCCGAATTGAACTTACTGCTGAGCCTATGTCCCCTCCCCATTCACAGGAGGAATTCGAATTGATTGTACGGGTTGAAAACAACAGTCACGGGGATGCTGCCGATGTAATGATCACTGTAACATTACCACCTGAGCTCATATTAAAAACTGGAACACTTGAAAAACGGATTATCACATTACTTGCTCAACAGCAAGTGCAATTCCCACTTTTCCTTATCGCCACAAAAGCTGGAAGCCATGATGGAGTAATCGTTTGTAAATATCAAGGACCAAGCGGACATCTCCAAAGCATCGATAGCAAATTCTCAGTGGAAATCTTACCCCGTGTTCGAAAGGAAAAAGATTAATGAATTGGCTTCAATGCAATCAACTATGAATAGGGGTTGAAAACTATGAGAGCGCTCCTTTTAGCTGGTAGCGAAAGCAGACGTATGTGGCCACTTGTTGGCACCTTTCCTAAACCGCTACTCGATATCGGTGGTAAACCAATCATCCAGTGGATGATTGAAGATATGCGAGCTGCAGGCATCCGTGATATCCTAGTCTCAATCGGATATCAAGGAGATCAAATTCGTGATTTTCTTGGACGGGGTCACAGTCTAGGGGTAAAAATCGATTACGTGGTCCAGAAAACACCTAAAAGCATCGCTGATTCAATCCTTGTTGCCCAAGAGGAGCTGCAAGGTGAAGACGCTTTCATCATCGCCAATGCTGACATCTTGGGTGAACCCATGATGTTTCGACGGGCACAGCGCCAATTCAAGGACCTCAACGCGGAAGCCGTCATCAGCCTCACCTTAACAACTACACCACAATTTTACGGTATCGCCGAAATTGATGAAAGAGCTCTAATCAAACGGTTAGTGGAAAAACCCAATCCCACAGAAATTCAAAGCCGATACGCCGTCGCAGGTATCTATGTAGTCCAACCTACCATTTTTAACATCCTTGAGACGACTCACGACCTAACCACTGCCTTTCAACAACTAATCGATAACAAAAAAGATGTCTATGGATCCGTTTGGGAACGTGACTGGGTAGAAATCTCATACCCCTGGGATTTGATTCGAGCAAACCGATTCATACTCGACAAAGTGCTGACAGGCAAAGGATCTTTCATAGCTAGATCCGCTGACATTCAACAGCCAAGTCGAATCGAAGGCTCCGTGCATATCTCTGATGGTGTTGTTGTCCGACCCCATTCGACAATTCGAGGACCGACATATATTGGTCCAAACACCTATATCGGTAATAACGTCTTGGTTCGCGAATACACGGCTTTAGGTTCCAATGTTCTAGTCGGATTTGGTGTAGAAATTAAAGAGAGCCTCATTTATGATGAAGCAAAAATCGGTCGCTTATGCTTTGTAGGTGACAGCATCGTAGGTCGCAATGTGGATATCGGTGCAGGGGCTCAACTCGTTAACAGACCAGTTGCTGGAGAAACAATCACCTCTGTTATAGGAGGGGAGCGTGTAACTGTTCCTCGTATTAAGTATGGGGCAGTTATCGGTGATAATGCCATTCTCAGTCCCAATGTGTCGGTGTACCCTGGAGTTAAGATAGGCACCAATTCTATCGTGCTTCCTGGTACAATCCTTTCCGAAGATGTACCCGCTGATACTGAAGCCAAAACTACTCACAAAGTCGCATTCCGTCAACTCGGTCCCGGAGAAGAGAAAAAGACTTAAAGCCTCTTAAGCTGTCCGTGACAATCGGTGACCTGGAGTGGCCGTCGTTCTTGCCTACGTCCTCATCTTAGCTCAATCCGGGCGCGAATATGAGATTATCGAGAGTTTGAAAGAATTCAATCAAGTCAGGGACGCCCGAACCACTCTTGGATCATGGGATATCATTGTCTCTGTCGAATCGGAATCAATTCCCGATCTCTATGTCCTTGTCGACCGTATCCGTGCTCTCCGACATGTTGAGCGCACCTCCACCCTCATTACGAGATAATCATTTTTTCATAATAATCACTGATATCGAACTTTGAGGTTAATATTTTATCAGAATTAAGAGGAAGCACTTTCTGACATCTTTTGCAAAATGTCGTTCTCCCAAGCGATTACGCTTTTTCTTCAGGTGCAAGGGCACCACCAATTAGCGCCAAAAGTCCACCAATTGTTCCGCCGATTATTAACCCAATAATGCCAGTAGCGATGAGGGAAGATTTGTGAGCACTCGGATCATGACGCCATTTGAACCAATAGATTGCGAGTATCAAACAACCAATGCCCCAGACGAGAAAAATTGCAGGGAAAATTATGAATAAAAGTAGTGGGATCAAAACGAAGGACGGCAAAATAATAATGACGAAGAATATGCCTAAAGCCAATAGAGGAATTGCAGTAATAAGTTGAAAGGTTGCCCCTATTAATACAAGAAGCTTTGCGGTGTCCTCGTCCGCTATTTTTTTTCCCTCCTCAGAAGATTTGATGGGGTTTCCAAAGTTAATTAGCTCACTAGCGAACTACGGCTCTTTAATATTTTGAAGTTTATGGCGAATGTCAAAGTTCACTTAAAGGCCGTGGGTTCTGATCAAAAAGGGAACCTGAATTACGAGGTGTGGTAGGATCTTTGAAGGAGTTTCTCCGAGGGTTCCATAAGGGCGAGAGTTCGTGTTTATTGTTACGAGATAATTGGTGCTCTTC
>SMYQ01000011.1 GCA_007050885.1 Candidatus Bathyarchaeota archaeon
TTTTGCCAACGCTGTCTCTTTAACTTCGGATAATCTTCCCAGACAAATCGCTAATGCTCATACAATATTCAATGTCATAGTGACATTGATAATGTTCCCATTGCTAGGAGTTATTGTTTACGTAGCAACAAAGATTATTCGTGGCGAAGATCTACCTTTCGATTTTCGAGTGAGATACCTTGATGAAAGACTTCTGAACGCTCCTATAATCGCACTCACTCAGGCTGACAAAGAAGTAAAGAGAATCGCCCAATTAGTGGTAGGAATGTTAGAGAGAGCGGAAGCAGCATTCATGAAGAATGATGAAAAATCGATGAGAATAGTTTTTGAAAGAGAGACCGCTATTGATGAACTTTGCAGATCTGTAGAAAAATATCTTGATAAGGTGCCTATGAGTAGGCTGAATGAAAGCGGTTTTCGGAAAAGCGTTGCATTAATCCATACTTTGACAGATATCGAAAGGATAGCTGATCATTCCGATAATTTCGCTGTAGCAGCTCGGGAAAAGATAAAATCTGGAATCAAATTTTCCCCTCAAGCTCAAGAAGAGTTACAACTGGTGTTCAACAAAGTAAGAAAAATGTACGAAAGTGTAGTACAAGCACTAAATGCAAATGATAAAGAGATGGCAAAGGTGATCTTGAAAATGGAGGATGAAATAAACCAATTAGAGAGCAAATTCAGAGAAGAACATATTAACAGATTGAAAAAAGGAATATGTTTACCGGAAGCCGATGTCATATTCACAGAGTCCATGAGAAACTTGGAAAGAATCGGCGATCATTCTGATAATGTCGCACATAGCATACTTACAGAATAGATCGAATTCGATAGTTAGCAGCTATCCAGTAAACATAATAGAAAAAATTCATAGAATGAACATCATTAGGTGAAACGTCAGATAAGCGAAGAGAGCAGCTAAAGGTAATGACAGGATCCATCCAGCAGCAATTTCTCTTGTTGTTCCCCATTTGACAGCTTTGCGTCTATGAGCTAATCCAACTCCCATAATGGCTCCTCCAGCAGCATGTGTAGAGCTAACTGGCAGACCCGTCAAGGCAGCGGTCCCTAAAATCATTGCACTTCCTGTTTCTGCAGCAAATCCTTGATAAGGTCTAAGTTTTGTAATTTTTGTTGCCATTGTTTTAACTATTCTCCATCCACCTAGAAATGTACCTAAAGATAATGTCGAATAAGAAGTAATAATAACCCAAAGAGGAACTACAAATTCAGATAGATATCCATAGTAAACTAGAAGAATTGTTGCGATTCCCATAATTTTCTGCGCATCATTTGTACCATCAGTCATGGAGAAGAAAAATGCAGATACTATCTGTAATTTTCTAAAACGTTTGTTTGCTACAGTAGCAGTAAATCGTTTGAATATGAATAGTATGAAAAGAGTTAGGAAGAATACAAGAACTATAGCAATTGGTGGCACCGTAACCATTGGAATAATTACTTTTGAGAATATCCCAAATACATTAATAGCTTCAATACCTGCAGATGCAAAACCTGCTCCAACTAACCCACCTACCAAAACATGAGTCTCTGATATAGGTAATGAGAAAATCCACGAGGCGATAACATCAAAAATTAATGCGCCTACTAACGCAGCTATTATCACTTCACCTGAAGCAATCTCCGGAGCAATTATTCCCGTTCCTATTGTGAAAGCTACAGCAGTACCGAAAGACATACCAACAAAATTAGCCACAGTCGCCATACCTACTGCTTGAATAGGTTTTAGTGTTCTTGTTCCGATAACTGTTGAGATCGCGTAGGCAGCATCCGTAAACCCAGTCCAAAAAGATAACATGAAAGTCAGAATCATAGCCACAATAAGAATTGGCTCGATGAACATAGGTTCACACTACGAGTTCTTTATAACAATGTCTTGAATTATCAGACACACGTCGTCGATTAAATCCGTAATACGCTCCAAAAATTCATAAATTTCTTTCATAATTATTATTTTTCGAAAATCATTTTCTTGAAATAGCTTAGCAAAAGAAACGTCACGTAGATCATCAGCTTTCTCTTCCATTAGATGGACTCTAAGGAATATTTCACCAATCTCTTTCTCTTTTAATTTTGATATTTTTCCAAGAGCCAAATCTACTTCTCTTATTTGCTTAATAATTATCTCAGCAAATTCTTTGATCGAGCCGTCTAAATTCTTTAACTCAAACAGGTGAATCCAATTGGTTACAGAGTCGATATGATCCAACACATCGTCATACGTCGTGCATAATCTTGAGATATCTTCGTGGTCTATTGGTGTAATGAATGATCGATGTAACTTCTGGATTATTTTGCGGACAACTTCATCAGACTGATGCTCTAGCTCTTTCACATTCTTTGCTCTTTCATCTAGTTTATCCGGTCTATAATCCTTAATAATATCTCTGAAGACTTCAGCGCCCGTTAGAACTAACTGAGACTGCTCCTCGATAAGATTGAAGAAGATCTTATCTTGAGGAATTATCCACTCTTTGAATCCCATAAGTCTACTGTCATAACAATGCAGGTAAATAAAAACTTTCTAGTGTGCACTCTGAAGACATTACCCTGAAATAACGCATAATGTGTTAATGCTGCATATTATTAGCGCGCGCGTTATTGATCATATCATCTCAAGTTCTTTATCTCGTTCTTCTGGAACATCTGGAAGAACTTCTTGACTTCTTGCCTCGACAACTAGACTTGCCTGTTCCAGTATTGCACTAGCTTCTTCAGTCAGATTCGATGTTTCACTTGGCGCTGAAGCGATTTGTCCTGTCATCTCAACCATCTCCTCAAGCTCAGAAGCTATCTTTCCCATATGAGAAGAAAAGGACGGTAGAATACAGGTAAGCCTGTCCTTTACATCTCTAAGCAAATTAATAGGAATTGACATTGATGTGGCTAAATCTGAAAATATCCAAACAGTTTCAAGTCGAAGAATCACCTGCTCAAGTGCAAGCTTACAGTAAACAACAACTTTAACAATTTTCTTTACTTGGTCACATTCTTCAGCATAGATTGACGCCCTATCACTATCATTCTTATTTTTAGCATGAACACATTTGTCAAAACATTCTTCATGACGCCTGTTAAGTCTGAAAACAATTTTCTCAAGCCTTTCTTGCTGGATTTTCAGGTAGTAGATTGAATATATTACTCTCTTTCGGAAAGATTTTGATCTACCCATCTTTCCTTTAATTTGGGAGATCAGGTTACTATTCGCTTCTTGGTCCCAGTTTCTTAGTATATCATCAAGCAAGTGGTCTCAAACAAAAAAGGGAATTTACAGGTTTAAAGCTCATTAGCCAAGAAATTGTTGTAAAAACTCAAGAATAACCTAAAAAAATAGGTTAGGCAGGGACTTTTGGAATAGATTTTCTCCCGGCCTCAAGCATTTCTGGTGTTGCAGCGAAGTTCTTAAGTTTTTTAGCTTTGTATTCATCATATACTTGCAGGTCAAGCAACCCGTGACCGCTATAATTGAATAGTATCGATTTTTCTTCTCCTGATTTCTTGCATTCAAGGGCTACGTCTATTACTGATTTGATTACGTGTGCTGTTTCGGGTGCTGCTATGAATCCTTCAGTCTTGGCGAAGGTTTCAGCTGCCTCCATGACCTCGTTCTGGCCGTAGGCACGGCTTTCCATTAGACCTTTGTTGATTAGGAAGCTTAGACTTGGTGCTTTTCCGTGATATCTTAGACCTGCCGCATGTATTGGTGGACATTGGTATGTGTGTCCAACGGAATACATCTTTGCTAGAAATGTTAGTTCAGCTGTGTCACCGAAATCGTATTGATACACGCCTTTTGTTGTAGAAGGCACAGCCAAAGGTTCAGCTGCAATGAATCTCGTCTCTTTTTTGTTTTTTAGTTTGTCATGCATGAATGGGTATGCTATTCCGCCGTAATTACTTCCACCACCGATGCAACCCATGACATAATCTGGATAAATATCCATCATCTCCATTTGCTTCTTGGATTCCAATCCAATTATGCTCTGATGTGTGAGTACGAAATCGAGTACGCTTCCCAGAGAGTATTTTGCTTTCTCATCTTTCATAGCTGCCTCAACGGCTTCGCTAATTGCTATGCCAAGGCTTCCAGGATGGTTTGGGTCGTCTTGGAGCAGTTTCTTGCCAGCTTCAGTTTGGTCGCTTGGAGAAGGAAAGACTTCGGCTCCGTATGCTTCCATTATTGTTTTGCGGCCAGGCTTGGTTATGTAGCTGCTTCTTGTCATGTAGACTGTTAAATCCAAATCAAATAGAGCACAGGCAAGAGCCAGAGCTGAGCCCCATTGTCCAGCACCAGTCTCGGTTGTAAGTTTCTCTAGACCTTCTTTCATTGTATAGTAGGCTTGGGGGATGGCAGTGTTTGGCTTATGACTTCCAGCTGGATTAACATCTTCTCGTTTGAAGAAGATTTTAGCCGGTGTTCCCAGATGTTTTTCAAGTCTTGTTGCTCGTTGAAGTGGAGTTGGTCTCCCAACTCTTAGGTATGTATCAAGAACCTCATCTGGAATTGGGATCTCAGAATCTTTTGAAACTGCCTGCATTATACACTCTTTTGCAAATAGTGCGAGCAAAGGTTCTGGTGAAAGAGGTTTCAAAGTTTTAGGATCTAGAGGTGGAGGATAACCTTCAGGGAGGTTGGGTAGGATGTTATACCAGTTCTTAGGCATTTCATCTACTGATAAGTCTACTTTGATTGCTTTTGTTGCCATGTTAGTTTACCACTTTACCTTTTTGTTTCCTATACGCCTTGTAGGAAATATTTTAATCTTGCGTGTACATAATGGCACATGATTTACCAATGTGGAACAACATCGCAAAACACCTCCAAGGACATCCAGAAAGAATCGCTGTAGCCAAACTCCTTGTAGAAACAGGCCTATCCATTAGAGATGGACGAATCTACTGCAACCAGATAGAAGTCCCAACAATCAGAATAGCCCAAGCAGCAGGAGTAGATAGAAGAACAGTCACCAAAACAATACAAACCATATCTCAAAACAATGATCTCAAAGAGATCTTCACGAACCTAAGATCAGCAGGCCTATCTTTACGAGAGATAGCAAAACACCTCAACTTCGGAGTACTCGAAATAACCCCTGACAACCCACATGCAGTAGGCATTCTTGCAAAAGCCTCAACAATGATCTCACAAGAGAATCTAAGTATAAGACAAGCCATAGTAGATGACCCCGAACTATCTCCCGAACCCAAACTGACAATAATAACAGAATCACAACTTCCAGGAGACATAATCCAAAAATTACTTGAAGTTCCAGGAATAGCAAAAGTATCAATATACTAAGCGAAAATTAAGCGCGTGCTTATACAAAGATTCTG
>SMYQ01000039.1 GCA_007050885.1 Candidatus Bathyarchaeota archaeon
CTTGATATTATAAAATAATTAGAACATATTAGCAATGTCTTACCATTTACGAAAAGTAATCTCTGAAGTTCTTGGAATAAGGCGAAAAAAATGAATAAACAAGAAATTCTAGCTAAGATAGCAAATAGTCTTGCAGAATTGGATTCTGAAACACTCAAAACATCGTTGGAAGATGCGCTTCAGAAAAAAATTTCAGTTCAAGATATTATCCGAGAAGGATTAGGCAAAGGAATGGAGATTGTAGGAGAACGATATGATAGAGGGGAATATTTCCTTTCGGAACTAATAATGGCTGGAGTCACAATGAGAGAAGGAATGGTGTTTATCGAACCCTATATCAAAGGACAAACGAGTGAAACTAGAGGAAAGATATTAATCGGAACAGTGGAAGGCGATCTTCATGATATTGGTAAAAACATAGTTGCGACAATGCTTAGATCGGCTGAATTTGAAGTACATGACCTTGGCGTTGATGTATCACCAGATACTTTTGTTAAGAAAACCAAAGAACTCAAACCAGATATAATTGCGCTTTCTGCACTGTTGAGCGTCACTATAGGAAAAGTGAAAGAAACAATTAACGCAATTTCAGATACATCTCTGAGAAAAGATCTTAAGATAATTATTGGTGGAAGTTGTCTAAATCCTAGAATTTCAAAAGAATTAGGAGCTGACGCATTCGGTCGAGATGCTTGGGATGGAGTAAACCAAGCCAAACAGCTCATTTCAAGCTAGCAATTATAAAATTTTAAACATCCAATTCTAACACCTTAGCTTGTGCTAATTCTATGAAGCACAATTGCTTTAAATTCTTAGATCTTCAAGATTTGAAGATCTCCAAACAATGTAGGGAGTAAGTATGTCAAAAGAACTATCAATTGTGCTTGAGGCCCCAAGAAAAGTTAAGCCTCAATATTTTGATTTGCCTTCTATTGGTTCACAAGAGATGCTTTTGAAAATTGAGGCAGTTAGTATTTGTGGATCCGATGCAGAGAGATATGTTGGTGTAAAATTTGGAGGTCCACTGGCTACTCCTTTTCCTATTATTATGGGTCATGAACTCGTTGGACAAGTCCATCAAGTTGGACAAGAGGCATCTGATTATTATAAAGTGAATATTGACGAAAGAGTAGTAGTAGAACCTTACATTCCATGTAGCAAATGCAAATACTGTTTAACTGGTCATTATCCTTTATGCACCAGTAATCGATGTTATGGATTGAATATCTCATGTAGAGACCCTCCTCATCTTTGGGGTGCCTATGGTCAATACATGTACGTAGCACCTCACTCTCGAGTGCATAGAGTATCTCCGAAAGTCCCTTCTGAGGAAGCATGTCTTTCTTCTGTTATTGGTAACGGTGTAAGATGGGTATCCACCAAAGGAAACGTTCAACCTGGAGAAATAGTCGTTGTTATTGGGCCAGGTTCCCAAGGACTAGCAACAGTAATGGTTGCTGATCATGTTGGAGCTGGCCAAATTATTCTAGCTGGGACTTCCATTGATAAGAATCGACTCGAATTAGGTCGAGAATTCGGAGCAGATTGCACAGTTAATGTTGATGAGATAGACCTGCAAGATAGTGTTTCAGATTTGACTTCAGGAGAAATGGCTGATGTAGTAATTCTTACTACGGGTGCTGTAAAAGCAATTGCGAATGCTACGAAACTTGTCAAATCTTTAGGAACTATAGTACTGCCAGGTCTAACAGGCGGTAAAACCACACCGATTCCTACTGATGAGATTGCCACTAAAGAACTGAAGATCTTAGGTGGTTTAGGTCAAGCATGGAATGTCGAAGCGGCGATAAAACTGCTTGAGAAACAAAAATATCCAGTAAAGAAGATGGCTACACATATTCTTCCCCTAGAAGAGGCTGAGATAGGATTGAAATTAGCTGCTAACGAGATTGAAGGTGAGGCTCCGATCAAGGTTGTCCTCACACCATAAATCGAAACAACCCACAAAAGAGGAAGCACTACGTTTTCTCAAGAATATGGGTTGCAACGAAAAAATAATTCAACATTGTAAAGTCGTATCAGAAACTGCAGTAGACATAGCAGAGTCCGTACTTCAAAGTGGAACTCAAATTGACCTAGAATTAGTTCGTTTAGGAGGGTTATTGCATGATGTTGGCCGCTCAATCACATCAGACATCAAACATGGGGTTGAGGGAGCAAGACTTCTCAAAGAAGCGGGTTTTCCAGAAAATTTAGCTAAAATTGCTGAACGACATGTAGGTGCGGGAATCCCTAGGAAAGAAGCAAAGATCTTGGGCTTGCCAGCAAAAGATTTCTTACCTCAGACTCTTGAAGAGAAGATTGTCTGTTACGCTGATAAACTTGTAAGTGGTAAAAAGGTGACTGATATAGAATATGTGATAAAAAATTTTGCCATTAAGCTAGGGTCAGATCATCCTTCTATAGAGAGAATAAAAAAACTTCACACAGAAATAATGAACATCACCAATAGCTGATTCGATGAAAGTAATACTTGCAGAAAAGATAGAGAAATCTCTCCAACGCGAAGCAATTCAACAATTTAACCTAAAACTAAGAGAGGAAACCAAAGATCTTGATGTAAACATCAAAAAAATAGATATCACATCGGGAGACTGGATCCTTATCGAGTATGACGGTGAAGATAATGAAATCTTCACGGAGCTTTTAAGACGCGACCATGGATTCATACCAATTGAAGTAGCAAAAATTAAACATGAAGAAACTTATCGAGGATTTGTAATTGGTAATGAAGAGCATGATCGTGGGCTTTACATTGATATTGGCATTATATCTCCACGCCGCAACTATGGTCTGTATCCGTTACATAGGATAAGAACTCAACTTGGTGAGGATAAAACAAAATCATTGAAAGAAATTACTGAGAAATTCTGTCTCTACAAAGGCATACCACTCAATGTCAGAATTGAAGGTATTAAAAATGTTAGGAAAATTATTCTGGCAGCCACTGATGAGCAAGAGTCACGCCTGAAAGATTGGGATAGATATCCATTCGATAGAGTTGTAGTTCTTGGAGCTTTTAATAATCAGATAAAAAAAGCGATTCAGATAACCCAACTAACTAGAGATATAATAAGATTGGACAGTTTGAGTTTTACATCTAGCTTTCTGACGTGTAAGCTTGGAACAGATGCCCCCGGAGTTATTTCTAAACTAGGAAAAGAACTTAGACATGCTAAACTGTTTTCATTCATCCCAAAGCTAAAACGAGAAAGAATAAACATAAGAACTGGAAGGTTTTAATTGGAGGATTTCAGTTCATATATTTACTCAAAAAGTGATAAGAATGGCCAAGACAAATGATAAAACAGAAAAGTCTTATTCAGAAGATCAGATTGAGAAACTTTTTGAACTTCATCACGATTCGATTCACGATAGAATTGAATCATTGAGAAAAGAGATCACCATTTCTCCATTTCTGTCATTAGCCCTCGCTTTTATAGTTGGATTTGGTCTTGGGTTAGCATTAGCACCAAGATCAAGCAAATGATATACAGAGATAAACTGTAAGACATTTATATTTACAAAACAAAAGTCTCTGATCGAGGTTGACTCGATATGGAAGATAAGACCAAAGTAACCATTGAAGATTTGCATAAAACAATTAATGAGGTCAAAGACTATACTGAGAAAACAAGGAAAGAACTTCAAGAGAGAATTAAGAAGAAACCTCTTGAATCTGCTGGCGCGATATTCATAGCTGGAGTTGTAGTAGGACTATTAATTGGGACATCAATGTCAAGGCGCTGAAAATGTCTAAAGAAGAATCTAAAGAAAGTCAGAAAGGAATAATTGATAGCATAATCGAAATGATATCTGCACGTGCACTCAGCGGAGTTATGAGTAATATAGAGGTAAGGATGCAGAACTTCGTAACAGATTCAATTAATAGAATAACAAAAAAGATTATGCTTATGGTAGCCGGATTCATCATGGCCATGTTAGGCATAATTTTCATTTTTGGATCCTTTGCGGTATACTTGAATGAGTTTCTACAGTCCACATGGATGGGTTGGACTATTGTAGGAATAATCATTACATTGGTCGGTATACTGATCGTTGCTCTAGGCCGTCGATAATTCATAATAGAGAAGATATTTGCCGTTCTTGATCTCCATTATGGGAAATGTTATAACACTGACCTGAGGAATAGCAAACAGGTGACGCTATTGGATCTTGGACAGAACATAAACCAATCAATAGAATACGCTAAGAAACTATTCTCCGAAGCTGGTAGATTGGTAATACTGATCATACTAGACATTATACCTATTATCAATCTGATAGTAGCAGGTTATATAGCGAGAGTAATTAGGGAAACACCTAGTGTAGAATCTCCACCAAAACTTGAAAATTATGGTAATATGTGGATCGATGGACTGAAAATTGCTATTGCATCCCTGATATACATGATAATACCTTTGATTCTAATCATGCTTGGGGGCATGTCTCTATTTGCAGGCTTTATGATGCCTGGCCAAGCACCTGGATTCGACAGTTCGCTATTCTGGATGATCCCAGCAGGCTTGGGCGCAGTGTTTTTTGGAATAGGCATAATATTTGCATTCCTTGTAGCGATTATATTGGCAATGGCAATAGTTCACATGATAAAAACTGATAATTTCGGTAAAGCCTTCGCTGTCGGTGAAATATTAGGCATTATTGGTAAGATCGGTTGGGGAAGCTATATTGTATGGCTAATTGTTATCTTCATCTTTGCAGTCATAGTGGGTGCTATAGGTGCGATACCTGTTATTGGTTGGCTCATATCGCTAGTAATATCACCAATATTCGGGGTATTTGCAGCACGTTCCGCAGCATTGACATATGCAAGTTCTGAATCTCCGACTGTAACTACTGTTCCAACGGCTCCTGCAGGAGCACCTTCAGGGAAGAAGTTCTGTATTTCATGTGGAGCAGAGATACCCGATGAGGCAACATTTTGCCCCGGATGTGGTAAACCTCAATAAAATACCACAACACTTTCCCTTTTTTTATTTTGTATATTATTATTCACCAATTATTTGGAGTACTAGATTTCTTGCTCTTGATCTAACATCAAACTCAATGAATACGATCTGCTGCCAAGTTCCAAGAATTAATTTACTGTCATTGAAAGGAACTGTTAAACTTGGGCCTAGAATTGAAGCTCTAACATGAGAATGACCATTTCCATCATGCCATCTCTTCTCGTGTTCATAACTTAGGTTTCGTGGAGCAAGTCTTTCGAAAGCTGCAGGCAAATCCTCTAGTAAACCTGGTTCAT
>SMYQ01000088.1 GCA_007050885.1 Candidatus Bathyarchaeota archaeon
GGATGAAGCCCTAAAAGGAGCAAAGACAGCTGGTTCACAATTTGAAAAAATATTTTTGAATGATCTGGAGATCAAACCCTGCCAAGCTGAATGCAGTGACTACTGTAAAAAAAGAGGATACTGTAAAATAAATGATGACATGGCACCACTATACGATAAGTTATTTGAAAGTGACGTCATCATTTTAGCTACACCAGTCTATTGGTACGGTCCATCAGCTCAAT
The DNA here is from genome assembly GCA_007050885.1 of Candidatus Bathyarchaeota archaeon. The sequence continues at coordinate 225 of SMYQ01000088.1, forward strand.
TAAAAACTTTCATCGACCGCTGGTATGCATTCTGCCATCCAAAACATGTCCATAAAATGAAGGGAAAAAAATTTGTTCTAATCGCTGCTTTAGAAGAGACCGATAAATCTGCTGCTCAACCCCTAGTAAACATGATCAAAAAATCACTCGATTACTTGGATTCAAAATTTTATGTGAAATTACTCGTCTCGGCTGGAGAGAAAGGAGAAGTTAAAAAAAATGAACAAGCAATGAAAGAAGCCTATAAAATAGGCTTGAAATTGAAATTATGATTCGTAGCAGTGCTTGTTATCAGGAAATTCTAAGTATTAATTTGTATTCAATGGTAATAATTAGATCAAAATAATGTATTCCTATTTCTTAATGCGATTATAAAATTTGTGAATTACGTAAAACGGTATCATCATGTAAATTGCGATTGTTAAAACTGTTGCAGAAAGAAATGCGATTACTGATGAGATTGTTGGATTAAGAAGAGAAATTGTGGAATATATGAATGCGGTTATGTGTGTTATAGCTATTAGAGGAATTAAGAGGACCCTCGATGTTGAACGAATTATTTCTGAGCTCGATATTGTTTCCGCGATTGTAGGAGACCAGGAATAATAAAAGTTATTCCAATTTACAACAAGTATTCTGCCAACTTCATTAGATCCTATCATGTTATCTCTTACATTTCTCATGAAGATTACTTCAGGCGCCATTTCCGTTCCAAGAGTTGCAGTTACAATGAGACAACCAGACTGTGGCGGAGGAGTCGTTGTTGGTGGAGGAGATGTTGTATTTCCTGAACCTGTCAGAACCAACCGCAAAGTACCATTACCTGATACTGTGCAGGTTGTGGAAACCATGTTGTATTCTGCCATAGATACGTTACCGAAGGTCTCCCATGCACTGAATATTAAATCTTCAATGTCTGCAGTTGCAGTGTAGTTTCCATTTTCTTTAGAGACGTTATCACCGTTTTGATATTCCATTCCATCAAAGATTATCTTACCATTAGTCGATGGAGTAGTTTCAAAACTTATCACATTTACTGCTGGCATGGGTGTTGGCTCTTCCCTTTGTGCTACTCCCTCAAATTCTCCAGAAATATCTAGCATCATATCACCTAGAGGAACAGGAGTGCCACCATAGGATAGCGTACTTCCATTTAGAGTGCCACTCAATGTTCCATCGAGTTCTCCAGACTCAGATTCTGTTCCATTAATTGTTAGCAGTAATTCACCAGTCATGACACCAAACATTTGTACAGTGGCATTCCCGGAAATTACTCCGGATTCATCAATAGTCATCATGTAAGTCCCGTTTATTTCACCTGAGGCTTGTTCATCTATACCTATTGTAGAAATCTGATAGCTGGCATTGTATGTTCCAGTCCATTCACCTCTTGATGTATTACCATTAAAGACGCCTTCCATAGTAGAATTGACGTCAACTGTGTAGATTTCTTCAGCAGTACCTGCCCCACTCATCTGAGCCGTCCAAGAACCATTGGCATCAACCGTCTCAGAAACCGCTGTTGTCAAATCAAAATTCAAAATCCCTAATACCGTAAACATCAAGAGTAGAAGAGATAGTAAAGCTACCGACTTAGAAACCGTTTGAAAATTAATTTTAAAAAATTTTCCACTAAACATTCCATCTCAATTTCCTAATCTAATCACTGTTAAAAATATAACAATGTTATGAAACGTAAACCTCTACTTAAATGTAATGTACAAAAAAATTTCACACATGGAGTAACACAATTATCTCTTCGAAAGATCTGAAACATCCTCAGAATTATGAATCATTTTATCTGTAACAATTAGCAAATGGAATACAATTCAAGATCAATAGTAAACTGGTGGAACATTCAATGTATCCAAGACAATATAATCAATATCAAAGAACAGCAAGACCTCCTTTTTTTAACATAGGAACAATCAATCCAATCGTCTATCAAGACTCAACATACAATTATCATTCTCATTATCCTTACCCTCAACAAAATTTTATAGGCATACCTCAAACACTGCCGTCTCATTATCGGAAACAAAACACAATTGCTTCTACGATTTTACTCAGCTTCTTTATGTCACTTATTTTATCATTTGTTTTATCTCTTGCTAACACTCTGATCAACTTTGGTTTAGTTTCTGATCTTATCCTTATTTGGATAAGATCGTTTGCGGTAGGATTTCTCATCAGCTTTCCAACAGCTTTATTGGCAATATCGGCTGTAAGACCAATCGTAAGTAAAATGCTTCCAAATTAATAGAAAGTAGACACTAGTACTTACAATCGCCAATCTTTCTAAGAGAATGTTCCTATGGAATATTCTTAAGACCATAAATACTGTACATGTATTATCATGAAGAGTCACAAGATTATTTGCTCCATTCTCGTTTTCTTCTTAATATTGAACAGTAATTACTGTCAAGCCGAAAGCAGTAATCTGATTAAAAACGGTGGATTCGAGGATGGCGTCTCATCATGGTTCAAGGTTATAGGTGGAGAAGCCTCACCAAGTGATTTGAATTCACACTCAGGAAGAACATCACTTAGAACCAGTAATGGCAGCGTATGGCAAGTCGTTAAGGTCGACTCTCCAGAAAACTTGAAGCTGGAATTCTGGGCATATTTAGACAGTGTACCTGGAGAACCTTCCGGAAGAACGGTAGCTGCAATGAACGTTTGGGTTAAAACAGATGCCACCAAAAAAGGTGTTACTTATTATATCTTCAACAAAAATCACGAATCGCAAGGAGACATAAAAGAAACGGTAATGCTCGCCCTGCAACGTGATAGATGGAACCGAATTGAATTGGATCTTGAAGAAAAGTTTGAAGATCTTGACTTCAGCAAAGTTCAAGAAGTTAACATAACTTTATGGGCGTATAAATCTCCTGAACCTATAGTCTATTGGGATGACATTAGCATAACATATGCTAAAAAATCAAAAGAACAAACACAATCAACCACGACTGGTCAGACAGAAACAAAATTATCAACTGAACAAACAATTCAAAAGTCTACAACCACTACACCAATCATAACTCAGAAGACTTTAGATAACCAGAATGAGATGGGATTTAACAAACTTATCAAACAATACGGCTTTCTTTTAATCATAATATCACTAATAGTCATTTTGACTTTCTTTGTATTAAGAAAAAGATCACGAGTCAGTCAACCAAAGCCATCAACGAAATACTGTATCAGCTGTGGTACTAATATGACTGCGGAAGATGAATATTGTCCAGACTGCGGCACAAAACAATAGTGCTGGAAAAAAAATGATATTTAACAATTGAATCTTTGAAATACATCCGGTTAGACGGTAGACCATCATGAGAGAGGTTAATGCTTCTGAAATCACTGATATCGTCCAGCAATTATGTATAGAGAATAATATCTATCTAGATAAAGACGTAAAAGAGAAAATTTCAGAATTCGCAAAAAAAGAAGATTCCCCAATTGGCAAACAGATCTTAGAACAAATTCTCATTAATGCTAAACTTGCAAAAGAAGAAAACAAACCCATGTGCCAAGACACAGGCATCGCAGTGATTTTCATTGAATTGGGACAAGAGGTTCACATCATAAAAGGTAACTTCTTTGATGCGATAAATGAGGGAGTTAAACGCGGCTACACTCGAGGATACCTTAGAAAATCCGTTGTAGATGATCCTGTCTTTGATCGAAAGAATACTAAAGACAATACTCCAGCCATTATTCATACTGAGATTATTCCAGGAGATAAAATCAAGATAACTGTGGCATCAAAAGGTGCTGGTTCAGAAAATATGAGTGGAATAAAGATGTTAAAACCTGCAGATGGGATTAACGGAATTATAGATTTTGTTATAGACTGTGTAAAGAAATCTGGAGGTATGCCATGCCCACCGATCATTGTGGGTGTCGGTGTTGGAGGTAATTTCGAACAATGCGCCTACATCTCAAAAAAAGCTCTACTTAGACCATTAAACATTAAAAATCCTGATGAAAAATTGAAGGCTGTTGAAAAGGAAATATTGACTCGAATAAATAAACTTGGGATAGGACCTATGGGTTTGGGTGGAAGAACAACAGCATTAGCAGTACAGATCTTAACTATGCCATGCCACATCGCCAGTTTACCAGTTGCGGTCAATCTTCAATGTCATGCTCACAGACATAAGACTGCTATAATCTGAAAGGATTGATAGAGTTGATAGAAGAAAAAATTCTACAACCCCCTCTGAAAACTAAAGATATTGAAAAATTGACTTGCGGTGACAAAGTTATGCTTTATGGAACGATCTATACAGCGAGAGATGCTGCACATAAGAGATTAATTCAGCTGCTTGAAGATGGAAAACCTTTACCCTTCGATATCAAAGATCAGATAATATATTATGTTGGACCCACTCCAGAAAAACCAGGAGAGATTATAGGTTCAGCTGGACCCACAACAAGCGGCCGCATGGATCCTTATACACCTCGACTATTAGATGCTGGACTTAGGGGCATGATAGGAAAAGGACAACGCAGCAAAGAAGTTATCGAAGCAATTGTTAGAAACAAATCAGTTTATTTTGCTGCAACAGGTGGAGCTGGCGTATTACTGGCCAAGTCTATTAAGAAATCAAAAATTGTCGCTTATGATGACTTAGGGACTGAAGCAATAAGAGAGATATATGTTGAGAATTTTCCCTGCATAGTCGCTATAGATTCCAAAGGAAAAAACCTCTATGAAAAAGGACCAGAAAAATATCAGATTCCATAATAAAGAGTTAACTTATCTTTTTACTAGCGATTTGACTAAAATAATTTGAATCCTTTTTATTGCTATTAGTGACAATTCAAAAAAAAAGATGTTGAGAGCGTGAGCTCTCTCCTAACTCAAGTTTTAACGTTTTCGTATTCTAATTGAAATTGCTATGACTGCTAATGCAAACAGTCC
>SMYQ01000241.1 GCA_007050885.1 Candidatus Bathyarchaeota archaeon
GTAAAACAGCTTCATCTCATTAATCTCCTTAATATGAATGTGCCCGAAAAGATGGTATAAGTCTAATTGTGGGGCTTAGATTTAAATTGAAAAGAAGATGAATGACTTCCATGTCGCTATTTCGCCGTGGACTTTTTGGTCTCTCTCTTGTAGTCCTGATTGTCATGACCCTGTTTCCACTGATGAACGTATCACAACCGCTTGGGTCTACCATTCAGCCAACGATTATTGTTCCCCAACAACATACTTGGCAGACCTTTAACCGGAACATGAATGTGACTACCTTCGTGTCCCCTGATGGAAGCAGGGACGAGCTCTGGCATTTTCTAAATGCGGCCCAAGAGAGCATATATGTAGAGATTTATGGGATTAACCACCCTCACATTCTTGATCTGATTCATCAACTCAATGCCTCGAATCCTTCTTTAGACATGAAGTTTCTTCTTGGCTGGAATAGTCTAGGTTATACCAGCGAAAATCAGTACGTGGCTTACAATTTAACTCAAGCCGGTTTTGAAGTCAGATGGACCAGTAACACTGATTTCACCTATGCACACCAAAAGTTTGTGATCATAGATAATGAAACCACCATAATTCATTCAGGCAATTGGGCGAAGACGAGCTTCCCCGAATTCCAAAAGAAGGCTAATCGTGAATGGAGTATCGCAATGACCGATACCCAGATTACATCCTATTATCGAGCAGTCTTCGACGGGGACTGGAGAAACGGCACAGCATATGATATCTCCCATGGGACAGGATCACCTCTCACCTACAGCCCAGCTTCAAGTACCTACTCGCACCCTTTCGCCACTGCAGGAGAATTCAGTGGCAGTATGAACGTCACCCCGATTGTGAGTCCCGATACGAGTCTACAGGGCATTTTGTATTGCATTAATATCGCACAGGCAACATTAGACATCCAAATCCCCTACTTCACGAGCGTTGGCGATGGGGGTGCTGTTGATGACATTATTGATGCAATCCTAGCGGCGAAGGCACGGGGCGTGACCGTCCGTGTCATTACCGAGGAAGATCAAGACTGGGTCGAGATTGAACAGATTCTCATCGACAATGATATCCCCATCGTCTGGCACGACACTCGCTGGTTCACCGCTAACCACAACAAGGGCATCATTGTGGATGGCCGCATCGTGCTCGTAAGTAGCATCAATTACAGCGACAACAGCATCACCAACAACCGAGAAGCCGGTGTCATCATCGAGAACGAAGAGATCGCCCAATGGTACCTGCAAGTCTATAACTTTGATTGGGGTATCGCTGATTGTGACGCAATGGAAGAAGTGAATGTCTACTGGAATCCCAGTATCCCCAAAAGCTCCAACACCATTAACGTCACTGTGTATGGGCATATGCTATATCCCGATATTGACGAGGTTCAACTGGATGTTAAAATCGGTTCTGATCCGTGGTCAAACCAGACAATCACATCGAACATCTATCCTTCAGCAGAAGGGCAGCTGGAGAACTTCTTCCGTGAAATTCCCGCCCAACCCGACGGCACTAACATCACGGTTGTGGGACGTATCAGAAACGCAACTACCTGGCATATCGGAATACCTATGGTCATCCGGGTGCGAAACGCATTAGTTACGGTCAATCAACCACCATCAACTCCAACGTTAGCAGACCCCGGAACCGTCGACACTGACGGCTCCTTCACCGTATCCTGGAGCGCTGCAACGGATCCAGATGGCACCGTCAATCACTATCAACTCCAAATAAGTGATGCCGATACGTTCACAACTGTAACCGATGAATGGAATACCAGTGGAACCAGCCAACTGGTTACCGTAACCAGTCAAGGCGTCTACTACTTCCGGGTCCGTGCTATCGACAACCAAGATCTCAACGGTGCTTGGAGCAACACCGTAGACATCACCGTTCTCCTTCCTCCCTCAGCCCCATCTTTGAATAATCCAGGCGATATTGATGTCGTTGGAACATTCATCGTCTCCTGGACAGCTAGCACCGACCCCGATGGCACTGTCACCCACTACCAATTCCAAATCAGCGACACAAGCGGGTTCGCCACCATCCTCTTCACCACTAACACCACTCAACTGAGCCAGGTGGTCACAGCCCCCAACGGCGTCTACTACTTCCGGGTCCGTGCCATCGACAACGATGGCAACCCTAGCCCATGGAGCAATACTGAAAGCATCACCGTTGAAGTACCCTTCATACCTGGGTTCCCCATCGAAGCAATAATACTCAGCGTCGCCATCGTTCTGCTCACAACTCTGATGCTCCGACGCCGACGACAGTAAAGATAAAGAATCTAAGACCGAAAACGCTTCAGCACTCAACCCTTTGCTTCAGAATCTTCCATTCGCGCTCAATCCCCCGCTCAAACTCCTCCACCCGCGCGGGGTTCTTAATCAACGTACGAAATCGACCCTGCGGCTTCAAATAATCCATCAACGGCTTCCGCTTCACCTTCCCTTCAGCAATCTGCTTACTTCGGCCCAGAAACCGCCACTCCTCCCCTTCTTTCTCCCACATAATCCACACGCCTGTGTCCACTGCGAGTTTACCCATTTCCACTGTATCCCATGTCAAATATCGCCAACCCGTCGGACACATCGTATGAATCTCAATATATCGCGTCCCCACAAATTCCTTCGCTTTCGAATACGTCTCATACACTAACCGTGGATACGCCGCCGAAATCGACGCTGTATACGGAATACCATGCTCCGCCATAATTCGCGCAAACGGCTTACGATGCTGCATTTTCCCCGTAGGTGTTGTTGTCGAAAACGACCCATACGGCGTAGCCCCAGAACGTTGCATCCCGGTATTGCCGTATGCTTCATTATTGTAGCAGGTGTAGATGAAGTTGGTTTGGCGTTCGGCAGCACCGCTGAGGGCTTGGATGCCGATGTCATAGGTTCCACCGTCACCTGCCCAGGCCATGAGATTGATTTCTTTATCTTTACCCATATATTTGAGTCCGGCAGCGATTCCAGAGGCGGCTGCGCCTGCGGTCATAAAGGCTGTATTTAGAACTGGTACGCAAAGGCCATTTTTGGGATAGAGTCCTTGGATAACAGACATGCAGCAGGCAGGAACTGTAAGAATGGTATTATCACCCAAAGCTTTGAGTGCATGGCGGATGGCGATTGTAGCACCACATCCTGCGCAAGCGGCGTGACCTAGTTCGATGTATTCTTCTCTGGGTAAATCTTTGATAGCTACCATCTTCTTCACCTTTTTAATCCGTAGAATATGTCTGGTTTCGCTTCTCCTTTGTCTGCTACATCAAATCCGATTTTGAACATTTTCTTAATATCTGTGTGTCTTACATCTCGACCGCCGAGTCCGGCGATGACTCCTTGGACAGGTATGGTTTGACCCCCTCGGTAGAGTGCTGATCGGATTTCGGTTGCGGCTCCTCCAAGGTGCCCATATGAGAGGCTACGATCGATGACTACAAAGGCTTTGGCTTTCTTTGCTAGGGCTTGAATTTGTTCGGCTGGGAATGGTCGGAAAACACGGAGTCGTGCAGATCCTGCTGCTACGCCTTCGTTTCGCAGTTCGTCAACAGCAAGTTGTGCTTCTTCTCCCATTGTTCCTAATGCAATGAGGATAACCTCTGCATCATCACAATGATATTCATTAATGAATTGACCATGATCACGTCCGAAATGTTTTTTGAAATCTGCTTCAACTTTCGGGATTAGTTTTCGTGCCGCTTCAAACCCTTCGTGGATTGCGTAACTAAGCTCGTAATAATATTCGGGCCCTGCAATGTTTCCAGTTGCCATCGGATCCTTGGGATCCAATTTCCAGTGACCTGCTTCATAGGAAGGGAGAAAGTCAGTAATTTCGTCATGTTCATACACTTCAATCGAAGTGAATGTATGGCTGAGAATGTAGGCATCTAGAGCTACCATTCCGGGAAGTAGGACCTTGGGATCTTCACATAATCGAAAGAGCATCAGGACAGTATCATAAACTTCCTGATTATTTGATGCATACAATTGAATCCAGCCAGTATCACGTTGTGACATTGTATCTGTATGGTCAGACCAGATATTCCAGGGGGGCCCAAGAGAACGATTGACAACAGGCATTACGATAGGTAAGCGTGAACGACCTGCCCAATGAAGCATCTCGTGCATCAGTGCTAAGCCATGAGATGAAGTGGCGGTGAATGTCCGGAGTCCTAAGGCCGAAGCCCCAATACATGCAGCCATTGCACTGTGTTCTGACTCAACACGAACATATTCAGATTTCAGCTCTCCGTTCTCTACGAATTCTGCGATTTTTTCTACAATCGTCGTTTGTGGGGTTATCGGATATGCCGCAATAACTGCGGGAATTGCTGTTCGTGCAGCCCAAGATGCAGAATGATTCCCTGTCACAGATATAATTTTCGACATTTTTTTCACTTCACTCAATATCTGCTTCAGTTTCACGTACACGTGTAATTGCTTTCACGGGACAAGTTGTTTCACAAATCATACACCCTTTACAGTATTCCAAGTTAATGACGGGTTTGTTATTCTTATCCATTGTAATGGCTGCATCCGGACAAAACAACCAACACGTCTGACATCCAGTGCACTTGTCATTGTCTACAATAGGACGAAATATTCGCCAGTCACCAGTACGTCCCATTGCCCCAGGCTCAGGGTATGTAATACAAGTAACACGTCTTTCTGGTGGATCGCGTTTAAGTGGTGTCATAGTGAATACCCCATATTGAGTTCATTATACGCGCGTTGGGCTGCTTCAACATTGGTTTCAATTACTTTGTCAGGAAGCCCCTCTAAGCCCTTTCGAATCGCCTTTTTCACACTTTCAATCGAAGCGATATTGGTGGCTCTCACAACCGCACCTAACATGATGGTGTTAACTACAGCGATTCCAGCAACTAAAATCCCCTCATCTAAAGCGATTTTTGTGGCATCGACAGTAGCTATTTTTGCCTTGACTGGTAATTTGATTTCTCCTGGTAATCGTGGTGTGTTGACAACTAAAAATATCCCATCTTTGAGACCCGCTTTAACTGTAGGGTTCTCGAGTAACGTTTCATCTAAAACGACGATAGCCTCAGGTTCATAGATGTAACTATGGATACGAATTGCCTCATCAGCAACTCGC
>SMYQ01000019.1 GCA_007050885.1 Candidatus Bathyarchaeota archaeon
ATGAGCAAATATGCTTTCATTTGTATGAAATTAAGGAAGAAAAATCGTAAATGACTGAAAAAAATCGGTTTAATAAGAAAGGTCTATCAAGGCGAGCCTTCATAGGGAGAGTTGCTGTAGGTGTTGTCGTTGGCGTCGCAGCAACATATGGTGTTACTTCAATGATGCAAAAGTCAAATCCAAATTCAACCATTGTTGATATGCTCACCATCAACGACTTGGAACTGGTTTCAAAAATTGATTTAAAGAAAGAAGACTCACTAATAATCGTAGATATGCAAAATGATTTCTTACCTTCAGGTGCACTTCCCGTCAATGGTGGAAACGAGATAATTTCTCCAATAAACTCTCTTGCTGAAAGATTTCATAAAAATGGCAATATTATAGTCATGACTCAAGATTGGCACCCTCCAGGACATGATTCATTCGCTAGTAGCCACAACAAAGAACCCTTTGAACCATTTGAATCAGAAGGGATTGGCCCTGTTCTCTGGCCAGATCATTGTGTTCAAGGTTCTAAAGGTGCTGAATTCCATCCAGATGTAGAAGGAAGATTTGCTAATGCAATTATTAGAAAGGGTTATCGTCAAAATGTTGATAGTTATTCGACATTCATTGAAAATGATATGAAGACATATACTGGCCTTTCCGGATTACTAAATACGCTTGAAATTAAGAGAATATTTCTTTGTGGTCTAGCATTGGATTATTGCGTATTTTATTCTGCGATTGATGGGAGAAATCTAGGCTTTGATGTAGTTGTACCCATAGATTTGTCGAAGGCTATTGATTCACCATCCGGTCATCTATCGAATGCCCTTCAAAAGATGATGGATGAAGGTGTTCAATTCACCAAGTCAAATGATATAACGTAGCGCGCGTTTTATGAATTCATTTCTTAGATGCTCTTCGTATTATCATAACACCTAGAAATAAGCCCAACATTAGGCCAATGATCACATTTCTAGTTTCATCAAACGATATGAAACGTGTCTCATCTTGAGTTATTTCAAGAACACCTTTTGGTCTAACAGCAATTCCTCCTCCGCCTCCCCCGCCTTGTTCATCTTCTTCTTTGCTTGAACCAGAGCCTGCTCCGAATCCATAGGCAATCTTCGCGACAGGGATTATCGTCTTACCTTCAGCTTTAACAGGTTCACCATATACTGTTTTTACAACAGCACTTCCTTGAAGTCTATCAATAATGGATTGAATAGTTTCTTTAAAACTCATTTCAAACTTCCTCACTCTTGAACCAGATATTGTGATTAACTATTATCTTTATCAACATATCATCGGATATTTGAGGTTAATCAAAAAGATCATGTCGGTATGTAGGCAATGCTTTAAAACGGATAGAATTACAGATCTAGACTAATCATGAGACGATTTAGCCCGATTAACATTGTAATTCCATCAATCATAGTAGCATTAATTGCGTCTTCGATCTTGATTAATCAAAATTCCGAACTTGTTCTAAATGAAATCTTTTGTGGTTTCTCATGTTTGACTGTCAATCTAGCACTATTATCAAAGGAAATATTATTGTTGATTCCGATCAGCGGAGCTGCGTTTCTGGCCTATAGTAATGGAAGGGTTTGGTTTTTAAGAAATCGAAATGGATTAACCAAATTTCTAGCTTGTGCAGTAATAGTAATTTTAGTCTCATACACAACATGTAGTCAATTGGAATTCCAATCAACTAGTATTGTTGGTGAAAATGAATATTGTCTATTTAATTCCCGTTTTTATGTGGAAGCACAAAATTCTGTAGATGATTCTGGTGAAGAAGACTTTGCTAGTGATGAATGCATAGACTGTCATGCTCGCGCTCAAATCCTTGAAGTAATCTCTTTGGATTGGGAAAACAGTAAACATGCAAAAGCAGGTACAACATGTATTGATTGTCATCAAGCAGATCCTTCAGATCCAGATTCTTATCCTCATAATGGATTCCAGATATCACATGTTGTATCACCTCAAGATTGTGCTAAATGTCATAGTAATCAAGCTGAAGAATTCAAACAGAGTCTTCATTCGTTCGGCGCCATATATTATGAATATCTATTCAGCGATCAAAAACTTCCATATATTGAAAGTCAAATGGAGGGAGGCTTCATTGTAAACGAAGGTCAAGATATATCCCATGCCGCAACTTTGAGAGGATGCCAAGCTTGCCATGGTACCAATATGACAGGTAAATCGATTGAAGATTTCACAGTCTGGCCTAATAATGGAATTGGAAGGATAAATCCAGATGGAAGTAGAGGAAGCTGCTCCTCATGCCATTCTCGCCATACATTCTCTATTCGAGAAGCACGCCATCCAGAAACATGCGGTCAATGTCACGTGGGTCCTGATCATCCACAATTAGAAATTTTTACTGAATCAAAACATGGCAATATATACGCATCTGAACATGATAAATGGGAATGGGACGTAAAGGACTGGCAAGCAGGTATAGATTATCGTGCACCCACATGTGCAGGTTGTCACATGTCAAGTGCTCCAATGGTTCCTTCAACACATGATGTAAGTTCAAGGTTGAGTTGGGAGCTAGAAATACCGATTTCTCGACGCACAGATAATATTGCATCATCACTGGGAGTCAATTTCAGTGATGGTACCACTTGGGAAGTAAAACTATCAAGAATGAAAAAGGTATGCACCCAATGCCATTCAAAGATATGGGTCGATAATTACTATGAGCAAGCGGACATTGTAGTGGAGCTTTATAATAATCGATACAAATCGGCAAAGTCAATTCTAGATAATTTGTATGAAGATGATTTACTGACCAAAACAAGTTTTGATGAACCTATTGAGTTTAAAATCTATGAGATGTGGCATCATGAAGGACGTAGGGCTAGAATGGGCGCGTTCATGATGGGCCCAGATTATGTTCAGTGGCACGGATTCTATGAGTTACTAAAAGATAGAATAGAAATAGACCATATGGCTAATGAACTTCGAACTACAGGAGAAAATACTATAGCAAATGAAACTAATGACTTTTACAAGATACTACCCTTATCAACAGGAGTCTTGGCAATAATATTAGCAGCGGTCCTCGGATGGATAGTCATACAACGTAGGAAACCGAAATAAGTTAAGGCGAAGTCACTTTAATCGCTTTTGTGGGGCACTGCATCTCACAAGCCATGCATTGAATACAGGCTGTTTCGTTGACTGGATCTGATTTTTTCTCTGAAAGAGGATGACCTGGAGTCTCAAACCATTCAAACACAGATACTGGACATAAGTTGATGCAGGTTCCATTGCCATCGCAGGCATCAAAGTCAACTGCTACATTTGTTCCATGAATTCCCAATTTCTCTGGAGGTTTAACCTCGTTCCATACTTTGTGACCTGAATGTTCTCCACTGGCTTTTACTTTTTTTTGAAAATCTGGATCAATAGGCATATTTTCACCTCTAATAGAGACAGTTATTGTTCATGATTCTTTTTGGTGCTTGGAATCATTCTAACCAGTTCTTCAACTCTAGATGAAGATACCATCCCTCTGTCTTTCATGTCATCGATACATTTCTCAGCGTATTCGCACCATGTTATGCATGATGGTGACACTTCTTGTTGAAGAATGTGTCCACATTTTTCGCATTTGGCTTCTGTCTCGTCACTGAAGAATTCTACTTCATCACTACATGAAGGACATGTTCTAATAATAATTCTTGCAGGTCCTATTAGACTCTTAGTTCCCGGACAGGCCTTAAAGGCCAACGTAAATCTTATCTCCAGATTTTATTATCCCATTGCAACCTTTACATCTTCTTCTGCTGTGCTGATCGGTGTTAGATTGAACTTTTCTACTAGTACTTTTAGAATGTTTGGAGAGACAAAAGCCGGCAGTGATGGTCCAATCTTGATGTTTGTAATACCTAACGAGAGTAAGGTTAAGAGAATACAGACAGCCTTCTGTTCATACCATGAAAGGATAATTGAGAGGGGCAATTCGTTTACATTACAATTAAATGCTTTCGCCAGTTCTGTCGCAATTACAATTGCGGAATAGGCGTCGTTACATTGACCACAGTCAAGGAGTCTAGGTATACCTCCAATTTCACCAAAATCTAAATTATTAAACCGGAATTTTCCACATGCTAAGGTAAGTATAATTGCGTTATCAGGAACTTTTTCAGCGAGTTCTGTGTAATAGTTTCGCCCTGGTTTAGCACCATCACAACCACCGATTAAAAAGAAATGCTTCACCGCTCCACTTTTAACAGCATCAATTACTTGATCGGCAATATTGAGTACAGTATTATGGGCAAATCCTACGGTAATTTCTTTTCCTTGTTCTTCTTCAAATCCCTTAAGATTTATTGAGGTTTCAATAATTTTTTCAAAATTCTTTTTACCAGTTTCATCTTCATTAATATGGGTTACACCTGGCCAGGCAACTAATCCTGTCGTGAAGATATTCTCTTTATAGGAGTCATATGGTTTCTGAATGCAATTTGTTGTCATGAGAATTGCTGCTTGGAGTTTATCGAATTCGTTTTGCTGATTTTGCCACGCAGTACCGAAATGTCCGACTAAGTGTTCGTATTTTTTAAGTTCAGGATAAGAATGGGCGGGCAACATTTCGCCGTGTGTATAAATGTTAATGCCTTTGCCATTAGTTTGCTCGAGCAACATTTTAAGATCTAAAAGGTCGTGTCCTGATACAATAATCGCAGGGCCTTTCTTTTTACCCAAATATACTTTTGTTGGTATGGGATTGCCAAACGTACTGATATGTGCTTTGTCGAGTGTTTCGAGACATTTTAAATTAACTTTACCAAATTCCATGACTAGTGCGACAAGATCATCTGTTGTTAATGTATTATCTTGAAGTGCTGTAAGTCCTTTATAGTAAAATGCACTGACATCTTCATTAGTGTAACCTAGGATTCTTGCGTGAGAATCATAAGCTGCCATTCCTTTCATACCGTATAAGAGAATTTCTCTAAGACTTCGAATATCTTCATTTAATTTTGGATTAGAAAGTATTCCAACTGTTCTACCTTGATCAATCAGCTCTTGAAGGGAGTCTTTTGGTTTCCATTCTGCTGCT
>SMYQ01000025.1:0-1695 GCA_007050885.1 Candidatus Bathyarchaeota archaeon
ATATTAGAAATAACGACTATTAGGAAAAACTGACATGTCAAATATTCCTGAAACGTCTGATAGCCTGCTAAAAATCGATTCTCTGAGCATATCATATACTACTCAACAAGATCCCATAAGTGCTGTCGATAAAGTTACTTTTGAAGTAAATCATGGTGAAGCATTCGGTTTAGCAGGCGAGTCTGGATCTGGAAAATCCACTATTGCACAATCAATACTCAAGTTGCTTCCAACAAATGCTCAAGTATTAAATGGAAAAATACTCTTCGAGAACTTTGACATTCTACACATGAGTGAGGAAAAGTTCAGGACAAAATTAAGATGGAAACGAATTTCAACAGTACCTCAAGCAGCAATGAACGCATTGACTCCAGTTCACAAGATCAATAAACAAATAATCGAAGCTATTACAACACACGAAAATATCAGTTCAGAAGAGGCTTTGACAAGGACTGAGAAACTTCTAGAAACGGTAAATATACCGAAGGAGAGAGGAAAAGACTATCCACATCAATTCAGTGGCGGCATGAAACAAAGAGCTGTTATGGCAATGGCTTTAGCTTGTAATCCAAGCTTGCTCATAGCAGATGAACCTACAACAGGATTAGATGTTATAACCCAAGCCGAGGTCCTTAGTCTTCTAGATAGTCTCAAGTCAAAATTGGGTTTATCTCTTATTTTCATAACACACGATCTTTCAATCCTGTCCGAACTATGTGATCGTATCGCCATAATGTATGCTGGAAGAATAGTTGAGCTGGCCGATTCCAGATCAATTTTCTCAAATCCCATTCACCCATATACTAAAGCCCTTATTGGATCCTACCCAGATATTGAAGGCAAAAAGGATGATCTTATAGTAATCCCTGAAATAATATCAAAGTCAGATTCCGGATCTGATTGTTCCTTCTATTTAAAATGTGAAGAAAACATCAAACAGTGCTTGGAAAAAAAAATAGAATATCATGAAGTTGAGAAAGATCATTATGTCCTCTGCCATCTTAAATAGAGGAATTCAGTTATGACTGCCCTAGTTCAAATTCAAAACCTGAAGAAAGCCTACAAGAAATCTAGCACTATTTTCCAGAAATTACAGGGTCAAAACAAATTTGTCAATGCAGTCAATGACGTTACATTAGACATCAATAAAAGCGAAATACTCGGCATAGTTGGCGAGAGTGGAAGTGGCAAAACAACTCTCGGAAGAACAATTCTTAGACTGGAAGAACCAGATAGTGGCCTAATATTTTTTAATGGATCAAATTTTACTAATGTAAGCAAACATTCTGAAATGAAAATTTTCAGAAGACAAATGCAGATGATCTTTCAGGATCCATTTGAATCAATCAACTCCAGAATGAAAGTCTACGATATAGTTGCTGAACCGCTTCAAGTTCACAACATTGGATCCCATAGAAAAGAAAGACTTGACATGGTACTAAAAGCACTAGAAGATGTTACAATAAGTCCTGCTAAAGATTTTATTGACAGATATCCACATGAGTTGAGCGGAGGACAAAGACAAAGAGTTGCTCTTGCAAGAACTCTTGTGTTAAAACCTGATTTTATTGTGGCCGATGAACCTGTATCTATGCTAGACGTTTCTGTGAGGACAGAATTGCTACACTTAATGTTAGGTCTCAGAAAGAAATACGATCTAACATATTTGTTTATAACTCATGATCTTGCTGTAGC
>SMYQ01000025.1:1795-5004 GCA_007050885.1 Candidatus Bathyarchaeota archaeon
AGCGTTGCTGTTGTTGGGGCGTCTGAAGATCCAGAGAAATTTGGATACCATATAATGAGAAACCTTATCGATATGGAATTTCGTGGTAAAATTTACCCTGTCAATAGAAAAAGAGACTCAGTTTTAGGATTCAAATGCTATCCTGATGTTGCATCAATCCCAGAGAACATTGATAATGTAACAATAATAGTACCAGCTCAATATGTACCCCAAATATTGAAGGAATCTGCTGAAAAAAATGTCAAAGCCGCAGTAATATGCACATCAGGATTTAAAGAAGCTGGAGAAGAAGGGATCCAACTTGAGAAAGATATCCTGAAGATAGCAGACTCTGCTGGAATCAGAATCGCTGGACCCAATACAACAGGCATTCTTAATGTTTTTAATGGTTACACATCAGTATTTGTAAAAATCACAAAACCTAGAAAAGGTAAAGTATCGATAATTTCACAAACAGGAATGTTCGCCTCAGTTTTACTCGAACATATACTATCTACTCAAAAATATGGTCTTAGTAAAGTCGCAGGATTAGGTAACAAATCTGATCTCGACGACTCAGACATTCTAGAATATCTTGAAACAGATCCAGAAACCAAAGTTATAGGAATTTATGCAGAAGGAGTTAATAATGGAAGAAGATTTCTCGAAACAACTAAGAAAGTTTCAAAAAAGAAACCAATTCTTATTCTCAAATCAGCTCGGTCAAAATCTGGTGGAGATGCCGCCCTTACTCATACAGGCTCACTAATGGTGAGAGATGAAATCTTTGAAGCGTTATGCAAAACATCTGGAATAATCAGAGTATGGGATATAGAAGAATTACTAGATCTGATTAAGGCATTTGCATTTCTACCCCCGACAAAAGGAAATCGAGTTGGCGTAATAGCATACACGGGAGCAGGTTGCGTTATGAGCGCCGACGCAATAGAGCATTATGGGATGCAAATCGCGAATCTTACTAAAGAGACTATGGAAAAACTCACCGGCAAAGCACCTGGATTTGGCATTGTTAGAAATCCCCTTGATGCTGAGTTAGTACGTCAAGGAATGGGCAATGCTGAAGAATCCTTAGTTTTTGCTCTAGAATCTTTTTTTGATGACCCAAATGTTGACATGATATCATTAGTCATCGTAGGTCTTACTAAGGAGAGTAAAATATGGGATGTAGACATAAAGAAAGTTTTCTCCAACTTGAAAAACAGATTTCCTGATAAACCAATGGTAGTTTCAACTCTTGCCTCACAAGAGGTTATTGATGAGTATCAAGAGATTCTGGAGAATCTGGAGATACCAACATATCCTTCTCTTTTTAGAAATATACGTGCATTAAATGCTCTTCAAAAATATTACAGCAGATTCCCTCGAACTTGATTTTCAGACAAACGGGTGATGGATTTTGAATAATCCTCTTGATGGGGTTAAGATACTTGATCTAACACGACTTAACCCAGGCGCATACTGTACCATGCTTTTAGCAGACATGGGAGCTGATGTTCTTAAGATAGAACAACCCGGAAGAGGAGATTATCTCCGGCATACACCTCCACTGATTGGAAATCAAAGCTCCATGTTTCTCACTTTAAACAGAAACAAAAGGAGTATGACTCTTAACCTGAAGTCTGAGGAAGGGAAAGAGATCTTTACAAAACTTTTGAATAGTCATGACGTTTTGGTTGAGAGTTTTAGACCAGGCGTATGCATACGTCTCGGAATAGATTACGATACTCTAAAGAAAGATCATCCGGAATTAATCTATTGTCCTATAACAGGATTTGGTCAAGATGGCCCTTACAAGAATCTTGTTGGACATGACATAAACTATCTAGCTTTATCAGGCATTTTGAGTCTAACCGGTGAAAAAAATGGACCACCGATTGTTCCTGGAATACCAATTGCAGATATTGCTGGTAGCATGTTCGCAGTAATGGGAATACTATTAGCACTCATATCAAGACAAAAAACTGGAAAAGGCCAATTCATTGACATATCCATGTTTGATGGAGTAGTTTCATGGTTGACAATTCAGGCAGCTAGATTTATCGCTAACGGCAAATCTCCAGAAAGAGAAACTTGGCCTGCAGGTGGAGAACCTTTCTATTCAGTTTATCAGACAAAAGATGGAAAGTATGTTGCAGTTGGAGCTGCTGAAGATAAGTTCTGGAGAATTCTTTGTGAAAAAATTGGTGCGAAAGATCTTCTAGAAGACCGGATGGCGAAAGATCAAAGAGCAAAAGAAGTGATAAATAGATTATCGGACATCTTCAAAACCAAAAGTAGGGATGAATGGTTTCAAATTTTATACGACTTAGACTCTTGTCTTACTCCTGTGAAAACTTTAGATGAAGTGTTTACTGATCCCCATGTAGAGCATCGCGGACTTGTCTTTGATTTGAATTGCCCAGGATCAGGTATTGTGAAGCAACTAGCATTACCAGTGAAATTCAGCGGAATAAAACCAGAAATTAAGATTCCTCCACCATCCTTAGGTCAACATACGGATTCAATACTTAATGAATTAGGCTATGAAAAGAATGATATTGAACAATTGAAAACTAAAGGCGTGATATGATCCTACAGTTATTGTGAGCATACTAATTTTCGATTAGATCATGCTCTTTAGCATTCCCCAATCCAGATCTGTTTCAAGACAACCGTCTTTAAGTAAAGGCAATCCTTGTCCTGCAATGCCAAATTTTTCACACACAAAGCTTCCCATCACAAGCTCTTTAAAACATCCTACGCCAAGGGAGGCTTTAGGTCTAAATTTGGCGAAGATCTTTGGGACTATACTTCCTCCAGATATTATGAAAATTTTTTCATATCCAAAAGATCTAGCTTCACCTATGAATGGTCCAATTTTGCATTTTCCACAGTTGTTACATTCATAACCTAGCTCTCCAAGTTTTGCAGTGCAATCCCTAGATCTGAGACATTGAGGAAGTAGTAAAATCCTGTCTGAATGTCTAATATTTTTAAATCGTTCTCTTCCAGAATTGTTTTTGGCTTCTATATAGAGCTCAAGAACTCTATTCTCATCCACTCCCATTTTTGCGGCAATTCTTTCAAACCTACTTAATGCAATCTCACTTAGCCTCAATTTGGCTAACTTTTCTATTGCCCGCATGAGTGGACTATTCTTATTCAGTTCCGGTTCAACCCTTTATCTCATATATTTAATTGTATTATCCACTCCTCTTCAATATTAATTT
>SMYQ01000018.1 GCA_007050885.1 Candidatus Bathyarchaeota archaeon
ATGACTTTAACACGCGCGCTATAGTAAAATGGTGCGGGGAGAGGGATTTCAGCACCAATTTACCAGTAAATAAATGCGTAATGGTTATTTTTTCTTAGAGTTAGCTTAGTCCATTTTGAGTTCGGTACCGACGTGGTAATACTTACCTTCAACTAGCTTCACCCATTTCATTTCTTTTCGGTATCTAAGCTTTGTTTCAAGAAATACAAATAATTGCAGTGCACTGTCAAATGTAAAGAAGAGAGGCACATAACATATCAAGTTTGATTTGCCCACCTTCAATAATCCATATGATAAAGATAGAAAGTTAAGTAAGAAAGGTAAAGCAAAGAACATGGTGTACAATGAAAATTCTCCTAGAAAAACATGGTAAAAACAGACTAGTATGAAATAAATCAGTGATAGGAAAGTTACTGTCTGCATTGAGATAGGAAGAGCACCTAACGATTTTGCGATCTTTCTTTTACCCCTCAAGATCTCTTTAAGGTTTGATGAATACCATCGCCGCCTTTGACGTATATACTGGCCTATGCCCTCAACCTCTTCCTGCCAGACATGAGCATCTACAGCAGCTATCTGCCACCCCTTATTGAAAAGCCTAAGCGTCATCTCGTAATCTTCCACCAAACTATTTCCATGGCTTCGATCAACATCTTCCCAAGCTGTCTTTCTTAAAGCGTAGTTAGCGCCACATATTGGTTGAAAATCGGTAATCTTGATCTTTCCATTCCTTCCGAGAACTGTTATGTGGTACCACCACTCATCCTCTATGGCCCTGAATTTTAGGAACAAATTTTTATGATAGTTGCCGCAGTGTGTTACACCCACCACAGCACCCACTTTAGGATCCTTAAATGGCTGCAAAATCTTCTTAACCCAGTCTCTCTCACAGACTCCATCCGGATCCGTTAAAGCTACTACTTCTCTATCAGCATATTTCTCAATAGCTTGGTCAAGAACAGGTGCCTTCCTGTCATAAAATTTAGGTGGCGTGTAGTATTCAATCAAGCCTTCTTTTTCATATTGGCGACATATTTGCGGTGTCTCATCTATTGATTTGTTGTCGTAGATTATGACTTCAAATTTATCTTTCGGATAATCTTGGGCTAGGTAATTCTCTATTTTTCTCTCAATCACGTTTCCTGATTCCCAACCATAAGCCATTAGGCTCACTCGGGGAAAGAATTCATAATCCAGCTTAGGTTTCTGAAAGTTCCAGACTATAATAAAATAATAGGCTGAAGCCAGCAGTAGAAAAAAATTGATAATGTAGAATAGTGTTAGCTCATACGCGATATTAGAATAAATGGATGCTATAATAATCGAACCTATAGCTACGATTAATCCAGAAACAGCTCCAATCTTCAGAGTGTTACTCAAAGTTCTCAACCAAAAACATATGATATTATCATATGTTGTAATTAAGAAATAGCGATCAAGAAGAAAGAGCTAAGGTAGCTAACAATTGATTTGAGAAGAGGGATTTCAGAACCAATTTACCAGTATAACATAATCAAAGGATATTGTCCCTCAATAACACAGGGATAAGCGCGCGCTATCACTTTTAGAACTATGAATATAATAGCAGGTAAAAACAACAATTGCTTTGTAGTGTGCTCTTTATGATTTACGCTCCCAAACCAATGTACCAGTAATAGTTGCACCACCGTAAGTGATTGGTGGCGTTTTAAGTGTCAACTGGTTCCCAGAAAACTCTGCAAATCGTGTCTGAGTCATTCCTTCCCAATTGGGAAATAAACTCCCTTCTATATGATGACTTATGACTTTTTTCTCTTCGTCTATCTCGTATGTACCAAAATATGCTTCGAATCCATCAAAGGCTGATTTGATCTCATCATTTGTAGCTTGAGATTTATCATTAATAGAGGATTTCGGGCGTTCAGGACGCATGATTATCACGGACATGTTCCTAGCAGAATCATACATAATCTGGCCAACAGGCTGCTTGCTAAAAGGATACTGTACCTCTCCATCTGACTGTCGAATAGAGCATGCGCTAATGAGCTTCCAAGTACCAATAAGCTGATCTCTAATCATTATCAGTCCTCAACTATGCCATAACAAAGCGTTTGATAAATGTGTATGACACGAATAGAGTAGTGCGCGTTATATGCTAGTAAAATGGTGCGGGGAGAGGGATTTGAACCCTCGAACCCCTGCGGGACAGGAGTTCTGCTATGACATCAACATAGAGATGAACATACACAACCTCAGTCCTGCGCCTTCAAACCTCGGTTCAACCGAGTTCTTTGACCTGGCTTGGCAACCCCCGCTTTCAAGATCAAGTCAATAAGACTATTTTATAACGCTTTATGAATCCAAAGAACGAGGCTCAATGAGTGAGGGGAAAGCTCTATAGCACGCTTTTAGAATTGGTGGTCCGAAAATAAGCAAGAAAGGCATCTGATTTGTAAATGTCCATGTGAACCAGATAACGGCTGCAGTAAAGGATAACTTATGACCAAGGTTCAGAGGGAGAATAAAAAATTGGCTGAACAACCAGACACCTACACCTACTATCGCGCTTCCTAAAGCATTTCCAACTATTGAAGCAACTGTAAACCAGCGCCAACGAGCCCAGAACTTAACCAACACGATGACTAAAATAATACTAATCAACGTGAAACTTATCAGAATAGTAATAGCTTCAAAAGTAAATTCAGAACTCAAAAACAGCCTCATTATGAACATTGCAAGAATGATTAAGCAACTCGCTATCAATCCCATGTTTACTACTGATATTTTGGGTCTAGTTCGTCCAAATTCCCCAATAATATAAAACATAACAAAATTTGCTGGAACTCCTACAGCAAGACTCAACAGCATATTTCCATGGATAATCATGTCACTTATGAAGATGCCAATTGCAGCACCAACACCACCAACCATCCCTCCAAAAAGGGCTGCAAATATTGCTGGAACAACAACAGCTGGCCCCCAAAAACGAACAATACCAACTATTGGAGCAAATATTCCGAGAAATGTCATGTAACCAAATACTGCATATAGAGTTGCATTCAGAGCTGTCATTACTACCTGTTGACTTTTCAAAGTCATAAAGCATCAACTAATAAAATGCATCTTAAGATGATGATTAAGTGAAGATACTTAACTATTCCTCGAAAGAAAAAGGAAAAATCAAAGAAATATCAAAGGTAAGGTAATACTGTCTGAGGATATTTTCTCAATAACAGTCTATTCAATTCACTATTTAATTTACGATCAAGCTCTCGATGCTTATCCGAGAGTAGGTTTAGTGGATTCTCAGTACTCATTATAGGACCTTGAAGAATCAAAGGACTTGTTATATTGCTTGAAGAGACAGGTTTTGATTTCATTATTCCAAGTAGGAAATCTCTAGGTGATTTCTCTTTCTTAGTTAAGTCGATAAGTCCCTTTATTTGTCTCTGATTTAGTGGCCGTAACCCAAATTCTTGTGGCACTGAACTTTTCAGAGTATCTAATTGATCAGCTAATTTGACACCAAGTCCAACAGACTTGTATGGGTTAATCATTTCTTCTTTCAAAACCCAAACATTCGAACCATTTGATATTAGGGCTTGGCTGAATTTCCGATTATCTCGGCCGACAAAGACATTCCAACCTTTAGGATTCGAGTCATATGATCTAGCTATTTCTCGCTTCAATTTCTCTGCAGGCTGCACACGATTCTTTATACTCTATTCCCACCTATCGTTATTGATAGTTCTAGAATAATGAATAATATTAACCTTTCAAGACAAGATTTGTGTTTACACTAGTTGAGAGAATCTAATATCTATACGATAATATTCAGTACCATTGTCGAGAGGTAAATATTGTATTGAGAATATTAGCCTTGGATATTGGTTCAGGAACAGAAGATATTCTACTTTATGATGATCAAAAAGAGCTGGAAAACTGCATAAAGATCGTGCTTCCTAGCCCAGCTTCAGTCTATTCAAAAAAAGTCAAATATTTCACTAAAATTCGATCAAGCCTTTTCATTAAGGGTGAGACCATTGGTGGAGGAACTTTCTCTGAGGCTCTCAAAAGCCATCTCGACGAAGGATTAAAAGTCATTCTTACAAAAAATGTAGCATATTCTATAAGAAACAAACTAGAAGAAGTTGAAACTCAAGGTTTTCAAATAATAGATGAAGAAAAGTCTCCAGTAGATTTTTCCGGTGAGACGCTTGAAACAAGAGAAATAAACATAAGCATAATTCAAAAATTCTTAAGCAAATTCGAAGAGGATCTTTCAAACATAGATATTGTAGCTATAGCTGTTCAGGATCATGGAACACCAACACATGAAATTAGTAATAGAAAATTTAGATTAAATCAAATTGAAAGAAGATTAAAATATTTTCCAAAGCTGGAGAGCCTTGCCTTTGAAGAAGATGAATTACCCGATCATTTCAAAAGAATGAAATCAGCGATTAGATCATCTAAATCTCAAATACCAGAAGTTAAAACTATAGTAATGGATACTTCTATAGCAGCTATCTTGGGATGTCTTGAAGATCCAAAAGCAAGTAATGCAACCACAATCCTATCAACCAATATCGGAAATGAACATTTCACAGCATCAATAATTTCAGAAGGAAATGTACTAGCTCTTTTAGAACATCACACAAGTCTCATGACACCACCTAAGATTGAGTCATTAGTAAAAGATTTTATCAAAGGAGAAGTTAGCAATGATACTATCTTCCAAGACGGTGGTCATGGTGCATTCTATACATTAACACCTAAAAAAATACCAGACATCGATATCATAATTATTACGGGTCCAAATAGAGCTAAAATAAAGAATACTAACATTAAAGCTCATTTTGCAGCTCCTGGAGGAGATATGATGATGACAGGACCAATAGGTTTGATAAAAGCAGCAAAATACAAGATAAAAAAAGAGGATGATGATTAAGACAGCACATACCTGACTTATAGTATTGGCAAATTAAAATGACAAATTGAGATGTGCTTAAATGAGAGTTGTACCAACTACTTGAGAGCTGAGTGAAAGATATGAGTGAGAATTCCGATTCAAGCATGGACAACTCAGGTTCACCTATCAAGATTACTGATTCAAACTTTGACAAAGCTACTGTTGATTATCCTAGGCTAGTCATTGATTGCTGGGCTCCATGGTGTGGTCCATGCAGAGCTATAGCTCCAATAATAGATGATCTTGCTAAAGCATATTCGGGAAAAGTGATATTTGGCAAAGTCAATGTCGATGATAATCCAAAAGTTGCACAGAAATTCGGAATAATGAGTATTCCTACATTGTTATTTATCAAAGAGGGGGAACTCATAGAGAATCTCGTTGGAGTTGTCCCAAGGAAGACAATAGAAGACAATATTCAGAAACTTATCTAGACATTACTGACAATATATGGATAAGAGTCAAATATAGTCAGGAAATGATCTGGATCCTTGCGTAACACAAAAGTTTCCAATGTTCAGGGTTCTAAGGACCGTGAACTACTACGTCGTCTTGGAATGTCTGAGCTTGAATGCTCAATCTATCTGAATCTTCTAGAAAAACCAAATGGGGAATCTATAGACAAAGTAATCACAAGCTCTGGACCGTCAACTCAAGAAGTGGAAGTTGCCATTAAGAATCTGGTTGATAAAGGCTGTATATCTGTGAAAAGCAATAGGATTGAGGCCAACGCACCACGAGATTTCCTATCAAATATATTAAACGAAACAGCTCTTAGTCTTGACTCTGAGCTGAAACAGGTAAAAGAAACAATTCGAGAACTTGAGCTTTCTCTGGATCCATCGTATTGGGAAAAAAGAACAGGTCTAAGACCCGAGGATATAATTCTTCCAGTGAGAGATCTCGAATCAATGGAAGAACATACCTTAAAAATGATATCAGATGCAAAGAATTACATCTATATTTTTGCAGAAAAATTTGACTGGTATGAAAACATCAGTCGACAAATGAGTGAAGCGATTGACCGAGGAGTCAAAGCAAGAATACTGATGTTAGTCAAGGACAAGTATACCGTTAAAAGAGCACAAGAATTGAAAAAGCTAAATGTGGAAGTACGTCATTGCGCTGAAGAGTGGTATCCTGTTAGAGGAACATTGATTGATGATAGAACACTTGTTTTCCTGATATGGGCTACAAGAAAGACCGGTGTTGAAAGACCGATATATTATAGACCACACTATACGGAGAACGTAGGTTTGATAAGAATATTCAAAGACGCTTTCCAAAAACGTTGGGAAGAAGCTAAAACACTCTAGCTTTTAATTTTCCACATTTGCGGTTTCAGACCCAACTCAATAAATTTATTCCATAAATATCGTTTAGCAGTATTCTCTCTCAGATTCAAAATTATGAGATGTGAAACGCAAGAACAATCAGAAGAACCAAAATCTTTGGGTCCAACAAAAGCAAATTCATAATTACAAATTTTTTTTACTAGTTTGCATTCTTGAGCCTTTCGGGATTCAGAAAATATGGCAGCCTTAAACTTAACTTTTGGATCTTTAAGAATATAATCAATATGCCAGTGCATCTTTTTATGATCACTATAATGTCTAGAGAGTCTACCCTCAACTGAAGACGAGTGTGATCCGAGTGCTGACCCAACATATGCATACATACCAGGTCCAAAATCTATTAGTCCCAGAGCTCCAACTTCAATCTGAACTCTATCTTCCACGGAGATTAATAGAACGTAGACTCCTCTCAAGACTAATCCTATCATTTAATTTCTGATTTATATAGAAAATAATATCTCATGGAAGCAAAGGATGCATGTCTAGATATTTCATCATAAATTTGTTACCTAGGAGTTGAGTATAATTAAAGGATTGATTCTTGCAGGTGGTTTCGGAACTCGCCTAAGACCACTATCCTGTTCCCGTCCAAAGCTTTTGTTCCCAATTGCAGGAAAAACAATTATCGAATGGATACTATCAGACTTATCTGAAAATGGAGTTAATATGGCAATTCTAGCTACCAACTATATGTCAGATACTATTAGAAAGAATCTTGGTAGAAAATCTGAAGGAGTAAAATTATCTTACTCGCTAGAGTATGAACCACTTGGAACAGGTGGAGCGATAAAAAAAGCAGAAAAATTCTTCAAAAAAAATGAAGATTTTATCGTCTTTAATGGTGACATAATCTCCTTTCCACCTATCAAAGAGATCCTTAACATACACGTTTCAAACAAAGCAATAACTACCATAATGCTTCATAAAGTCAAAGACCCAACACATTTTGGAGTTGTTGAACTCGACAAGTCAATGAGGATCTTGAACTTTGTTGAGAAGCCGTCTCTAGAAAACATACCAAGTAAGTGGATCAATGCGGGTGTCTACATTATGAATGCTAAAGTATTTGACTACATAGTTCCAAATAAAAAAATTAGCATCGAAAGAGATGTTTTTCCAAAAATAGCTTCATCTGGAAAGCTTTTCGGTCATAAATATCGAAGTGAATGGTTTGATATTGGGAGATTCAATGAATATAGAAAAGCCAACTCAACAATTTTATCTAGAATATCCAAACACAAACCGATGTCATCTAAAAGCACGAAAATTAATGAAAGTTCAGATTTAATTCCTCCTATAAGCTTAGGCTCAAATTCTATAATCAGGCAGAATGCAATTATCGGTCCAAATGTCTCAATTGGAAAGCACGTTGTAATAGGCGAGCGTAGTAAAATATCAAATTCGATATTATTTGATCATGTTATAATAGGAACAAATTCAAATGTCAGAGGAGCTGTCATCGGAGAGGGGGTTGTTATCGGCAATGGAGTTAGGATCCAGAAAGATTGTGTTATAGGCGACCACGTATATATCGGCGATAATGTTGCACTCAAAAATAACATACAGATATGTCCTCACAAAGAGATTAAATCTAGTATAGAAAATGAGGGAGCCGTCGTTTGAAAGCGAAATCATCAAGAAAACTTTTTGGTACAAATGGTGTGAGAGGAATTCTCAATAAAGATTTGACTCCCCAAATGGTGTTAGATCTTAGTGAATCTGTAGGAACTTTTTTCGATCAAACGATAGACAGCTCTAAGATACTTTTGGGTTGGGATGGCAGAACAAGCAGTCCAATGCTTGCAGATATTGTTGCATCTGGATTAGTAAACACTGGTTGCAAAGTATATCAAGCAAGTATGGCTCCGACACCTGCAATACAGTTTCTAACAAAAATACAAGGTCTTAATGGAGGTGTTATGGTAACAGCGAGTCACAATCCTCCAGAATATAATGGAATAAAAGTAATTGATAAAGACGGAGTCGAAATATCTCCTAAGGACGAACTTACAATAGAAAATATTTACTTCAAGAAAAGATATGAAAGAAAAGATTGGAATCATTTAGGAGAAAAATTATCTATTCAAGACGGTCTTGATACATATAGAGAAGCAATAAGACAGAAGGTCAATGAAGAAAAAATCAGTAAATCGAAGCTCAAGATAGTTGTTGATCCAGCGAATGGAGTAGGATCATTAGTTACACCTTACTTATGCAGAGAATTAGGATGCGAAATCATAACAATCAACGCAAATATTGATGGCAATTTTCCTGGAAGACTACCAGAACCTAGACCAGCAAATCTTGAATCTTTATGCAAAGCTGTCAAGGTAAGTCAAGCTGATCTTGGGGTGGCTCATGATGGGGATGCGGACAGGGCAATATTCGTAGATGAGAAGGGACAAGTTCACTGGGGAGATAAAAGCTTCGCGTTAATAGTTGAACATTTTCTTAGAAATAATCCGGGAGAAGAAATTGTGACACCAGTTAGTTCATCGCAGATGATAGAAATAATTGCCTCAAGAAATGGTGGAAAGGTTATCTGGACTCCAGTAGGCTCACCTTATGTTTCTAGAACTATGATCGATAAAGATGCAAAACTTGGTGGAGAAGAAAATGGTGGAATATTTTATGGACCTCATATCCCAGTCAGAGATGGTGCAATGGCAACTGCATTAATGCTCGAAATAATGGCATTTTCGGGAGAGAAACTATCAAAACTCATAGAAAAACTTCCAAGATTCTTCAATATCAAAGATAAGGTTCCTTGCCCTGTAAATCTAAAATCAAAGATTCTAAAAAAACTTGAATCAAATGTTAAGGCTGCAAAGATAGAAACTACCGACGGCTTGAAAATCTGGCAAAAGGACGGAAGCTGGATACTTGTAAGACCAAGCGGAACAGAACCACTATATCGAATTTTCGCAGAAGCAGAAACTCAAGAGAAAGTAGAAGCCCTAGCATTAAGATACAAGAAACTCATCACCAGAATCATAAAGAATATTCGGAGAAAATGACTTGCTTGAAATAATACTTCCAATGGTAATAACGATATTAATTGGCTTCATTATCACCCTTTTACTTATACCATCAGTCTCAAAATTCATGTTTAAACATGGAATAATCGGAATTGATGTGCATAAGTTAGATAGGCCAAAAATTCCAGAATTGTGTGGCATAACTATCGTTATAGGAGTTACAGTCTCAGCCATAATCTTCAGTCTTTTCTATCCAGAACAGAATAGATGGATTTTAGCGTTCGTATCTTCTACACTTATAGCTGCTATTGTAGGTATCCTTGACAGAATTACCAAGATAGGACCAAGATTAAAACCCGTCTTAGTAGCCCTAGGTGCGATTCCGATCATATTTCTTGCAGTTTACAATCCTTATCCTGAGTTTCCTTTTATAGGAGCGACAAGACTCACCATAATTTATCCTCTTCTTATTCCTATCGCACTAGCAGTCACAGCAAATTCTGTCAACATGCTTGATGTATTCAACGGCTCGATGACAGGAACATGTTCAATAGCTATTTTTGGAATGATAATTTGTATGCTTATGGTGGGTCGAGTAGATGCAGCTGCATTAGCTGCTGGGCTTTTGGGAAGTTTACTTGCATTTCATATCTTTAACAAATATCCAGCAAAAGTCTTCTCGGGTGATGTAGGTAGTCTATTCATTGGGGCATCAATAGGAGTCTTAGCTATTTATGGTCGGATAGAAGTGGCAGCTATTACGGCTATGATGCCTCATATAATGAATGCATTCTATGGATTGGCAACTGTTGGAAGATTATATGAAAGAAAAGAGATATCGACCAGACCTATCAGAGTTCTAGAAGACGGAAGGCTTGACGTTAATAAAGATGGTAAAGCACCAATCACATTGGCTCGAATGATCTTAGCGCAAAGACCTTTGAAGGAATTTGAAGTAACTCGTCGCATGTTCATTCTCTCTGCAGTATCGGCGATTTTTGCTGTTCTTACACAATTACTTATAATTTGGTGTTAGATGTTGAGAGCAATATTTGGCTTGGTTCTCATAATATTCTTTGTTTGGCTCACTATGTTAATAGGATTAGTAGTAATTTTCGTATCTTTACCACTACTCATTGTTACTCTTTCTAAGACAATTGGGAGATTCTTTGAGAGCGTTGCAGTAGTTGGTATTGCATCTGTTATGGTTCTCATTTGGCTTGTAATATGGAAGGAATTAGCGTTCAGATATTTTTCTAGAATGATAGCTGAAAGACAATAGGTTTGAAAGTCCTTAGGTAGTTCGTGTTTTCACGTTCTAAAATTCTGTAAAACTTGATAGTGCAAACTATTATCGCGAGATAAGGCATCCAAAAGGATTGTCTAATAGGTTCTAATGAAAAAGCTTACATATATGTAGCATAGAGATTACATCTTTGTATCAGTTTTGTGTCAGAATTAGGTGATAATATGAACATAGATCTACTGATTGGGCCTTTCTATTTAGCATTTCAATTCTCCTGCTTCTATGCAGGAATAACAATTCTAAGGCGTTTAACTCGAACTATTCTGACGAGTTAGATTTAGCTAATTTAATTAGCTAAAATTATTAAGAAATCATATTCATTTTTCTTGTTGTTCTAGTATCTGAACAATATGTTCCAAACTCTAACTCTTTATCGCTGATTTCCGTTACTATTAAGAGATGAAAATGTTCAGAAACAAATTGATTCTCTCTATTACTGCTATCGTTATTGTATTTGCAGCAGCATTTTTCGTTGGGTCTTTTCTGATAAGTGATAGTCAAGTAGTTACATATAGAGGAGATTCAGCCTCAGGACCAAGAATTATATCAGAAGCACCTGCTCCAATTTCAGATTCAGAGAGCATAGACTACATAACTGTCCAAGAGAGGATGATAATTTACAATGGTTACATGTCTTTAGAAACAGATGATATAGATGGAACACTGAAAAGAATTAGATCATTAGCAGAAGGATACAATGGATATGTTGCTGGGACTTCGCGATCAATGATCGGAAATCAAGCTATAGCTGATATCAGTATAAGAATTCCACAGAATAGGTTTCGTTCTACGATAGATGAAATTCTAACCTATGGAAAGGTCCTAGATGAAAGAACAACCAGTGAAGATGTCACTGAACAATATATAGATCTCAAGGCTAGATCTCAAAATCTTGAGATATTGGAACAAAGTCTAACAGATCTATTAAACAGGACAGCTACTATCGAGGAGATTTTAAAGGTCGAACAGGAGCTAGCACGAATTAGAGGAGAAATTGATAGCTTACAAGGTCAAATAAATTATCTTGAACGCAACGTTACAATGTCAATGATTAAAGTCAATTTGAGAGAACCACCATCACCATTTACACCTCCAGGTATGGACTTGGGTGAAACATTTGAAACCGCTATAAGAGGTCTATTCGCAGTAATTAGCGGATTAATAATATTGATAACCGCAATTTTACCCTTGATAATAATAATTGGTATACCAGCATATTATCTTCAAAGAAGAAAGCGAAGCAAAGATCAGAAAAAGAATGAATAAAATCTTAATATCAGTACGTTCTAAAAGATCAAACTTTCCCCTTTTTACATTATATATTTACAATTCAATATCCAATTTACAAGAAAGATGAAACAATATACATGACCGCTGCTGCCGAGAATGGGACTGTGAAGTTATCAAATGGCTTTAAAGGGCCTATAGAGCAAGCTTCTGAAAATGTTCCAATTAATGCTCCTATAAAGGAAATAATCAATAATATTGTAATTGATGAAAATATCAAGCCAGATTGTAGAGCGATTATCATAGCCAATGAGGCACCCAACATGGCGAAGATGAACATTGCAATAGATCCCTCGAGACTCTTACTGGAATTTGGATAGAGATGTCTCCTCTTGAATCGAGGGCCCAGAACTGATGCAGCACCATCTCCCCATGCCATTATCATCACAGCAGCCATAGCGATATGGCGAATATTCCAAGCTATGATTAGAAGTATCATTATTGATAATATGTAATAGAGAGGACCGTAAGCATGATATTTATCATATTCATCTACTATCATTGTTCTAGACATTATACTTTTTTTACGGCGACGAAATGAATAAAGCGTCAATAAAGCTAGACCGATAGGGATTGTTAGAGGATAAATTAGTGCTGAAAAGAAAGGTAAAAGAAGCATATTATCCCCGGAAAAAAGATGTATAGCCTGCCTAGTAACTCTCGAACTGAGTTGTAACTTTTTTCTAAAGTATTCAGAGATTATTATTATAAAAATAACAATAATGTATACAAGTAATACCAAGCCTACATCAAAAAAAGAAATCATGGAACCTACGTTCTTAATTATGTTAATGAAACTATCTCATAAAAGGCTCTTCAATTATTACACCAAAATCAAAAATAAAGGTTTGATGATTACCAGCTATTAGCTGATAGTCTAGTGGAAATCAATATTGTTACTTGGGTACAGGCTGTACTTGTCTGCTCAATTTTAGGTGCAGTCTCATTTAAATTGAAATTTGTTAGCTTTTCGGGCCTAATTACTGCTTTCTTCATAGGTGTTCTGATATTTGTATTCCCCCCCGAAGGATGGAAGTGGTTTGTAATTATTCTAATCTTTCATGCAGTTGCAGCTCAATTTACTAAATACAAATATGAAATGAAACGAAGAAAGGGCTTCGCCCAAGAGAAAGGTGGAGCCAGAGCATGGCCAAATATCGTTTCAAATGGAGTCGTCGCGACTTTGTTTGCCGTAGCTGGAGGGTTTTCATCTTTAGGAGTTTTTTTGTTTGGATTTATCGGTGCAGTATCTACAGCAACTGCAGATACTCTTGCTACTGAGATTGGTCTTCTCAATAAAGATCAACCTAGGTTGATCACAAATCTTCGAAAGAAAGTTCCAGCTGGAACTTCGGGAGGAATTTCTCCAATGGGTGAGATGGGAACTCTTCTTGGAGGCTCAATCATAGGAATTTCTGTTTTGCTTTTAGAAATAGGAAATCATGATAATGGAATAATCTTATTAACTGCAGTTATTTCTGGATTGATAGGTTGTACTTTTGATAGTTTTATTGGTGCTAGTATTCAGGGTATGTTCAAATGTCAAATATGTCAAAATGTTACTGAGAATAAAAAACACTGTGGAAATAAAACTATCAGAGTTAGAGGTTCT
Source organism: Candidatus Bathyarchaeota archaeon (assembly GCA_007050885.1). The sequence goes on from SMYQ01000018.1 coordinate 13,490, forward strand.
TACTTTATTGATAATAATATGGTTAACTTAATGGCAACTACCGTAGGAGCAATATTTGCTGTAATTATTTTCTTTGTTTTAGCTAATTAAATTCTATTTAGAATTATTATTTTATGATTAATATAGTCAGATTGATTTTTAAATTGAAAGACTCAATTTATTATAAAAGTCAAAACAAAATACTAAGTCAATCTGATTATTTTATAGGAGATGGTTAATTTTTCAGTAATTACATCATATGAACTCGAATTTGTATTAAGAATAGCTTTAGCTTTCATATATGGTGGTCTTATTGGTTTTGAGAGAGAAAGAGTTGACAGACCGGCAGGACTTAGAACACATATTCTTGTAGCTTTAGGTTCGACTCAGTTCACAATTTTATCCTTCTATGCGTTTCCAGGTTCTGATCCCGCTCGTATAGCAGCAGCCATAGTTGCAGGTATAGGTTTTATTGGAGCTGGGACTATTCTTCAAAGTAAAGATAAAGTGACTGGTATAACTACAGCAGCATCTTTATGGATTACTGCATCGATTGGTATGGCATTAGGAATAGGTTACTACCTTATTGCTACTATTGTGGTAATTCTAACATACATTACATTAAAACTGAAGTGGCTTGAGAGGCGGCATAATTGAAAAAAAGAATCCATCATAAATCTCTATATCTCCCTACTCCACTCAGAAAACATTTCTTTTTATTTTCTTGAAACAATTCAACTCATTCTCACAAACATAACCAGATCATGTAAGGTAACGCTACTATGCTTGATGTTATTACCCTAGCAATTCTAAGCATGTTTGCTACGGGAATATCCGACTTTTTCTATAAGCGAGCAAGAAACAAGGGAGCACATCCAGCTTTTTTTCTTACTTTTCAGAGCATTTTCTTTAATATGACAAATTTCGTTTTCATATTATTCTCTGGGAGTATAGCGATATCCTTACTGACAATCTTTTTCGGTTTTATCTGTGGTTCGCTTGTATTTTTCTCAGTGTATATTTTTCTGAAGAGTCTTGGTAAAGGAGGAGCAAGTGTAAATGTTCCAATATTTAGATTGAGTTTTATAGTAACAGCAGTTTTAGCAATTTTTTTCCTTCAAGAGACCGCAACTTTTGGTAAGATTATTGCTATCTGTCTTGCAGCTTTTAGCATACTTTCATTATCTAAAAGTCTGCATGTTGAAACCACCTCTATGATTGGAGTAATTCAACTCATATTTGCAACATTTCTTTATGGATTATTTGGATTCTTTTATAAGTTAGCTATGTTATCTGGGGCAACACCAATAGGAATATTGTTTATTCAGGGAATATGTTTCATTACATATGCTTTCATGCTTTCATATCGAAAAGGTCTTATCAAGAAATCTAGAGTTGTTATGATTTACGCCCCAATTTGTGGGGTTCTTTTATCTACATCATATTTATTGCTCCTAAGGTCTCTAAAATTTGGTGAAGTTAGCATTAGTTTTTCAATTGTACAACTTAGTTTCGTGGTTACAAGTATTTTGGCTATAATATTTTGGAAAGAGAAAATCAATATCTTGAATCTTTTAGGAATAGTATCAGCTTTCATGGCAGTGATATTTTTTGCATATTTGTAAATAAATATGGTACTTTTAGATAATATTAATTACATTGGCTTTTTTTAGATATGTATGAAATAGAAAAAGATGCTTGTCAAAATACAAATTAGAATAGTTCATTATTTTATTTTAAATTATATTATGAGTTTTTTAATATTAATTATTTAAATATAAATCAAGTTTAAATTAAAATATTAACGAAAAGCTTAATTTATTTATCAATTTCAGTATGTTAGATGAAAAATGCCAAGGAGAAAGACGTCGAATATAATTTCTGATGTGATGGATTCTGCTGAAACTCTAAGGAAAGATATTGATGCAGTACCGTATGAAATGAGAGATAAAATAAGAGAAATAGCAGTAGATATGATTTCAGAGCCAAAAAAAGGTCGTGGTAGACCTCGAAAGAAAAGAGGAAGACCAAAAAAGAAACGAGGAAAACCACGTAAAAGAAAAAAGAAACCAAAAGCAGAAACAATAGCATCATTATAGCCATATAGGCTTATTTTAGAAAATTATTTTTGAATATCTACAATCTTTCTCTTTGATTTAAATCCTGATATTATTTGAATTTGTGAACTAGGAATATCGAAATGCCTCGCAAGTTTCTTAATCAATTCTAAATTAGCTTTACCTTTTACAGGTGGAGATCTTATGCCGATAATTATTTTATTTTGGTCAATGATTATGTTATCTTTTCTAAATTGAACTTCAACATTATATCTCATGAGCTAGTCCACATAATTTAATTTATTTGATCGAAAATTACCTTATAATATTTAAGATAAGTTCGATTCTGATAGCGTTAATTATAGAGAGAATATAAAGTCTATTGCAGGGCGTGATTGCGTTTTCAAATAATAAGCAAAAGAAATTACATAATTACGAAAATCATTTAATAAACGAAACAAGTCCCTATCTCCTCCAACATGCTCATAATCCTGTTGACTGGTATTCTTGGTGTAATGAGGCATTCGAGAAAGCTAGAAAAGAAAACAAGTTAATTTTTCTTTCAATTGGCTACTCGACATGTCATTGGTGCCATGTTATGAAAAGAGAATCTTTTGAAGACTTAGGGGTAGCTAGATTGATGAACAAAGCTTTCGTTTCAATTAAAGTGGATAGAGAAGAACGACCTGATATAGATAATATATACATGACTATCTGTCAGATGATTTCTAATAATTGTGGTTGGCCACTAACAATCATAATGACACCTAGCAAGAAGCCCTTTTTTGCGGGTACCTATATACCAAAACAAAGCAGACTCGGACATATCGGTATGCTAGAGCTGGTCCCCAAGATAGAAGAATTCTGGATCACCAGATCTGAAGAGATATTGAATTCTGCAGAATTAATAACAGCAAATCTACGTAAAATAACAGATATCCAACAAGGACAGATTCTAGACAATAATACTTTGAAAATTGCATATAATGAACTATCTCAGCGTTTCGATGAAGTTAATGGAGGATTCGGAGAAGCTCCAAAGTTTCCTATCCCGCATAATTACTTTTTCTTACTCCGGTATTGGAGGAGAATAGGTGATGCTCGAGCTCTGCAAATGGTAGATAGATCATTGCAATCCATGCGAAATGGAGGAATATTCGATCACGTAGGTGGGGGTTTTCACAGGTATTCTACAGACTCTAAATGGATTGTTCCACACTTCGAGAAGATGCTTTACGATCAAGCTCTATTGGCGATGGTCTATACAGAGGCATTCCAAGTAACAAAGAAGTCTGAATTCAAACAGACGGTTGAAGAAATTTTAACCTATGTTTTGCGTGAGATGGTATCGTCTGAAGATGCTTTCTACTCAGCCGAAGATGCCGAGAGTGAAGGTGAAGAAGGTTCATACTATCTTTGGAAAAAAGAAGAAATCAATAAAATTCTTGTTGAAGATGCTGATTTTGCTTCTAATATTTTTGATATAAGGGCTGAGGGCAATTTTATTGAAGAAAGTTCAGGTCAAAGATTAGGGGTAAACATTCTATATCTTAGAAAATCAATTTCTGAACTAGCATCTTACCTAGCATTATCTGAAAAAGAAATTGAAAAGAAAATAAAAAATATTCAACAGAAATTATTAGATGAACGAAAGAAACGCCAATCACCAAACAAAGACGATAAAATTTTAACAGACTGGAACGGTTTGATGATTGCAGCCCTTAGCAAATCAACCCAAATTTTAGATGAGTTAAAATATTTAGAAGCTGCAAAAAAGGCAGCGGATTTCATAATTAGTAAGATACGTCTTTCAAATGGTCGATTATCCCATTTCTATAAAGATAATGAACAATCCATCTATGCGTATTTAGACGATTATGCTTTTTTGATATGGGGACTGATTGAATTATATGAAGCAACGTTCAACGTTGATTATCTAAAATCAGCTTTAGAACTTAATGATTATTTACTAAAATATTATTGGGATAATGAACGTGGTGGATTTTATTTTTCCTCAGATGATAGTGAAACAATTCTAATTCGTAAAAAAGAAATTTATGATGGAGCCATTCCTTCAGGCAATTCAGTACAAATGTTGAATCTTCTTCGCTTAAGTCGTATAACTGCTAACATTGAATTTGAAGAAAAGGCAATTCAGATCTGCAAATCATTTTCAAGCATTGTAACTAAATCACCATCATCATTTACACAATTAATGGTTGCATTAGATTTCTTGTTGGGACCGTCATATGAGGTTGTTATAGCTGGTGATTCTAGGGCAGATGACACAAAAAATATGTTAAAAATTTTAAAAGCAAATTTTCTGCCAAATAAAGTACTTCTTCTAAATCCCACGGAAGAAGAATCGCCAAAGTTACATGAAATCGTACATCATATTATGAAAAAACCTAGTATTAACGGTCAGGCTACTTCATACATATGTACAAATTATTCTTGTAAAGAGCCAACAACTGATGTTAAAAAAATGATTAAAATTTTAGAATCGTAGCTATTATGTGATAGTCAAAATTATTGAAAAAAACAATCCATAATTATTTTTCATAATTTAATTAGTTCACGATGAACCATACAATTTTAAGACATAGAAGATATCAAAAGTATTGCATAGATTTAGAATATTCAGTGAGGTAAACTTTTCCAATGGAGAAACGAGCTAAAGTAGCAATTTTAAAAGTAGACAATTTTAAGGATCCATATGATACTATTGAAGAGACTGTTAGATTAGCTGGTGGATTTGAAAGCACTATAGCTGAAAACTCCAAAGTCACAATCAAACCAAATTTGGTTAGAATTCCAAAATACAAACGAGGAGAGCTTCCAAAAGGATGTGCTACAAGTTTTGAGGTTATGGATGCAGTAATAAGATTGGTCAAGAAAAGGACTTCCAAGATAGCCGTGATAGAGTCTGACACCCTTCTAGGAACTACTGAGACAGCCTTTGAAAAACATGGAATATATGATTTATCGGATAAATATGATCTAGAATTGATCAATGCAACCAACGATGAACTGGTTGATTGTGAGATACCAGATCCACAATTCTATGTTGCTTTAGATGGTTTGGATTGGCTTGATGAACCAGAAAGGAGTATGTTTGCACGAGAATATGTTCTGAAGCTTTCTAAGAAATATGTGGATAGTGTAAGAATTTCTGTGCCATCAATGAAAACACAAGCAGATCCTTACTCAGCTATTACTTTTTCAATCAAGAATATGTTTGGGGTTCTTCCTGAAGTTAGGAAATTTCCTAAATTTCATGAAATAAAGTCATGGAATGGTAAGAAATTTAATATTGGAATAAATGTGGGTAGATCTCTTCTGGATGTTTGTCAGGTTGCACCGCCAAATTATGCAATAATTGATGGACTTTGGGGTCTTCATGGGCCGGGTGCACCCTCGACTGGATATACTGTGAAAATTGGTGTGATTATTGCATCAAAAGATGCTTGGGCAGCCGATACTGTCGCTGGCGCAGTTGTAGGTTTTGATATGCGAAGATTATTCTATTTTAGAAAAGCTGAGAGCTTGGGGTTAGGAGTAACAAACATGGAAGATATAGAAATTGTCGGGGAGAAAATTGACTCTGTTAATGTTCCTTTCAAACTTGATGTTAGTTTAGAGGCTCAGAGACTATTGGATAAAGCTGTAGGCCGATAGAATTTTGAAATGCGTTTGAAGAATATTTGTAATTGATTTGAAATGTGATTATGGGATAAGTACTGCTCTTCCTTTTATTTCGCCGCCTTTCAGCTTCTGGAGGACTTCAGATGCTTCTTGAAGAGGATAGGTATTTGTTACTATTCTAATTTTATTCATAGAAGCAATTTTCAATACTTCTTTCATATCATGTCTTGTCCCAATTGCTGTTCCTTTGATCGTTTTCTCAAAGAAAAATAATAGTTTCCTAACATCTCCAGCAACTCCTAAAACAATAGTTCCTCCTGGTTTAGTTATTCTCTGTGCTCTGTCAATTGCTTCTTGGGAAGGTGCAAAAACAATTGCAGAATCGACATAACCAATCTTTTTCATTTCTTGAACCAAGTTGTCATCTTGAGGTATGGTTTTATCAGCACCGACTGTTGATGCTAGTTCCAAATTCTTTTTGCTTCTACTAACTGCGATAACAGAGGCACCAGTCATTTTAGCAAATTGAACAGCGACGTGTCCAACTCCCCCAATCCCAAATATGGCGGCAGTCTTTCCTGGTGTTAAATTAGCTTGCTTTACGGCTCTGTAGGCGGTGACTCCAGGACAAAAGAGTGGAGCCGCTTCATGATCTTTGAGTTCCTTGGGAACATGATATACGTAGTTATTTTTTCCTTTGATGTATTCAGCGTATCCTCCATGAACAGTTTCACCTGTTATGAGCCTGTTTGGACACAGGTGTTCTCTTGCACTCAAACAATATTCACAGACTCCGCATGCTGAGTATAATGGTTGAATTCCAACTCTGTCACCTGCAACTAAATTTTTGACATTGGATCCAGTTTCTGTGATTGATCCGATAATCTCATGACCAGGAATGATTGGAGATAGAGAAGGTATTCCAAGTCGACTATAAACACCTTCGATGACGTTAAGATTGGATCGACAAACACCACATGCTTTGATCTTGATTAGGACTTCATCATCTTCTATTGTAGGAATATCATATTCTGAATATCTAAGGGGAGTCTCTTCAATTGGGGCAGGCTTATCGAGAAGTACAGCTTTCATTATAGAATTACCTACATATTTTTTTGAATTAGATGTACCTATTATGCATATAGTATTTGTTTTAATATGTGATAATAGGGATGACTTTTTTTTTCTAGCGTTTTCTAATTTAGAGGATTATTATTTTCTTAATAGTTAATTCACTCACTTTAGAAAAGCTTACATTTGTTTTGAATACATCAATTCGTTAGAATTTCCCTTTAATTTATAATCACATGTTGATTGGCTGGGGTTAAGCAGATAATGAAAAAAATGTTGAGACGTCCTACTGTACCAATTCCAGTAGGCCAAGGAAAAAGCATAGACGACATATTGAGTGAGATGAAACTTACAGCCTTCCAAGGCAGAAAACTAGCTGAAACTGTAGATGTATGGTCAAGGATGCTAAGAAAGAGAAGAACAGTAATATGGTTTGGATTTGCTGGTGCTATGATTCCAGCAGGTATGCGAAGGCTGTTGGCCTACCTCATCAAGAAAAGGATGGTTGATGTAATAGTATCTACTGGAGCAAATTTCTATCATGATGCGTTTGAAGTAGCTGGTGGTAAACATTATCTCGGAAATGAAGCCTGTGATGATAGAAAGCTTAGAAGGTATAGGATTGATCGAATTTATGATGTTTATGCTGATGAGGATAAATTCTATCAGTTTGATAGATGGCTAGACAAAGTTTTTAGTGAACAGCTTCAAGATAATTATCAGTATTCTTCACGTGAGATATTATGGCAGTTGGGAAAAGCTTTCTACGATAAATATGGTGATGTAGACTCTACGATAGTAAGTTCATATAGAAAAGGAGTTCCTCTTTTCTGTCCAGCTTTTGGTGATAGTGCTTTAGGATTTTCTCTAATGTTTTCTAATAGAAAAAGAAAAAGAAATCTAATACTCAATGCATTCAAAGATGTCGATGAAAGTTCGAGAATAACAGAGAAAGCAAAAAGCACAGGTGTGGTATACATTGGAGGGGGCACACCTAAAAATTTCATTCAACAAACGTCGGTTATAGCTAGTTATCAGACAAGACATGACCGAAGTCATAACTTTGCGGTACAGTTCACTATGGATATGCCTTTTTGGGGAGGATTGAGTGGTTGCACTTTTGA
>SMYQ01000234.1 GCA_007050885.1 Candidatus Bathyarchaeota archaeon
AGAGGTACACAATGCCAGGTCCAATTCCAGGGGCAGGGCTTGACTTCTTTCCAGAATTGCTAAGCAGAGTTGCAGATGCATTTGAGGCTGGGGACATTTGTATTGTAGAATGTGTAGATAAGAAGTCAGGAGAACACTGCAAAGCGCTGGCTCTTATCCAGCTTAACAAAACAAACCGTAAACTTGAGTTTTATCCAATCGCAAGGCTCTACGATTCTAACCCAATGGAAGGCATGAGGCTAGCCGACGGTGGGGCTGTTCTGGCGTCACAGCGGCCTATGTCCCAGTGGATAGCAGAGTCTAAGAAAGAGCCAATCGATTCATCGCAAATGAACTAAAATGGGTTGTAGGAAAAAGAAATCTTCTGAGCTTTGCAACGATGACTATCTCACTAAGCTCGGATTCTTTGACATAAAAAACGTGCGCAAAGTCCCATATGAGAATGGTTTCGGGTTTTCGTTCACGTTCGAACTAAGAGATAGATATAGTTGGATCAAGTACGGGCCGTACCTCACAGACTATTGGTTCCGAGCTGTGGACGTTGGAAATAGGCCGGCGCTACATTCTGCGCCACCTGTTGGATGGTCTGAGATCTATAGGCGGTTCAAAGATTGGCCACTTGAAGAAGAGGAAATGCCGGAGCAGCCATGAGACTAAAGAATCAAAAACACGGGCCCGTTACTCTGCGTTGCATTGATTATGCGGCTAATATGTCGCAGGAAACTCTCGCCTTCACTGGCATTGTTAAGTTTGCCGGTGTGGGCGAGGCTCACGTGCGTAACGATGGGTGTGGTGGGCCAAACTTCGTGCAGGACCCGCACCCATTCAAGGTGTCTAAAGCTCTAAGAGAATATGCTGAGTCATTGCCGCCGTACAAAAGCAAGCACTTCGATCAAGATCTGGCTATGAATGATGACCTATTCATTAGTCTTCTGTTGGGTAGAGCGCTGGATCAAAAATATGGATTCCCACCTGCGTGCGATGAATGCGGGACGACTGAAGCATTTAGCCTCAATGAGCGGGTAGATCTTCCAGCGGTGAAACGCAAGAACAAGCTGTGGGCACCATGTCTTTGTGACTCGTGCAACAAAAAGAATCCAAAGGTCTAGCTATGCTTAAACGCGAAAAAGTAAGCTCCGGGTCTCAGTCCACAGATTTACTTCTGTGCCGGGTCAAGACCTTAGAGGAAGCAAATCGGATACGATCTAAGATCATGAAACACAAGCTCCGATCGACGGTATACGTGTTCATACGAAAGCGTCACTACGACATCTTTCTCGCAAACGAGTTTGGTGGAATGCCAACTGATGAACATTATGATACTCTACGTGACTTTATCTACGAAGAGGAGGACCGTTGCCTCTTAGATGAAGCACCAGCCGACTCGCAGAACTAGTACAATGGATAAAAGGATCATCACTCTCCGGTATTGGCTATTAGGGCGTGGCTATCATGTGGCACTGGCTGCGCTCGAATTTGCAGCTTCGTTCCACACTGGACTGCGCAAGGATGGCCATACACCGGAGTTTGATCACCAGATTAGGATTGCCTTGTATATCAGAACGCTAGTTGATATTCTGTCGTTCCCCGAAGAGACGCTAGCCTCCGTATTCTTACACGATGTGTGTGAGGACCATGATGTTAGCTTTGACGAGATTGAAGCCAAGTTTGGCCGCACCATTCGGGATGCGGTTGTTCGCTTAACAAAAATCCATCGTGGTATTAAAGTGCCAATGGATATTTACTACGGCAAGATGGCCAAAAGCCCCATCGCCTCCGTAGTCAAGGGTGCAGATAGGATGCATAATATGCAAACTATGGCTAATGTCTTCAGCGAAGCAAAGCAGGTATCCTACATTCAAGAGACTCTAGATTACGTATTTCCAATGCTTAAAGAAGCAAGGCGCACCTTTACTAAACAGGAGCCTGTGTACGAAAATGTGAAGCTAGTTCTGTTTACGCAGATAGAATTGATTCGTCTTGCCTTGGACAGCCCGCCGCTTTCAAGTGAACAGAGAAATGAGCAACAAATCCAAAACAACCTATAAGTTCAGCAAATAAAATCGCATTGTAGAAACACCTAACAAAGGAGCCAATATGGGTGACTGTTCTAACGGTTGTGGCGGATGTGGTACGGATTGTGATTCAAGCAAAAGCTGTGATAGCTGCGATGATGGGTGCGATTGCGGTGGTACATGCGATTGTGATACCAAGTACGCAACCGCTTATAATCAAGCGATGCAGGATAATGGAATGAGATGCCTGCTGTGCAATTACTTTTATCAATACGCCCTACCCAATAGATGTGACGGCACCCTGATTTGCTACAAATGCCGAGATACTAGAAGCTGGCAGATACCGAAAGGTAAGTGGAAGAAATAGATAATGTCACAGACCATAGGTAAATCCGTACGTGAACAGTATGGATTTATGTACCGATTTCTGGATAAACACCTACCACAATACGTGGATAATATTGAGATGCCAGATTGGTGGGCATCAATAGAATTCGAAATTAGAGGCGAGATGGTGTCCATCTCGCCAGACGAGGTAAGAATAATTCATGCATCACGTTAAATGGCCAAGCATTGAGTCATTCCACAATGTGCGAAAAGCCGTAGCTAAGTATCCGCACATCTGTAAAGACCGATTCAAAGTAAGATATCGAGGCAAAGTCAAGTTGCATGGCACAAACGCCTGTGTTCAGATTGTAGCTCACGATAACGGTGCGCCTCCTGAAATGGAGGTGTTGGCTCAAAGTCGTACCGCCATCCTGAATACGTCCCATGACAATGCTGGTTTCGCGGCATGGGTGCAACAAACCGAGAAAAATTGGAAAGGTGTGGTTTGGCATTTCGTCCGCAAGACAGCGGACAATTTCGTGCCGGGATCGAGCGTCAAATCCGTATGCTTCTTCGGTGAGTGGTGTGGCAAGGGCATTCAAAAAGGCACAGCGATCAACAATATCGACAAGAAGATTCTGGCGCTATTCAGTGTCATGATTGTTGTCGATAAACAAGAGCTGCCGATTTTTATCAGTGACCCAGATGTAATCAATATGTTCCTTCCGCCAGTACCAGATACATATGTACTTCCGTTTCTGGACGATGAGATCACCATCGATTTCTCGAAGAGTGCCGATGAGTTGCAAGAGACGGTTTCTCTCATCAACGAGAGGGTAGAGGCTGTAGAGGCGTGTGACCCTTGGGTCAAAAGCGTTTTTGGTGCGGAGGGAATCGGTGAGGGCATCGTATACTATCCAGTTTCTTCGGTACATGCCGGTCGAGAGTCCTTTAGCAACCTGAGCTTCAAAGCAAAAGGTGAAAAGCACAAGGTTGTAAAACAGAAGAAAGCCGTCCAGGTGGACCCAGAAATAGCTGCCTCCGTCACTGAGTTTGCAGAATTGGTCCTTACCGATGCACGATTGGAACAGGGCGTTACTGAGGCTTGTGATGGGGAATACGACACCAAAAAGATCGGACCATTCATTGGCTGGGTTACCAAGGACGTGAATAAAGAATGCCAGTCTGAGCTTGAGGCAAGTGGGCTCACTTGGAAGCAAGTCTCCAAGGACGTTTCTGCCAAGGCCAGAACTTGGTACATGCACAAGATCGAAACCACATAGGTGAATCATGATGCGGAAGACTGGATACCATGTGTGGGCGCATGGCTATTGTTATTGGCATCGTACAATTGAAGGTGCTATGTTGCGCCTGATGCGGGTCAGAAAATGGGCTAGTGATGCGCATATAGTAAGCGTAAATACTGGGAAGCGGGTGTAGTTATGTGGGACATGATTAAAGAAAGAGCTGGATTGGAAGAAAACCTATTCACCTGGGATGGTTGGGACCAACAGGATACAGCATGCTTTTCGTTCTACAATTGCAAGCTGAAACACCAGATTGCGGATATTCCAGCCGGAACGGAAGTTACTGCAATCTTTGTGGATTTCACGCACTCGTACATGCAGATTGAATTCGACGATAGCGGAGACAACTATCGCGTGTTTGCTCTTGGAATGTCGGTGTTGGGAGAGCTAAAATGAAAGACAAAGTTGGTGACGTTGCAATTCTTGCAACCGAATACGCTACTAAAAATCTAGATGAGCTAGATGATATGGAAGCCGCTATTAAATTGGCGCGCTCCATGAAGGCCGAGGTAAAACGGAACGACATTCCGCAAGCAGAGGTGGAACATCTGCGAGCCGCCTGGAAGCTATGCGAACGTAAAGAGCGTATCGAGATGCCGATTAACGTGGTCGTTGAAGTTTCCTCCGAAGACAGTGATCCGTGTTCTGTGTATCCGCAGATAGTTGATCCGGCTTATATGCAAGATTGGGATGCATATGATTTGATAGCTGAAGATAAGACAGTCCAGGAGAAGGTCTTTGCTGCTGTCAAACGGTTGCAGGAATTGCTAACGACAGCAAACAAAATCCACTACGAGTTTACCCAAAAACACGACGTTCCAGCGGAAGATTTTCTGTAATATTCGTCGAGGAAGTTGTTCATGCTACTATTTAGAGTTGTAAATCTGGGGCTTTACTGTCCCAAGCTGCATCATTACCAAACAATGAGGGCTTGTTCAGTGGCTTGACATCGTGACACAGTATAGAGGGAATTTTGGCAAAGAAGCATAAATGGTCCAAATACCAAGAGGCTTTGTTTGACGATGTCCGTACCGGACACGGCCACACCATAGTAGAGGCTGTGGCAGGTAGTGGAAAAACCACCTCACTACTCGAATCTCTCAACCACATCCCAGATGGCAAGACCTGGCTGTTGGTGGCTTTCAACAAGAAGATTGCCTCTGAGCTAAAAGATCGAGCGCCAGGCTCTTGCTTTGGAGATGTGCGCACAC
>SMYQ01000055.1 GCA_007050885.1 Candidatus Bathyarchaeota archaeon
TCCGATTTTTATTTTTGCAAGTGTATTAATACGGATAGGCAAAATCTTAGGAATCTTTGATTTAGCATTAATGTTGCTTAGTTATCCAGTTCAGTGGATAGGTCTACCTGCAGAAGCATCTGTAACTTTCTTATTTGGATTCTTTAGAAGAGATTATGGTGCTGCTGGCTTATTCGATCTCAATAAGGGTGGTCTTATGTCTGGAAATTCTATGTTGGTAGCTGCTGTTACCCTCACGCTCTTTCTTCCATGTATCGCACAGCTTTTCATAAATATTAAAGAGAGAGGCCTAAAAATCGCACTTGCAATGGCTTTATTCATTTTTCCATTCGCTTTCTTCGTTGGATTTTTACTAAATAGCCTATTGAATTTGGGAGGTATTATAATTTGAAGTGTACTTTGTGTGGATATGAATTCGATAAAGAAGAAGCTATAGATGCTTGTAAAAACTGCCCTACAATTATGTCAGGTTCCTGCAATTTTATTAAATGCCCAAATTGTGGTTTTGAAATTGCAGCTGAATCGAAACTATTGAAGTTTCTTAAAAAACTAAGGAGAAGTACAAGTTGACAAACCTAAGCGATGAATCCGAAGAGATTCTTGAAAGATTGTGGATAACTGGAAAAGAAAACGAAGAAATCTGCACCTTAAAAAAGCTTGACTTGACGGAGAATGATGATGGACTAAAAGAGTTACAGAATCTTAAACTGATCAATCTTAAAGGGGGCAAACTTGAATTGACCACAACAGGACTGAAAGAGGCTACTAATGTAATCAGGAGACATCGTCTTGCTGAAAGATTATTGACCGATATAATCGATGCGTCAAAAGATTTCTTGGAGGAAGCAGCATGTAAATTTGAGCATGGGCTGCGTAGAGGTGTGGATGAGAATATTTGTGTCCTCTTAGGACATCCACGTGTTTGCCCACACGGTAGGCCTATACCAAGAGGTAAATGTTGTCTTGAGGAAATTCATCAGACGCCTGGAATAATTTCAAAATTATCTGATGTGATTGCTGGACAGGAAGGGGATGTAGCCTACCTTCAGACCAAGGATTCAAAAAAACTTCAAAGAATGATATCAATGGGAATACTTCCAGGAACGCGTATTAAAATGATTCAGACATTTCCAACATATGTTTTTCAATTAGGACTTTCGCAGGTAGCAGTGGATAAAGAAATCGCTGATGAAATATTCCTTCGGCTCATAAATAGTCGAGCTTCAAAAAAAGGAAAGAAAAATGGGATTTGGATGTCAGGTAGACATAGATTTAGACGTGGAATTCGTTAGACACTTTTTTCAACTAAAAAATAGGGCGTCTAGTTTATTGAGTTGTAAATAACTTAAACGCGTGTTAGCTTTATCATTTTACTTTAATTGCTGCAAGAACGGCTAATAAGATGCCAATGAAGGCTCCTGTAGCGGATATCATTTGAAGAACTGATGAGAATGTTAACGATTTCAAAGTCGATATGGGAGATTTCATATTTTCAAAATGTGGATCATGGCATTCAATACATTTGAATCCAGTTATTCCATGTTTTCCTTCTTTCCAAGCATCATGGACATCATTATGGCATTGAGCGCATAATGGGGCTGATTCTTCCAGAGGAATTATTGAACCAGTTTTTAGCGTGATGGTTGACATGTCTTGGCTGTGACATGATGTGCAAGGATAGTTTGGAAACTGGTGTCTCTCCATCTCTCTGGAATGGCAATCTGTACAATCAATCTCTTGAGTTTCTTGGGCAACGGAAAATTGAATCGCCCAACTAAGACTAATTAAGATAATAATTGAAGAAATTATGAATGTATTATGGATTTTTAGTCCTTGTATTTTTATCATTTTAATTTTTCATCACCTTGAATTAGATTATCGAATGATAGCGTTAGCCATAAGATCTGATAATGATGTGATTTCTAGTCCAAGTTTGTAATGATCATTCAGGTCAATAAGTTGTAGTCGACAATTTTCACACATTGAAGTTATGGTATTCGCTTTTGTCTCTCTTATCTGTTCGACTTTTTTCATCCCAGTCTTCATTCTTAGTTCCTTAAATTCCGGGATTGCCACAAGCCCACCTCCACCTCCACAACACCAATTATACTCTCTGTTTGGTGTAAGGTCTCTGAACTCAGTTACAACTTGGTTGAGTATTATTCGCGGCTCTTCGTAAATTCCTCCATTTCTACCTAATTGGCAAGGATCATGATATGTCACTGTTCCAGGATTTCGAGAAGGATCTAACTTAACGGCGTTCTCTTGAATGTATTTTGCCATAATCTCAGCTATGCTCTTAACTTCGAAAGGTAACGTTCTATTGAACCATTTTGTTGCGAGGTGTCTCATTATACGAAAACCATGGCCACATTCTGACATGACTACAGTTTTAACTCCGAGATCCTCAGCTTCCTTAATCAGTTCCCCCGTGACTTCTTTAGCCGCTTCAACGTTACCTAAAAAGTAATTATAATTAGTTGAGTCGAATTGACTCAAAGACCATTTCTCACTAGCCGCATTGAATATTTTTGCTGCAGGCATTATTGTATGTGCGCCAGCAATTGGTATGTAAACAAGTTCTGCATCTTTGTTTTTCACTGGAATCTTTGCATTAGGATCTTGAGTTTCTTTTTGTAGCTGAACTTCAAGTTCTTTGATCTGCTGAAGGTATAGATCTGAATATTCTGAGATATTTTTTGCCTTCTCAATTGCCATGTTGGATAACATGGAAAGCATTTCAGGTGATTTGTCTGCTTTGAATGAAAGGAATCGGCCTGTTGAGACTGGCCATGGGGGGTCAATTCCTAACGGGCAATGGGTTGTACATCTCCTACAGCCTGTGCATTCAAACATCGCGCTTGATATTTCTTTTAAATTATCTTCATTGAGTTCCATTGCTTTGAAGAGTTTTGGCGCAATTTTTCCTGCCATTGTATAGTATCGTTTATGAACTCTGCGTAGAAGCGCGAGTTTGTAGGCAGGAGAGTGAATGGGATCTTTGGTCTCAGCGTACATGTGACATCTTTCGGTACAAGCATTGCATCTTGTGCATACATCAAGATGGTAGATTGAAGGTCTGGTGAGTTTCTGTTCAAGTATGCTGGCTAATTCTTTGGGTTGCATATCATTTCACCTTGATCCTGACAAGTAATTGTGTTAAACCTGCTCCGATTGTATGAATTAGCTTCCCAAATGGGAAGTAAATCATCAGAATCATTACGAGACTGTAGTGGATTAGAAAGATTGGATCAGTGGGTATGTTAGAAGGTGTAAAAGTAACTAAGCTTGAAAAGTATCTTCGCAATTCAAGAAGATTTATCGTTGATATGAAGCGAATGTAGATCCCTGAAATTGCTATTCCTAAAATCAGCAATAATACTAGATAATCTTCTGGAATTGATAGTTTGCGGAGGAATTTCGGAAACCGACGTGCAAACAAAAATAATAAGGATGTTACCATGATTACGCCTGTTGCTCCATCAAACAGGTCCGAGATTAAAGCGAATGAATTTGCAGAAACACCTAGATTTTCCCAGAACCACAAGTATCTGAAAAAAACTTTGTAATGGCTGACGATAACCATCACTAGAGATAGATGGAACAACAATATCCCCACCCATAGAGCTTTTTCTTCTCGAAGAAGTTTAGGAAATAGAAACATCTGTCCAAGGATTTTGGGCAGGGCTCTTGTAAATCCCTTCGATGCGGGATAAACTGTAAAAGTCGCGGCTGCTTTGGGTCTTCGAGCCCATTTGTACAATCGGTATATGATACCGTCTATGAGTATGATTAACGCTATGTAAGGTAAGATGGCTGTTATGAAAAAAAAGATCGGATTAGTGGACATGAGCCCACATTATTCCGTTAAAGGATTATTTAATTTTCTTGATCAGAAATTTGAAGACGTTTTCTTCTTTTTTGGTATCGAGAACTTCGTTGCCTGAGGATTTGGCCCATGCTGGAATGTCAGCTAGTGTTCCGGGATCTGTTGCTAAGACTTCGATTACAGTTCCTGTGGGATGTTTTTTCATTTCTTCTACTAATTTGACTATGGGTATTGGACAGAATAATCCTTGTACATCAAGTTTTGCGCTGGGGTCATTCTCACTCATAAATTTTCTTCCCCATCTGTTTAGATAAATAATGTCGTAGTTGCATTTTTTGATAGTTCAATGAATGTAGCTGCTCCAATCAAATCGTCTACTTCTGGGATTAAATCTTCTTTTGTTACTCCGCTCAATTGCATTGTAGGTGTGCAAGCATGGAATTTTACTCCCGTATCTTTCGCCATCTTGATCATGTCTTCGATTGTTGGCATGTTAATTTTCTTCATTTTGCCTTTAATCATCTTGGTTGCCATGGCTGTCATTCCAGGTAACATTCCAAGTATATTGGGCATCGGCAATGATGGATTTCCAACTGGAGATAGTTTGAGACTTTTCTTCTTTGTAATGATATCCATGCCCCAGAAGGTGAAATACAGATGAACATCCCAATCCATTGATGCGGCAGTTGTAGCCATCATTAAAGGTGGAAAAGCCATATCGAGGGTGCCCTTTGAACAGACTATGAGGAGCTTATTCTTTTGTTCAGTCAAAGTTCTCACCTCCGAGATGATTTATGATTTTTAAACTTCGAATCTCAGAAATTTTTTTAGAGCTCAATATTTGCATTATTTGTTTCTCCTTTTCTTACTCGTTCCAACCTGACGTAGTTGATTTGACATCTTTGATCAATTGTTCTGTCAAAATGGTTCGTATCATGTTACATGC
>SMYQ01000073.1:0-2847 GCA_007050885.1 Candidatus Bathyarchaeota archaeon
TTCCATTTGGACATATTGATGCCGCCTCGCTCATAGAAACTATTGAACTACCTATCAATAATGTTGATAAAATCAGTACTGTAAAAACAGAGAATAAATGACTTCTCCCCATTATAACCAACCCAGTCAAATTTGACACAATTAAATATAAAAGCGTTAGTATGAAATGTAAAAAATACAAATAAATCGAGTAAGAACCTTTTTCGGCGATAACATTTAATTTAGATGTTAGAAACAAAGGAAAGACAAGATATGAGCCGTTTTCTCGGACCATTCAAATCAGACTTTGATCCTGGAAAAAACATCTTTGACAGAATATTCATCTATCTACTTTTAGCAAGTCTACTCCTAGGATTCTTATGGATCGATAAACCTGATGGCAGTCTCATATTTGACGAAAAATATTATGTGAATGTAGCTAGAAATCTTCTGAATATTCCACATGATCCAGATGTCTATTCCGATGCAACCCCAGGTACAGATCCTAACCGTGAACATCCATTTCTAGCTAAAGGGATTATTGCTTTTTCAATGATGATCTTTGGCGATAATGCTTGGGGATGGAGGATCCCAAGTATCATATTTGGGGCAATCGCACTTTTCGCATTTTATTTACTTGTCAAGAGATTATCGAAAAAAAGCGAGCTTGCATTATTCGCAGCCTTCTTATTCGTATTCAGTAACCTAATTTTCATACACAGCCGAATTGCGACTCTCGATATTTTCATGCTTGCATTCATGCTTCTTGGTTTCTATTTGTATCTCATAGAGAAAACATATTTGAGCGCATTTTCTATGGCTCTAGCTACCTTGTCAAAACTTGGAGGCCTATATGGTTTCCTCGTCATCATCATATTTCATTTCGTTAACACCTTCCTAAAGTCCAGGAGTACCCACGAGAATTTGGATTGGAGAAAACTACTAACTTGGTTTGAAAAATATGCAATAACTTACATTATTACTGGAGTTATTCTTCTCACAATTTTCGATAGAATATGGGTAGGATACAACAACCCCTTTGATCACGTCTCATACATTTATGATTATACCAAATCCTTGACTAGAACTGTGCCTGAGGGAATAGAGAGTTATCCCTGGCAGTGGTTAATCAACGAAGTAAAAATTCCTTACTTAACTGTCAACGTAGATGTCCGTGCCAATGGTAAATTGATCAGCAGTCATCCTTCAGTTGCCTTCCAAGGAGCCATCAATCCTCTCATCATATATCTAGCTATTCCAACAATAGCTTATTGCATTTATGCGGTCTATAAGAAAAGAGACGAAACAGCACTATTTACGACTATATGGTTCGCTATAACTTACTTACCATTCTACCCCATGTCAATCATTACTCATCGAATAATGTATCTATTTTACTTTCTTCCCACTCTTCCAAGCATATGCCTAGCAATTTCATACTTATTCTATGATCGAAAAACTGACAAGATTGTGATATTATGCTATTTATTCGCCGTGTTAATTGGATTTGTTCTACTGTTTCCATTTAAACAGATACCATGAACTTCAGTATTGCAATTAAGTCCAGTTCGAGATAATTTCTACCCTGTTAATGTTATAATATGTAATAAAGAAAAATACTAAAAGTTTCAAGACTTTTCTAGGTCTTTCTTCATTTTAAGATAATCTGCTCTTGATATCTCGCCTTGAGAATATCGTAAATTCAGCGTATCCAATGGGGGTGATCCACTCTCTCTCCTAAAGCCAATACCTCTTGTCAAAGCGATTACTGTAACAACTATCAATAGTAAAGCAGCCACCAAGATTATTGCCAAAATCATGTAAGCATACGAGTAATCCGCCCTCCAGATCGCATTTACCGTCATTGGATTTTCTACCACAACTTTGGTCGTTGCACTAAACACATCTCCACTTGATATTCCACTCCATCTATCGAAGACATACTTTGCTCCCAAAGATCCCCAGAACCCCAAAATCGGAGCATCAGGATCAACTGTAATCATTGCAGAGTATCCTTCATCATACCATCCAGAGCCTTGTGGTCTACCGATCTCAGATCTTACTTCTAGATAGTATTGTGTTTCATATTCTGCTCTAGCATCATATTGTTTATTCATAGTCAGAGTGATTGTACTGCCAGAATTTTCCGACCCATCAATATACCAAGCCTTGAAAACATATCTTTTCGTATTTGATTCTTCAATCTTCTCTGGTGTTGTCAGCGTTACAGTTGTGTCCTTTTGTTTCCATCCGGATTTTTCTATTGATGCTCCATGTGGATTCTGGACTGTCAGCATATATTCTGGCTCGTATGTGAATGTGTGGGATGCTTCGAGTGTTGAACTACGGGGATAACCGTAGTTGTATGGGTAATTATAGTATGGGTAATCATAATATGGATAATAGTAGGGGCTTGGATAATATTGATTGTATAGGTAATCGTCAAAATAATAGGATCCCGCATAGGCAGTTGAATCTTGATAATATCCTACTTGTTGATATTTCTCGGTTATTTTATTTGAACTTGGAGTTGGATATACTATCTGCAATATTGCGGCAGCATTGGTAATTGTTTCATATTCTTTTAAATCATGAGCACTCTCGGTCTCCTGCTGAGATGATTGTGTCTCGGTTGATGTGGTTCCTGAAGTTGTTGTACGGCGAGTTTTTGTACTAGTTGTTGTCGTGCTTGCAGATGTTGTGGTCGTTGTGGGTTGAGTTGAGCTAGTTGTTGTTGCACCTGTAGTTGTTGTGTCAGTTGTTGTTATTCCTGTAGTGTCACTTGTCGTAGTACCACTTGTCGTAGTACCACTTGTCGTAGTACCACTTGTCGTAGTACCACTTGTCGTAGTACCACTTGTCGTAGTA
>SMYQ01000073.1:2947-4772 GCA_007050885.1 Candidatus Bathyarchaeota archaeon
GTCCCGTCATAGTAAGGAGGATAATAGTGTGAATAATATGGATAGTGATAATATGCATAAGGCGTGTAGGGCTCTTGCGCTTGATCAAGCGTCCAAGTAGATTCCTGGCAAATATACCTTACACCATCTTTCCCAGATATTTGATTTTCAATCTGGAAAACATTCGACTTGATGCTTTCAACTTCAAATTCTTTAGATGATCCCCCTTTAACTGTTCCAGCATCATTTCCATTTATCTTAACAATAGCTGAATACTCTGAAGGAAGTCCTGAAATGGATATTGTTACGAAATATCGGGAATGTGTAACATATGTGGAATAAGGATATTGTGCTGAGACGTAAGGTTCGGGAAAATTATTGTTTATGGTTTCTTTGATTAGAATTGAGCCTAATGAATTAGACGTAAGTATTATTATTAATGTAAGAATCACAAATAGTGCTTTGCATCTCAATTTTTTCACTCATGAAATTATTATATTATGAGTTGACATGGTAAGTGGGTCATTTAAATATGACGGGAAGAATTTTCCTGAGCATTCAAGAAATCATTATTTACATACATACGCAGGAATTTTCGCACTGCGTGAGGTTGTACCTTCCACATATTTTATTGACCAAAAAGGCGTCCATCCAAGCGCCATCAATTGCACTCGAATGTCTGTGCTTCGGGGCTTAATTGTTTCTATTATAATCTCTTCATCAACATTCTCCCATCTTGCGGATATCTCTGATGTGGCCTCTTTCAGTTCTTTCTCAAGATCATCTATGTCTTTTTTTAATTCATCGATGTCTTCCTTAGTTTCTTCTAAATCCATCTTGGCTTTTGTACTCATCCGACGTCTTCTAGATATAGTGGTCCCTGCACTTGTTGGACGTCGACCCATAAGTACACCTATTACAGTTCCCCCTATCCCCAGCATCTCTTCTCGTTTACGACCCTCATACTCTGCCTCATCTGACGATAATTCTCTCTCTAATTTTCGAAGTTTGTTTCGAAGGCGGTCAATTTGCTTAGAATGTTTGTCATTTAACTTGTCTACTTCTTCATCGCGACGTTCTCGAGCTGCCTGTTGTAGGCGAATTATGAAATCTCTAATGTTTTCATTCGGACGTTGAAAAATATTTAGTTTCTTATGTTTCCTCAGTTCTAATTCCATATTTCTATATAGCCAGTTGGTGAAATCTTTGGAAATTTTGTTGATCTCTTTGGAGCTGTTCGCTTTTTCTGGGATAGCAGCGAAGAAGGTGTCATTGTTTGTTTCAATTTTCTCTGGAACAGTTGATAGTTCTTCGAGTTCATATGATAATTTTTCAGCTTGATCCCAATCAATCCCACTCAAACCACCGTTTAAATGTCCTAGTAATGTTTTCTCAATCTCTTCATCAATATTTTTTCTGCGATCTACAAAATTTATTATTGCTCGTCCTAGGATTGCCGGCTCATAAATAAGATTAGCAGTATCAGCATAGATTTCTCGACCAAGCTTCTTACTCAACTGATTAATGGCTTTTCTATCTCCCAATTCTATAGGGAGGAAGACTTGAGTTATCGATGGATCTAGTGCTGGTGGGATTTTAGAATAATCTGCTGATTGCTGTGGGGCTGACGGTACATGTCTTCGCATTGAAATAGTTGATTTCACTGGAATGGTATCGACTGCAGGAGATGGTTTTACTTTTGGTGTGGGTAATCTTTTTGTTTCCATTAATTCTCGAATCTGTGGTCTTGTTAGTGGCCCTCTAAGATAGCTCATGACCCAACGCGTATGGAAGACTATTGGCAAATCTTCATGAACATTATGCATAAGAAATACTCGACTTTTCA
>SMYQ01000264.1 GCA_007050885.1 Candidatus Bathyarchaeota archaeon
CTAAAGCAAGAGCACGCATTTCGGAAATCTCTGCTTCTGTTTTATCTTCCTTCTTCTTTAGGGCGTTATACCTGCTCTTCATTTTACTGAGAGACCAGCCTTTAAAACGGCCGGGGCGTTTAACAGACTTCTGAATCCATTTCTTATCTTTTGCGAGTTTAACAAAAGTCTCAACGATAGCGGCAACCTTCTTTACTTCTTCGTGAAAATCCATTTCGCACCTCTTTTCAGAGATGCAATATTATTACTTGGCCCTTGTGCGGCGCTTTCTTTTCTTCTTAACCGCTTTCTTTCCCTGTAAGTACGCGATTATCAAAGCTAAAGTAGCGGCATTAACCGCCATATCTTCAACGTCAACAGTCTGACTTTCGTTCAATGCTCTACTAATCGCATTGACTTCAGAAGCAAGCTTGGCCAGCCACCAAGATACATCGGAGTTTTCCCACTTCGCTTTTTGTGGGTCGTTCAGAAGATTATCGGCAATCTTCTCTGCAAACTCCTCTACCTTGGTTTGGTTCATTTATAGCGGCATATGATCAATGGACGGCTCGTCATCAATATCATCTTCATCATCGTCGTCAGAATCAGCCGAGTCCATGGCTAGCTTTCTTTGTTCGCTAACCGCATCCATGAGTGAATATTGGCAGTCTTCGTCCCAAGGAGGAGTCCAGCACTCACCGAACATTCCATCTCCGCCAGCATCACGAGCCCAACCACATGCCTCTAGGTAGTCTCTACAAGCTCTATCAAGAGTTGTACTATTCTCTTGGATAATAGAGGCCCGCAGGTCCATCAAAAGCTTCCCAAGGTGATTCTCGCCCTGACCTTGGACCATGCCCCAGAACTTATCCCCACCGGAGATAAGCTGAGCATCCTTGGTTGCTAGAAGCTTGCAGCGTAGATCTTCGTCCTCAAACTTCTTCTTCAACAGATCACGCATTACATCGACACGTTCATTATCCCAGTTGGGACGAATGGGGATTTTGCGTCCGATTTGCTTGGCTTTTCTAGCAGATGGTGCAAACTTGATCTTAACCCGATCATCATGGTCATCGGTCTTTGCTGCCTGGAAAGCGTGCTCCAGTGTTCTGTAATACTGACCATCAAGCTCCACATCGCTAGGATGTGAATTCATAAGAAATGAATAGTTCGGGTCTCTGAAGTCATCAATAGCTTTCATTTTATCTCTCTCCTGTCCACAATATTCTCTAGTACAATCTGTTTTTCAAACTTGCCTTTCATTACGGCTTTTTCTTGTCTATGAATCGCAACCTCTGGTGAGCCGACATGAGCGGCCTGCCCGGTCCCTGCTCTAATCAAACAATCGATTACGTCGAGGACATCACCCAGTTCAGAGTAGTCACCCTTCATAAACTCCTGAAAATGTGCCGGATCCATAAACTCTTCAATCTCTTCCCGGAGTTTCTTTTGCAACATGGCGAGGTATTCTTCCTCTGTAGCAAAATGAAAAACAGGTACTAGATCGTCTTTGACAATATGCTCCGGAACTTTATCTCTAACCAGTTTAGGTAGCTTCGTTTTGATTTCCACCACTCTCGCCTGAAGCTCGCTCCGCTTCTTCCGGCTCGTCTTTTTTGCTGATTTCTTTATCATCTTCTTCATCCCAATGGCCACTATGACTTTTCCAATCTGGATATCTTTCATCTAGCCATGCTCGGGCTTTATTTTCGAATTCATTTTGGTAAATCTCTACCCTATTCTCATAAACTTCTTTGTGTCTACTCCTATTGGGCAGTGTATGTGCCGATGAAAGTACCACCTTTGGTTTATCCTTATATGGAACATTTGCATCCCATACACAAAACAAGACATTTTCATCTGGCTTATCTATGTGTGGATCGCGACCAATACGAAAACGCATTATAGGTCTAACCAGAGGACGCTTCATATATACAACAACTCTAGCTCGACCGCGATCATCGCAGATATGCGACTCTTTCTCTCTCTTATGGTAAACCCAACCAGATGGAAGATTGGCGCCGCGCCAGTTATCACCCTTCTGAAATGGACCGAAGTCTATGCCAATCTTAAGAAGCTCGGAGTCTTCACTACCATCGACCGGCAACACGTATTGATACTTCGATGTATCGAAATGATACATCTTCTCCAGCCAGTCTAATAGTTTATCATCAATGCCCATGAGTTTCTAAATCATTGAGAAAGATGGAAAACGGGTCATTATCCACACATGCTTCTTTTTTATGACCCGAAGCCCTTGTGTGTCCCCCACCGCCAAACTTCTTAGAAAACTCTGCAACGTCGAAAGAGCCATCCGATCTCAAACTATAACATAATACCGGAAAATTTCTTTCTTTACTCGTTTCTGCATAAAAGAATCCGGCGACGATATTAATCCCTTCCCGTCTTAATATCTCCGCTACATCGGATGTAAGCCCACTGGGATCGTTGAATATCGCCACACGCAGACCATTGAAATCTGTTACATATGCTCCTGCAGCGCGAGTTTCAGCTTTCGCTAGTCGATTGTCAAATATCAACTTGCCCACTGCCATTTCATCTTCAAACAATAGATATCTATCATCGCCATCATGACCGTTTCGGTCAATCTGATCTTTCCAATGCGACCATGGGTAGAATGTCAATGCTGCCGCCTGATAACAAGCAATTGTCCATTGTCCATTGTCTTTTTGCCAAGTATCACGTATACCAGCTAGCGTAGCAAACCTCTCTGCACAGGGAAATTCCTTTTCTCTTCCAAACAGAAAAGTTGGTTGCCAAACCTCTCGAAAAGCAAGGTACGCTCCAGAAATACCAGGTTCCTTCTTTTCGTCAGCAAAGTATCCGCGTTCCCCAAACTTAGCAACTGAAGACTCGGCGCCCTTGTGATGATCTAATACGATACCTTCAGCCTCCACAAACTTGTCTACCAAATGTTTCGGAGGACTAATATCGCAGAACAAAGTTCTCGGAGTAACTTTCAGGTTCTCAAAACTATCAGTTCCATACTGGTGGAATTCCGGAACAATCTTCAATGCATCGTAAAGCAATATGGCAGACGCCATACCATCAGGGCAGTTGCTGTGAACAATAATGCGATTTACTTTCATATCTACTTCTTATCTATATCATACTCTGGGAAGTTTTCGGGGGCACCAGGCCAGTTCGCTTTTAAGCTGCGAATCTCAACTTCACAAAGTGGTAATCTCGATTGGACCGCTGTACAAATAATACTCTCTAGCGTCCCAACAAAATTAGTAGGGCTTATGTCTCTGTTGGGAGCTTGATTTGCGTTCATTACCACATCTAATTCGATTTTTACGGCTTTGCTCATTAATTGCCTTTTAGGTTGGCCACGGGATACATTCGCTGATCCACCTTTGCGATTTTCTCTTCTTCAAGAACTTTTAGTACCTCATCCAAATTCTTGTAAACATGATCGCACTCATCGAGCGGAGTTTTCTTGGTGTTTCCAACAATCCCTCGAATCATAGTTCCACCAAACTTGCGCTCAACGTTACGCATCTTGTTATCAATAAACTCCTGCTTATGCTCAAGCTTCTTCTTGGCGGCGTTCCTACCAAGTACCCTACCCGACCCATGGTTTACAGAGCAGCCGCTTAAATACGCGTTTTCCTTGGGGAAAAGTATGGCGGCACCGTGATACATGCTACCTGGGATAAGACATGGGTGTCCGGTGCTTTCCCATTTCGTTCCGACTAAATCAGGATGGCCAGCAGGAAAAGCGCGGGTCGCACCCTTCCTATGAACAAACCCTCGTTTGGTTGTCCCGTCAGGCAGTACAATAGTTTCTTCTTGAACGAGGTTGTGAGAAATATCGTAGAACATTTCACCTTGTGCTTTGAATATCCTTTGTAGAGATTCTTGCACACCTCGAACAATAATTTGACGATTGGCTATTGCATAATTCGCAGCCGAATTGTGGTGAGCCCAATACAACTTTCCCAGCTCTTCGTCTAGTCGTAGCCAAGAGCGCTCTCTAGCGTTGTGAGCCAAACCGCGCTTAGCAGCGCCTCGCTTGAAGAATTCATTAGCGGTCTGCCAACCATAGCCACGAGAACCACAGTGAATCATCACCCATACAGAGCCATCATACTCATCCACCTGCATCTCAATAAAGTGGTTGCCACCACCTAAAGAACCCAACTGTGGCCTGGCCTTGTTGTATGCTTTCTCAATCGTAGTGAGGTCCACATCGTCTGGGATTTTGATGTACTGTCGCTCGCAGTTATCAGCGCTTACACCGAGAGCCTTGGCTCCGTAGCGTAGAATGTCATCTACTTGCTTCTGCTTAAACTCCGGCATAAGTGCGGGTCGATCAGAACCAACACCCAAAGCCACTCGCTTAGACAAATCGCGGACCCATTGTGTTCTCTTCTTGTGCGAAGCAACATCTTCCGCACTGAGATCTGGAACCCGAATATACGTAACGCCACAGCTAATATCGTACCCAGACCCAGATTGGATTACGGTATCATCAGTAACTACAACGCCACCCACAGGAATTCCGTAGCCCATATGGCAATCGGGCATTAGATATGCGCCCGTCACGCCTTCGTACGAAGCAGATTGCATAATCTGGTGCCACATTAACTCCTCTGACAAATCGAAGAGGTGTTGTGATAAGAAAGCGTGAGCTTCGATCCTCATGTCTCCAATCTTTGGGAGAACCCAATGATTATCGCCCACCTTCTGCGCTGCATACTTTACGGACATGGTCTATCCAAATATTGATTCGTCAAACTCTGGGTATTCTGGCTCCACATAGTGGC
>SMYQ01000221.1 GCA_007050885.1 Candidatus Bathyarchaeota archaeon
AGATTTATTAATAAATGGGTAAAAACCAAACTCAAAGCAGTAGAGGATACTGGCGAGAAAATAGTTCTTTTAACGGAAAAAGATTTGCCGTTTCGAAAGAGTAGTATTGATTCCAGTAAAGATGATATTTGTAGTTTGATGACTGATAAATTATGTGCGTAAGGAGCAATTATGAGCATTCAAAAAGCAAATGAAGTTTTGAGCGAGATAGTTGATCGATTAAATGAGGGTGCCGATGAAGAATTAGGCGATGAGCTGAAGGTGTTCATCGATAACGATGGGCAGTTATATAGAAGTCAAGCTATCCCCATCTACAAAAACTTGGTCAATAAACATGCGGCTGGAAAATATCAAAGCGATCTAGCTGTAAAGCTCTTTATGTACCTGGTAGATGCTGGTGCTAAGAAGTACGCAAAAGAAGAAGGTTCGAAAAATCAGAAGTGGAACGACATATTTTCAAAGGCTACGCGCCTGTATGTGGCCAAGGAATTGGAAAAGGAATTTAAGGCAGAGATGAAGCTGGGCAACTACGATAATTTGCTCATGAAGAAATATCAAAAGTAGGAGTAAAATGATTTTTGATAAGGACAGGATTTTGGCGGCGAGAGCAAAAGGCGTATGTTTTTTGTGTTCTCTTTGTCAGAGATGGTACGAGGGCGAAGATGCTGGTTTAACCGATGCCGTAGGAGATACTAGGTGTAATTCTAGGCATGGATGCTGTGGGCCGGTATGGGGTGGATATTTCCAGGAATATACCGGGCCATTAGCTGGCTATTTGCATAAGTATTGTTACTTGTGTGGGAAGGATGCTACTCACGCAGTGAGGGCTAAGGGTTTTGCTTTGCCATTGGGTTTGTGTAAGAAGCATTCTGAAGACATTAAGCATTTGACGGCCAGAGAAGATCCTCGCGGCATTGTTATTATTGTTGCTGAGGAAAAAGCTGATCCGGATAGATACGAGGTGGCAGTGTGACAACTTACATAACTCGACAGATGCAGTTGCTAGTAACTGAAAATCAGAATGGTACCGGTCAAGTGATCAATCGTGGTGAGCGTCAAACCAAATTTGAAGAGATAGATGAGCTTGCCGAAGCTGAGTTCAAAAAGTATGTTCTAGCGTTGCCTGTTACCGACAAGGATTTATTGGAAGGAACGACGATATCCTTGGCCAAAATTCTTTATCTGGAAACCGATACTGAGTTGACTGTCAAACTGGAAACGACTGGTGATACTGGATTCAAGGTGAAACCGTTGGTTAGTGATGAGGCGAGCGAAAAGAGAGGTGTTCTGTACTTGGAGGGTGAGTTTACGAAAGTGTACGTAACGCCAGTTGGAACAGAGGGAGAAGCAAATATCATCCTTGGGGTGGTGGGAGCATAAGGTGAGGCAATGAATATCAACAAGACAAATATGTATCTGCGAGAGGCCAAGGATGAGCTGATGGAAGGAACGGCAGTATATGCTCTCGTGGATGGTAGAAATATATTTTTGGGTCTCGATTCCGATACTAAGACATTGATGCGTCGATTTCCTATTTGGGATGAAGAAATGTGGGGGTTGTACAAGCTGAAAGGCGTTCCGAAAAAGTTACTTGCCAGAATAAAATCCATGAAGCCTATAGCGGCATGGGAAGCTCTGAAAAGATATGTAAGCGATGTTGAGGCTTATGGCGATGGATTTTCTAACGAGAGAGAAGTTCTTAAGTGGCAAGAGGTGACAAAGTGAGCCTTTCGAGAATAAACAATATTCTGGATGGTGTTCTGAAAGAGTTCATTGATGATAGGATTTGGGGTAGTCCCAAAGAGAATCTTAAGAAGGCCGGGTACGAAATTGTTAATGGTAAAATGGATGCCAAGGCTCGACGTATTGTCAGAAAATTTGCTGGACCCTTGGCAGTAGCGGTGTTGAATAAGCTTGGCCACACAATTAAAGCGGTCGAGGCGTAATTGATAAAAATGAAGATAAAAGGTCCGTGGTTGAACGCTACTAGGTTGTTGAAAAACTATCCTGCGCGTTTAGCTTACGTGCG
Organism: Candidatus Bathyarchaeota archaeon; assembly: GCA_007050885.1. Next base: position 2,030 of record SMYQ01000221.1, read on the forward strand.
CCGACAGATGATGAAGGATATGGCTGAGTTGCTATATTCGTATTTGATGGTGACAATTCCTGATACCGAAGAGTTTAGAATTTACAGAGATTCGATCAAGGTGGTGGAGATAACTGATCTTTCAAAGTCGGTAGCGTTTGCTGTTATTTCGGATAGAAGTGCTGTGAAGCTTGGGGATATATCAGCCGAAGAAGCTATGCAGACTGTTGTTTATATTGAGTACAAAGGTCGTAAGGAACCACCGGCTTTATTGTCATTGGTAATGCAAACAAATCCGTGGCCGTTAGAATTGGTTCCCAATGGACTCGATCCTAAAACGACCATCTTGATTCATAGAAGAGTTTCTGATGCCGAGTACAAAAAGGTACGCCAAAATACCATGGTGTTCATCTCGGCCAACAAAGACATTATCAAGGGAAGTGGTGGTAGCTGGGGAAAGGCCGAAGAGGGTCAGCATGAAAGCTCGCAAATGAAGTCGTTGCCAGATTTTATGACGATGGCTTTGAGAGCTGAGTTTGGAATCATGGGACCATCAAAACCGCATTGGAGAAAAAGTGTTAGATCGGTTACGAGCAGGGTGAAAGAAATCATCAAGAACGATGCCAATATAAAAAAGGCGCTTTATGACTGGTTGTTTAGGGAGCATTTGGGTGCGCCTGTGCCGTATGAAGATGACATGCGGCAAAATGATTTTGTGAAAGAAGCGGGTGAGTTTCAAAAAGTGATTATTGGTACACTTGGAGGTCAGTTGAGATAATGCCAATAGTTGGAAGCGAGCGCAAAGGCGACGTTTATATCTGGGAGTTTGATAAAGGTATCTTTGATCAAATGGGAGCTTTCCTTATTGGCGATTATGTGTATTTGCCTTTAAGCGCTTTTCCCGGTGTTAATCCCCCGCTGTTTAGTGAGGATCATGGCATTGAATCAGAGGTGGGCACTTCGATGCCGGGTATTCCTGTGATTTTCAAAGATCCGGATGATTCAGTTCAGAGATATGCGTTACCTTGTGTCAGGCTTTCACGGGAAGATCCTTCGCCAGCGTTAGAACGATGGGCCAGTAAGCATTTGAAATATCGGTGTCCAGCTCCAGGGGCCAAACTGATACAGGTTAAATATAACGAGAGTATTACCCTGGAGGGATATGACAAATATGAAGAGCAAGAAGGGGCTTGGCCCTATGATATTCCGTATACAATCACTGTTGAGGCTGCGGGAATAAATGCTCGGACTGATGCTCAGGTAATGCTGAGATATATGCATAAGAAGTTTCCGCCATATGCTGAAATTCCAGTAGTTGATTCTTTGGGTCAAACTAGGAAATACACAGTTTTTGTGGAAGGTCCAAGTGAGTTGAGCCAAGTAGCAGACATAAGAGATAGGTCAATTATTTATGCGTTATCGTTAAGGGTCTCGGCGGAGTTCGATTTAGCGGACCCGAAGGTGAAGGTGGCTATTACTGCCAAACCTACAATCAATACTTATCAACAGTGAGGTTGTTATGAAAAGAAAGTACAAAAATGTGAAGAATCGACCATTGCCAATTGATGGTATTGGTTCGGTGGGAGGAAGAGAAACATTCTGGGTGGAAGAAAGCCAGATGACAAACCGCATACGCGCATTGGAGCGAGATCATGAAATCAGGTTAATAGAAAAAGTAGAAATGGTGGTTATCGAAGATGAGCCAGAAGCGCCTGTGGAGCCTGAAATTCCAATAGAAGAACCGACATTGGAACCGGTCGATCCAGAGGTAAACCTGGTAAGCGATACAACGGATGATACAGAAGAAGAATTGGATGAAGAAAAAGATGACAATTTGTTGACAAATGATGAGGAAGTGATGGAATCAGAAGAAGGAGAAGAGGTTGATTCGGATGATTCATTTGCTACTTCGTCAAAAAAGAAAAAAAGAAACAGAGGACGAAAGGGCAAGCCATCTTCGGATAGAGCTTAGTATGGCCCGGAGCTAACCAAGGAGGTTTAGGAAATGCCAGTTTATGAAAGTGCTGGTCTGTATCCAGAGGAGAAAAAGGCAAGTGCTGGGCCAGTAGCGGCTGTCTCGACATCGACTTACGCAAGTGCGGGATGGTTGCGAAAAGGTCCGGTGAATCAGGCGCAACTTGTCATTGGATTCGACAATTTCGTAGAGCAGTTTGGAAGCTATTGGCGGAACAGCTATGTGCCGTTCGAAGTTGAAGCTTTCTTCAATAACGATGGCGCAAGGGCTTATATCACACGTGTGGTTCCGACCGATGCTGACAAGGCTGTGAATGCTTCCTGTTTGGACGCGGTTGCTACGTCGGCCACGTTCTACACGAGGAAGCTTCCCGATCCAGTGGTTACATTGGATGCCACCCATTACAACATCAAGGTAAAGGTCGATCCAGCGGGTACGGCTACCGAAATCGATGTAACCGGCGATCTTGGTGTTGCGGGTTCGTATGCACTGAGTGCGTTGGTTACGAACATTGATACGGCGCTTGGAGCTTTAACACCTCCAGGTAGTTGTGTGTTGGAAGCAACGCTGGGCGGCGGCAACAGGCTCAAGATGACATCCGATTCGACGGGTATCACTTCGACGCTGGAATTTTCGGCACCGGCTTCGAACGATTGCTCGAAAGAGCTATTGGGTCTGGATGTCTCGGGAGGCTCCTATTCGTATGCGGGAGAGGATGCCATCGACTGGAGCTTGGAGGCTGCATGGCCGGGCGC
>SMYQ01000020.1 GCA_007050885.1 Candidatus Bathyarchaeota archaeon
GTTAAAAGTAGAAACGGTGTTGTAGGCAAAAGTGGAAGAAAAATTCCAACAATACCAAGTGATAGTGAAATGCTACCTGCAATAATCCATAACCATCTAATTAACGTACGAGGCATTACAAATGTCCCCCTTGATACCCTACGCAGCAGGATCCTAAACCATATCTTTTAGCATGTTACATCTTCGGGATCTGGATCTGTGACTTAAGGATTTTCAGATTCGAAACGTTTCTGCATGGAGATATATTCTGATCTTGGTGGACTGAATACGTCAAGGAAGATTGAATTCTCAGCACTTAACGTTCTAACTTCATGTTTCTCGTTTGATTCAAATCTATAGACCATTCCTTTTCGAACTAATTTCTTCTCTACTTCATTTGAGAATTCAGCTTCACCTGCTAGACAGATCCCCATTTGCTCGTGTGGATGACTATGTAAAGGAACTTTTTTTCCAAATGGAATTTCGACTATGAAGAAAGTCATGTTTTTACCATTAATCAATACGCGTCCTAAAACGTCTGATACAAATTCGAATTTAGGTTGATCAAGGTATTCGATAATTTCCAATTTACTCCAACTCTTTTCAATCTTGATATAGCTCTCTTATCTTAGAGAGAATGTGTTGAATAAAATTTGACATATTGCAGCCTTTAAATGATTAATGACTATTCCTCAGCTTAACAAAGCCGAATAGATAAACCAAACTCCAAAGAACAATATGATTGATGCACATACGCCAAATACGATCCTATGTACTCTTTTGTTCCAGAAACCTCGAGATCTATAGACTGCTTTTGATACAAAGAGATCCCAAGAAAAATCGCAAGACCAGTGAACAACCGCGAATAATAAAAATCCTGTAAGCCCAAATATGGTTGAATTAACGACTAACGCTGATCCAATTGTTGCCCACCAAAGAAAAAAGTAAGGATTTGCACTAGTTGTAACAATACCTGATATAATTGAGTTAAATCCAGTATCATTTCCTTCTAATCCTATATGATCTCTAGCTTTGAACATCTGAATCGCCATGTAGCCAAGCATTAAACCGCCAATCAATCCGATGAGCCTTCTCACTATTTCATCAGTAAAAAATTGCGCAAAACCCAAATAGATTAAGACCATTAACGGGATCTCTATGATCCCATGACCAAGAGCTATCAAAGCTCCCGCGTTTCCACTTTTTCTTCCCTTTGCTATAGTAACGGCCATTACGGGTCCAGGCATCATCACACCTGAGAGTGATATTATTACGACTGAGAAAAGGAATAGAGGAACATTTAGGATTGGATCCATCGAGGGTGCCTTCAGACAATTATCTTTGGTGCATATAGAAATATTATCGCCTTCTTATAGAAATTAGATTATTGGTTAGTGTGCTATAATACAGATATACTGGAATTAATATCACATTACTGCAATAGTTTGGACAAGGCGGACTATACAAGTGAGTAAATTCGATACATCCAGTTTTGCTGATAAAATTTTAGCAGCTTCAAGTTTGGCATCTGAAGGTTCAGAAGGTGAAGTAGAATTCGCTTTCACAGATGAAACCTTGGTTAATAAAACTATGATTAAAATGATTAGGCAATATGCTAAGGATTTTTCCAGTCAAGGGTTTACATTTGATGGATATATGACCCTAAAGACGATTAATCAAGGTGAAACGTCAGATAAATCGAATTTGTTGAAAAAAGGAATAATTACTCCAACGGAAGAGATTGTGAGAACTTTCCTTATTTTCCTTTCTAAGTTAGGTAAAGTGGAGGAACTTTTGGAATTTGTATTAATTCATATAACACCAAGAAACCTCAAAATATTCTACACGCAAATGGAAGAATCAAAAGATTTAGACCAACTCACGCGGAAGCGGCTAAAGAATATTGAATCTGAATGGGCTCAAAAATCAAATGTTGGAAAGGAACTGCTTACAGTTTGCTTCCTAATTGAAAGAGACAATTCCTATGCTATTGATATTGAAAAGGCTGAAGGTCCATTAAAAGGTAAAGAAGATTTAGCCAAGAAGATCATGGAATTAGTTTTTCGATCTAGGTTAAAGCTTGTAAGGAATTTTCTGAAATAGAATCAGACCAATCAGGGTTAAACTATCTATAGCATGTCTTCTTTGAATTATTAACCAGATAAAAATTTTCTTAATATATGCTGTCTTTATCGACGCTATATACATCAAATTCTAGAGATCTATATTTCGAAGTGAATTGAGTAAGATTATGGTTGATGCGTCTTGGTAAGGGTAGTAGTCGATGAAAGGGAGAGACCAAATGTCCCAACATGTCTTAAGAAGCTTGGTTTGACCTTGGATTATCGTCTACTTGAGGAGGGAGACTATATTGCCGGAGAATATGCTATAGAGAGAAAAACGGTTCAAGACTTCATTTCATCATTATATTCGGGAAGACTTTTTGATCAAGCCTACAGATTGGGACAAGCATATCGATTTGCAATACTAATCGTTGAAGGTAATCTTAATTCAGCATTAGAAAAGATGAAAAATCCCAAAGTGTTTTGGGGTGCTTTGATCACCCTATCTTTTGGTTATGGAATACGCCCCTTTTTTACTAGAGATCCTGCGGAAACAGCTGAGTTTATTTGGATTCTTGCCAAGCGTCCTCCTGAAGTTCGTTCTCGACCACCAGTTATAATAAAAAAGCCAAAATATGGCCAAATTCGTGAAGGCCAAATTGTTCTGCTTCAGGGGTTGCCGGGGATAGGAACTCGTCTGGCGCAAAAACTTTTAAGACGATTTGGAACCCCTAGACAAGTTTTCTTGGCCACAGAATCAGAACTCAATACAAGAGGGGGATTAGGGAGAGCCAAGACTGCGAAAATCACGTCTGTACTGGATACTATTTATAATGGGTTAGATAGGAAATCTGAACAATTGAAGCTCTAAAACTCCAAACCGTAATTATAAAAAGTTCGATGTTTAGTCATAAATAGAGGCTTTGGGGAAAAAATGGCGGTCAAAACCTTCACTCAAGCTTGGTACCAAATTACTAAAGGTGTAGAGAGAACTCTCTCAAAGATTTCACATAAACAAGTTGAAGATATGGTCAATATGTTACTTTGGGCAAAGTATAAACACATTCTCATAATTGGCGTTGGTCGAAGTGGTCTTATAGGTAAAGCATTCGCGATGCGGTTAATGCATCTTGACTTTGATGTTTATGTGATGGGTGAGACAATCACGCCAGCTATTGGTCATGGAGATTTGATAATTGCGATTTCAGGATCCGGAACTACAAAGTTAGCAGTAACTGCAGCTGAGATAGGAAAAGAAGTTGGAGCTAGAATCATAGCAGTTACTTCACATCCGAACTCTGACCTTGGAAAAATATCCGATCATGTAGTCCAAATTAGGGGTAGAACAAAAATTGCCAAAGAGAAAGACTATTTCCTACGTCAACTAACAGGAGTTCATGAACCTTTAGCGCCGCTTGGAACGATATTCGAATTGAGCGCTATGATTTTTTTTGACAGTTTAATTGCAGAACTAATAAAGCGACTGGGTAAAAGTGAAGGCGAGCTTCGCAGAAAGCACGCTACAATAGAATAGAATTATTCTTTCCCTTTTTTCTCTTTCAGTTCAGCATCGTCAATTTCTAATCGGCCTCTGTCTTCCTGCCACGTTTTATGAAATTTTTTGATTGTGATCTTTTTTTGGAAGAGAGGGCCATCAAGAACAAATGTTTCATATTCTCCACCTTCACCTGCTGGATTTACTCCATATTTTTCTTTGAGGCGATCTAATTTTTGAGCAAAATTTTTGTTAAGTTTTTTACCTAGCCAGCTTGAGTCTAGACCAAGCGCTGCTGTGCCGACTATTATTATTTCAAGTCCAGACTCGAGTTGATCAAGGAGTAGTTTCGAAGGATCCAGACCCCATAATGGTGTATGAATTCTTAGTCCTAAGTCAATAGCGATGTCTTCTATTCTTCTTCTCTGATATTGACTTGCAATGGCGCCAGCAGCAATCCCTTCAATTCCAAATTTATTCTTGATATCTTGAAGATGTTTGCTTAACTCGTATTTTTCATATTCTCCTTCTGATTCGATATTGTATGTAGCTATCTGCAGATTCATTGCTTCAGCCTGTAGTTTGGTATATCTGATACAGGGATGATGGAACAACCAAGAGTCTTCACTTTTAGGTTGAAGAGTAAGTAAGACTTTCACATTTAGATTCGCTTCAATTGACTTCATAATGGTATAGCAACTATCTTTTCCTCCACTGAAGAGAACGGCGATGTCCATATTGGATTCTATCCATTTCATCACTATTGTTTTCTGTGAGGTTTACCTTTTCCTTTGAATTTAGCCTCAAATATTTCTTTGACTCTGTTGATCGTGTCGGAATCTTTTGGTGATTTGTCCTCTCTAATCTGGGTAATGCGGGCGAATCTAAGAGCATACCCTGATTTGTAATTGGGACTTGTCTGTACTTCGTCAAAGGCCACTTCAACAACAACTTCCGGTCTGACGTAGACCGTGTATTCATTGGAGTTGATTTTCAAATCCAAAAGCCTGGCTGTCATCCGTTTAAATTCTTCATCTGTCAATCCTTTGAAGGTCTTTCCGACTTCTAGGAATTCATAAGAATTATCTTTACGTGCTGCAAGATGATAATTGCTTAGCCATCCCTGCCTCCTACCGTAACCCCAATCTGCGGCGACTATTATTAGATCATGAGTGTTAACTTGTTTTATCTTAAGC
>SMYQ01000295.1 GCA_007050885.1 Candidatus Bathyarchaeota archaeon
CCCTCGTACTTGTAGTATATTTTCGCTGGAGTCTTAAGTGCTTTTTCAAGTTCGAGTGCTCTATAGAGGGGTGATGGGCGCCACATTCTGTAGACTTCTCGTACTTCTTCAGGAATATCTATCCATCGCTCTCTACTCATCTCCTGACCAAGAATAGCTTTAGGAAATATTCTTGGAACAATGCCTGCACCAGGTTCCTTTGTCTTGTGGTCTATGAATGGCGGGAGAGGTTTTGGCAAGTCGGGAGTGATGTTGTACCATTTCTTTGGTATCTGATCTTCGTCTAGAAGTATTTTCTTAGTCTGCATATAGTTTGTCTCCTAATATATGAGTTGTAAATCGTACCTGAATGCAATATTAAATTCTTTGTGTACATATTTGTACATGGGTTTATGAAACGCCAAAAATGTTAGAACAGATGCTTTCAAGCTGAACTTAGTTAACGCTTTATATTTAACTGTGCAAAAATGTAAAAGAAGGAAGCCATTCATGTGGAACAGCATTAAAAAATACTTTGAAGGATACCCAGAGAGACTCAAAGTAGCAAGGGTCTTAGTAGAAAATGGTCTAAGTGCAAGAGACGAAAGAATCTACCTTAACCAAATCGAGATTCCACCAGTTCGTATCGCAAGGGTTGCTGGAGTTGACAGGCGCACGGTGAATGAGACGTTGAAAACTATCAAGTGCAACCGCGAACTTAGACTGATTTTTGAGGAGATGAGGTCTGCTGGTCACTCGTTGAAAGAAATTGCGAAACCCCTGAACCTGGGAGTTGTGGAAATAACCCCAGTTGACGCGAAAACAGCAGGCATCTTAGCCAACTCTGCCACACTGCTCGCTAAAGCTGGCTTGAGCATTAGACAAGCAATCGTGGACGACCCTGAACTCTCGCCAGAACCGAAACTCGCTCTTATTGTTGAGAGAAAAATTCCAGGTGAATTAATTTCTGAACTACTCAAAATTAAGGGTGTAGCCAAAGTCGCCGTATATTGACTTACACTAACCAGCCGCTTAACTGCTACAGAAGGCTAATGGGCTTAGAACTACTTTATCTTTAGCTCAGTTCGGTGTTCTATGTCTAGAAAAACTTATATGGCAATTGTGTTTTGTTGTTTTGCGCATTAAAGGAGGCTATATTTGATTTGTCAGCACCTGCACAAGCTGGCGGGGTGCCAGTTCTAGTACTAAAAGAAGGTTCAAACAGGTCTCGCGGAAGAGAGGCACAGCACGCAAACATAACTGCTGCGAAGGTCGTGGCTGAAAGCGTGAGAAGCGCCTTAGGTCCCAAAGGCATGGATAAAATGCTAGTGGACAGCTTCGGAGACGTAACAATAACAAGCGACGGCCGCACAATCCTAGATGAAATGGATATTCAACACCCAGCAGCCAAAATGCTAGTTGAAGTTGCCAAAGCACAAGACAATGAAGCAGGCGACGGAACCACATCCGCCGTGATAATAGCAGGCGAACTTCTAAACAAAGCAGAAGAGCTGATAGAGAAGAACATACACCCAACCATAATAATCGACGGGTACAAAAAAGCAGCAGAAAAAGCGTTGGAAACTCTTGAAAAAATAGCCATATCAGTAGATTTGAAAAAACAGGAATATCTGAAGAAAGCCGCTGTAACTTCTATGGCAAGCAAAGTCGTATCTGACCACAAAGAATACCTAGCAGATATAGCAGTCAAAGCAATGCTAGAAGTTACAGAAAAAGAAGGCAACACCTACAAGGTGGATTTTGAAGACGTAAAAGTTGAAAAGAAAACAGGCGAATCCCTCAGAGATACAAGTCTGATAAAAGGCATAGTTCTCGACAAAGAAATAGTGCATTCGGGAATGCCTAAACGGGTAGAAGAAGCCGAAATTGCGTTACTTGACGCTTCTTTAGAAATTGAAAAAACCGAGTTCGACGCGAAAATCAACATCGAAACCCCAGACCAGATTGAAGCATTCCTGAACCAAGAAGAAGCCATGCTTAGGGATATGGTTGAGAAAATAACAGCTGCAGGTGCAAACGTTGTAATATGCCAAAAAGGTATCGATGATATGGTTCAGCACTTCCTCGCGAGAAAAGGAATAGCTGCGATTCGCAGAGCCAAGAAATCCGACATGGAAAAATTGGCAAAAGCTACTGGCGGAAAAATAATAACCAAACTAGACGATATCACTTCAGAAGACCTTGGATATGCTGCTCTTGTAGAAGAACGCAGAATTGGAGATGACAAAATGACATTCATTGAAGGCTGCAAAAACCCAAAAGCAGTAACCCTTTTGATACGGGGAGGAACAAACCGCATGACTGCAGAAGCTGAACGGTCAATCCATGATGCTTTATGTGTAATCGAAGACATACTTAAAGAGCCAAAAGTTGTAGCAGGAGGCAGCGCTCCAGAACTCGAAATGGCTCGCACATTGAAGATGTATGCGGAAACTTTACCCGGAAGAGAACAACTTGCAGTTAAAATTTTCGCAGATGCATTAGAAGCTGTCACAGTCACGCTTACTGAAAATGCTGGATTAGATCCAATTGACATACTTTCAGACCTAAGATCGAGACATGAGAAAGGAGAAACTTGGGCGGGTATAGAAGTCATAGAAGGAAAAGTGCGAGACATGTCTAAGAAGGGCGTTTTCGAGCCGATTACGGTTAAGAAGCAGATAATCAAATCGGCAACAGAAGCGGCTTCGCTGATTCTTAAAATCGACGATGTAATTGCTGCCGGCAAAATGAAAGCGCCTCCAATGCCACCAGGAGGAGGTCCTGGCGGAATGTATCCAGGCGCTGGAGAGTATTAAAACACGTCCCAAAAAGAAAAAATATCTGTAGGTCCTCCGAAAATTACACGGTTTGAGAAAGCAAGAATAGTAGGAGCTAGGGCGCTTCAGATTTCTATGGGTGCACCTATACTGGTTGAGATTAACGAAACTTCTTCAAATCAGATTGACATCTCCTTGGAAGAACTCGAAAGCGGAATCCTGCCAATCACAATCAGGAGAACGCTACCAGACGGAACTTATCAAGATATTCCAATGAGATGGCTACTTAGATAAAGTTAAGCTGCTGCTGACCTTTAATTTTCTTTGCTTCTTCAAGTGTAGCGCGGATTCCGCGCCAGTGGGCACCCTGCCAATAAATGCGTCCGCATTTTGAGCACTTCCAAAATTCGTTGTAATAATGCAACGTTGTTTTTTCAACCTTTCCTGCAAGCTTCCCTTTATGCATTAACTGAATTTCAGCGTTGCATATTGGACAACGAGAACGGTTAAAATCTATCACCAAAGTAAAACCAAAACGCCCAGAAAGTTCCGCTAGCTTTTCAGCTTCCGTTGGACCTTCAATGTAGAATGCGATAATATCTTTGGAGTTGGCGCGCTTACAAAGTTCGGAATCCCTCGTGAGAAGAACCCGATGTTCTTTCTCAGCCGCCTCAATCAACTTAGCATCCTCAAATTGAGTAGAATATGTCACATCTTGCCCCAAAATCCGGAGCCATCTGACTGTTTTTCCAAGCATAGCATCCGCAATAAATTTCAAACGCGGTCTCCCCGAATTACTTTCCCGCGTCCAGCCTTAGCCACAATTTCCTGTTCATCCATGACTAATAATCCCTTAACAAAGGTTTTCACGGCTCTACCCTGCACTTCCCAACTGTCAAAAGGCGAATACTTAGCTTTGGAATGGAACTTTGAAGCGTCAATCCGGAATTTCCGTTTAAAGTCTACAACCGTTAAATCAGCCTTTCTTCCTTGCACCAAGCCACCGCGAGATCTCAAGTTGAAAATCTCCGCGGGCTTCTCTGAGAGCAATTGAACCACATATGCTAGCGAAATCCGATTTTTTCTAACCATCGTTAGCATGAGAGGAAGAATTGTTTCGAGACCAGGCACGCCGACTTTAACGTCCCAAACGCTACTGGCGGACTTCTCATTTAAAACATGAGGAGCATGATCAGAACCTATAACATCAACCCAACCGTCAGCAACGCCTTTCCAAAGCGCCTCGATGGTGCTTTCTCCGCGAAGGGGAGGAATAATCGTTAACATTAAACCATAATGCTGATAATCAGCGCTTGACAGCAAAAGATGATGAGGAGTAACTTCGCAGGTTACATTTCTGCCAGATTTTTTCGCTTTAACCACAGCATTTAAGCCTTCTTCAGTTGTAATGTGACAAAAATGCAATCGGACACCAGTTTGCGCGCTTACCTCCAATAGGCGTTCGATCGCTTTAAGTTCAACACGTTTTGAATGCGCCTTCAGGAATGCAGTTGCATCATGGCGGTTGGCGCGCCTAAGCCTATCTATGTTAGCCGTCAACAAAGTCTTATCTTCGGCGTGAACGGCAACGGGAACACCTAATTCACCTACTTTTCTGAAAGCTTCTTTCAAGGCTTCATCATAATCAATTTTTAATCCGCCAACTTGACGAGCCATGAAGAGTTTAAAACCCACCGCACCCTGAGCAACTATATCAGTGACTTCTCCCAAGTTTCTAGGAAACTCCGAGTAAAAACCAACGTTAACTATGCTTCTGTTTTCTGCGATTCGCATACGATTCCTCAAAGTTTCCGTACTCATGGTCACTGGGTCGTTGTTGGGCATATCCAACACAGTGGTTATTCCGCCTGCGGCTGCAGCAGCAGTTCCAGTGAAAAAATCTTCCTCGTAAACTTTTCCTTCATCACGAAGGTGCACGTGAACATCAACCAAACCCGGGAGAAC
>SMYQ01000059.1 GCA_007050885.1 Candidatus Bathyarchaeota archaeon
CTTTTGGCGTTGTGGATAATAGTTCGCATAGTTTGCCTATTCTTCTGAGTGAGACTTCTGCTGTAATGGGACTGCCGCGTCTTACTCCTTTAAGCCATCGTGTAACATCTTCATCCTTTTGTAGAATGGTGTACTTGGTTCCTTTCTTAGCCAAACCTTTTCAATAGAATATTTTAAGCGTAAAATATAAGGATTCGCACTTAGTTGTTGGTGGACCGGGCGGGATTTGAACCCGCGACCTTCCGGTTTATCGGTCATACATGCGAACCGGACGTTCTTTGGCCAAATGTATACCAAGCTGAACTACCGGCCCTCGATATTTTTGGTTTCCTTTGGCCAGTATCCCTGAAGAATGTAATCTTTGGAAAATAAGTTCGTTGGTTAATCTTCTAAACTAACATGGATTCAAAAAAGGCTACCTTTTTTCAATATATATACAATAGATATTGTGTGGATTGTTGATTCAACATGTCTAGGCCTTATGTTATTCTTGGTGGATTTATGAGTGTGGACGGCAAATCAGCCCCGGCTAATAGAAAAGGCAGAGCTTTTACACCATTGCTTAACGAGAAATTGTTATCTAGACTTCATAAGATTCGGGCTGATGTTGATGCTGTTCTGGTAGGCGCTGAGACCGTAATTGAAGATGATCCCAAACTTACGGTCAGGGCGGTCCAAGGAAATAATCCACTCAGAGTAGTCCTTGACAGTCTTGTTAGAACATCGTTAAATTCGCACATCTACAAAACTGAAGATTCCCGAACAATTTTGGCTGTTTGTAATAATGCTCCAGAAGATAAGATTTTACAGTTAAAAGAGAAAGGTGTTGAAATCTTAAATTTCGATTGTGATAGAAGGATTCCATTGAGAGATTTACTTGATATTCTTTATCATAAAGGTATTCGGCGCTTACTTGTGGAGGGTGGTTCAGAAGTCAGATGGAGTTTCATGAAAGAGAGATTGACTGATGAGATCTTCGTATGGATAACACCATCGATATGGGGAGGTCGAAAAGCACCTACGATGGTCGGTGGTGAGGGTTATCTTGAGCGAGATCATTCAATTAAACTCAAATTAAAAAACTCAGAAATAGTTGATGACACAGTCATCTTAGAATATCATGTCTTGTAAAACTTAATTAATTTTATTTACTTATTCAGAATAATTAATAATTTAGCGGAGAAGATTTTTGAAACTCTTAAGATCTCCACAACTACATTTCACAAGTTCCTCAACCTTTTTTATCGCTTCACCAGTTTCAATAGAATTAGAGGCTATTTCATAACCTTCCTTGAATGAGTTAGTGACATCTCCAAGATACAGTATAGCAGCTGCATTTACAATTATGAGATCTTTTCTACTGCTCCGATCTTTTCCGGAAAGAACATTCAATACTGTCTTCGCATTTTCGAGGTGTGTATCTCGTGCAATTATCTCTTTTGCATCTCCCTTCCTTACACCTAGATCTTGGTGACTGACACTATAAGTCTCAACTTTACCATTAGGGAATAATTCAGAAACTATTGTCTTCCCCAAAGTTGAAAATTCATCAATTCTTATGTTTTCATCCTCTCCATAACCAAGTGGAACTAAAGCTCTTTCGTATCCAATTTTTGAGAGAACCTCAGCGATTAGTTGAGTCTGCGGTATAGAGATTCCTCTGACCTGACGTTTTGTCGAAAATGGATTTAGCGATGTAGCGATCATTAGTCTGAGTGAGCCCATTAATGGAAAAAATATTGGTGCAGAAGGATAGTTACGCAGATCAACGAGTGGCTCCATCCAAGGATAAACATTTCCGGAATCCCAGACTGCTGTTCCTATCCTTTCAACACAACCCTTTACTACATGAGGGCGCGCATCCACATTTATTCCCATAGTGATTGCTAGATCTGTTGCACCAGTTTTTGAGCTGAAAGCTTTAGCTCCACTTTTAACAGCAAAAGCTCCTGCTGAAGCTGCCAACAATACAGCAGGAGTTGTAACATTAATTGTTTTCAAAGTATCCCCGCCAGTACCTCCAGCCGCCACAACAGGTTTCTTCAATAATAAATTGAGGTGCACACGTTTTGTCGTCTCCATAGCAGAGTTCATGGCCGCAAACTCATCGATAGTCGGACCCTTAGAGGTTAGACTTCCAAAGAAGCTTGCCATAAGGATGGGGACAGCATCATCTTTTTTCTCAATCATCTTTAGGATTTTAGTTGTAGCCATCATTACATCATTATTTGATAGTCCGTCTCCGCTGACAGCTCTTTCAATTATGGAAGACCACCACGAATATTTCTTTGGATATTTTGGTCTCTCAGAAGCTAATTTTGTATCTTTTCTACGCCCCACTATTGGCCAACCTTTGTTTATCTCGAAATTTCTGAAGATCTTATTATTGATTACTTAAAAGACAGTATCTACCAATATTCGAGTAATAACCTCCATGCACGATATTATTCTGAAGTGGATAAATCCCTTTCATTTTTGCATTCATAGCAAGTTATTAATTTGGGCAATCTTCGGTTTTACCTAAATATCTACTATAACAGAACAGTATCCAATCCTAGAGCAATAGTAAACAGAACATTACCTATCAAGAGAGTTGAAATCAACTATGAGTGAGTTAACATCCAATTCAAATACAAAGTGTCTTATGGCAAATATGACTTGGAAAGAAGTTGAATCAACACTTTCTAAAAATAAGACCGTAATAATTCCCTTTGGTTCGACTGAGGAGCACGGATATCATCTTCCATTATCAACAGACTATTTTGTGGCTTATGAATTGGCAAAACTCGTAGGTAAGAGAATCCAAGTATTAGTTGCTCCACCAATATGTTATGGAGTTTGCAGAAGAGGTGCTTCTTTTCCAGGAACAATAACAATAAGTATCGATACATTGAGAACATTAACTATTGACATCATAACAAGTCTTCATTCACAGGGATTTAGAAATATCATTATTTTACCTGGCCATCTGGGATCGGCTCAGATCATTGGTCTTGAGCTAGCTTGTCAAGAACTCCTCATTAAACATGAAACATTAAAAATTGCATTAATTGATCTTACTAAATTTTTAGAGAAAATACCTGAAGGATTGATAGAAGAAAGATTTGGTCATGCTGGTGAAGTTGAAACCTCCCTCATGCTCGCTCTTGACCCAAAAATTGTAAGAATGACAGATGCCATATCCGAGAAACCAATATTTCCAGCCCATCAAATTGTAAGAGATTCTAAGAAGTTCATGAAATCCGGCGTTATGGGAGATGCTAAGATCGCCTCTATAGAAAAAGGCACAACTATTTTAGATCTATTCGTAAATGAAATCTCAAAGACGATTCTTGGAATCATCGAGGATTAAAACCCAAATAAGTATTATTCTGGATGCAGATAGGATGAAGTATATAGAGGAAACATTGAGAAAGATTATTTTAAGAAATATTATCGATGGTGAAATAGAGACAGCATTGGAACTTCTGAGCAAAGAATACAATGTCTCTAAACCAAAGTATCGCATTGGAACGGTAAAAGGCCACAGAGGGGCAGCAGGTTGTTATATTGAGAGAAAAAAAACAATTGTATTCTCAAATAGCGAAATCATGCGAAATCCAATTGTTGTGTTGCATGAATTTTATCATCATATGATCTCCTCAGTGACTTTCAAGGGAGGAGGTACAGACAAGAATGCCGAAAGGTTTGTTAGACGTTTCCTTTCGACAAAAGTTTATTGAAATTAAAACAAAATTTTACATTTCATTTTTTTGCTGCCGTTTCTTCCATTAGTGTCAGAACTGCCATAGAATCCCTTTCGGGCCAACTAATGAATTCCACCAAGATTCCTCCAAATGTCTTTGGATGAATGAAAAAGCATCTATTATCTTTACTTACAACTTTGTATCCTTTCTCTTCAGATTTTTTCGCCCAATAATCTAAATTATCAACTTCAAAACAGAAATGATGAATGCCTTCTCCATGGCGTTCGATATATTTCTCAATGGTTTGATTGCCATGTGGATATATCAATTCGATGTACGCATTTCCTACAGGTAAAAACGTAACATCTACACCTTGGGTTTCATTATACCAAGTTCTGTCCTCTAAATCTATGAAACTTTTGAGAAGATCTTTAATATTATTGGTTTTAACAACTACACCTACATGGTGAAACCTTATTTTTTCAGGTTTCTTATCGATAAATTTTTCCAAATTATTTTACTCCTGAATTTTCAATAGTTTGACAAGTTTGTTGTCCCGCCATTTAACTAATTCTTCAAGCTTCTTTTCTTTGATCATTGGCAATTGCTCAACACCCTTAATTGCTTTTAATGATGCATGGTACGGTATCTGTTTCCAATCATCCATTGTCTTCCAGTATTCATTAAAGCCATGCTGTATGGTGTCTATATGATACTTTAAACCTCCTGGTCCTCCTCCAAGATGAAGTGTTAGAAACGGGCCCATTATCCCCCATCTAGCTCCAGGTCCAGCCCAACATGCTCTATCAACATCCTCAACTGATGCGACTCCACTATTCACCAAATTTAATGCTTCTCTCCAAAGTGCAGCTTGTAATCTATTTCCAATGAAACCGGGCACTTCTTTTTTTACCTTGACGGGTATTTTATCTAATGTCTCCATAAATTTGTAGGTTATCTCTACTGTCTCTTCCGAGGTTTTTTCACCTGGAACGAGTTCAACGAGTTTTAGCAGTAGAGGTGGATTCCAAGGATGAGCTACAAGGCATCTCTCAGGTTTGCTAGTAGCTTTCTGTATCTCCGTCATAAGGAGGCCTGAAGAGCTTGTTCCTATAATGGCGGAATCATTCTCTTTATCAACTTCTGAAAATATTTTTTTCTTAACATCATAGCTTTCAAATGCCGATTCTTGAACATAATCCGCATCTGACACGCATTCCTTAATGCTTTCCCTCAAGGTTATTCTATTCAAAGCTGAAGCGACATCATTTTTTGCAATTAGACCTTTATCGGCTAAGAATTCTGCGCTTGACTTTATTCTTTCCATAGCACTTTTTATGAGCTCTGGGTTCATGTCACATACAGCCACAGTGTAACCCTTTATGGCGAAAAGTGTAGCCCAGCTATGCCCTATAGTACCGACTCCTATACACGCGATATTCTTTACTTTCAAACCTTTAGCCTCCATCATACTACAAAAGGCAATGATATATGAATTGTAAGGCTAAACTACAGGAATATTGTTTCTAGGCTAACGTATCAGATAAATAGTGGATTATGTGTCCGGTGTAAGGATGTTATATTGAAGAAGAATAAACCTACTTTGATCAAAGCTGCAAAAATCATCGTCATAGTGGGAGCCATCTTGATGATCTCACTTAGCATTATGAGCATTGCAGGAAGAATATTAGCCCTGCCTTTCTATGCTCCAATCGGTCTGACATCGGGAGTGTATATTTTCGCTTCATTGTTCGGAGGAATCTTGTCCTTGATTCTTAGCAGGAAAGTTGGCAGTATGATTTGGACTTTGATTGTAATTGGAATTGGAATTATTGGTGGTGGACTAGGTGGACTACTTGTTTTCCTGGGCGGGATCATAGCCATCATTGCAAGAGTAAGTTAAAACAGGCTAGTCGCCTTTGATTGAAAATTCAATTTGATGAATTTTTCCTGATAATTCTCCTTCCATATCGGATTAAAATCATAACCGCAAGAATAGAGATTGCTAACAGGATTGGAATAGTGTTCAAAGGGTTAATCAAATCATAACTTTGAGTTGATGATCGAACTATATTTCCAGCCTTATCAACCACAACAATCTCGTACCTTACATTATTGTTAGGAGGCTGAGCAGGTATTGACCCTACCCATATTCCATTCCAATTGGATCCTTCATCAAGTCTCATTCCAATTATTCGCCATTCACCATCATTCACCGAATAGTTAAGAAAAACTTTCACTACTCCCGTTTGGATATCAGTCACATTGACTTCCAATTCTAGAGGTTGTCGCTCTATAGGACTTGATGGAATTCTAGAGATATCCAAGATTTCTGGTGGATTATTGTCTTCAGGTATTAGCGTAATCAATTGCTGAAACTTTTCGACAGCCAATCGAACAAGTGAAAGACTCTTATCCTCATGTACTTTATCTTCCGTCTCAAAGTAGAGCGACATCTCTTCAGCACTTTTTATATTGAGTTTCACGGCCTCAAGAAAAGTATCATGGAAATTTTTCCATTGTATAGGAAAAACAAGTTCTTCAGCAACAGCCTTTACATTTCTATACTCTTCAATCAATGGTTTCATTCGTAGTATAGCTTCGTCAGAAGAAGTTTTGTTCTGCGTATACTCTTTATGAAGTTCTCCCACTTTGAAATTTAGGTCTTCCATTGTGTGAAAAATTGAGTCAACCTCATTCTTATAATCGGTCCATTGCTGAGAATACCCCAAGTTAACCATAGAGAAAACCACAATTAAACCGATTGAACACAAAATAAGCAGCCTTGATATCAGCAAATCGAATTCTATTTTCCTGAACACACAATCCGCTCCCAGATGATTCTACTGTTCAATAAAAAACATCTCTTAAATAAATGTCAGACTCAATGTATAGATTCTTCTTGCTAGAGCGCCTGAACTAACTCAACAAAACTGATATTAGCTTATAACCAGTTAATACCTGCATCGCGATCTATAGCAGTATGCACGCGATCTAGCGGTTGATCAAGAATGATTGATGGAGCATTCTCATTAAAGAAGATCCTAGTTCCAACAGATGGCCAAGCCCATTCTAACAGAGCTTGCCAATATGCAGTAACATTAGCCAAGCTTACCAAAGCCGAAATCATCGGAATTCATGTCATGCCCAGCCAGGTATCAAGAATATTTGAGGAAAGAAGACATTCTGGTGAGATCTCAAGCGATTTTGTCGGGCAATATCGGAAAGAGGGCGCAGAACACCTCAAACAGATCGAAAAAATGTGTGTCAGAGAAAATGTTAGACATCGCACACTTCTATTAGAAGGCTATCCTCCTGAAGAAATATTAAAGACAGCCCAAAAAGAAAATGCAAACTTAATAGTTCTTGGTATACGTAGAAGGAGCCGGTTTGAAAGACATTTTGGCGTTACCACTTCAGATAAAATCATTCTAAACGCCAATTGCCCAGTTACAATCATCAATGCACCTTGGTAGTTTTAAAATCCAATAATAGTTCATTCAAGAAACAATTAGAGTAAAAATAGAGTCTCTTATTAAATCTTAAATCTAAGAGACAAATCACGATTGAGATAAGATGACACTCTGTGAGAATTGTGCTAAGAAGGCGGAGAAATTAGAGGCATGTCCGTACTGCCAAAAGCAGTTCTGCCCAAGTTGTTTTCCACGACATATGAGCTGGGAAAGACAACATCAAGATTGGAGTCTATATCAATCCGCTGGACCAGGTATGGCAAATGTTGGCGGATCAAGAGAGGTAATGAGCTATGGGCCTCCCCATAAAGCTGAAGGAAAACGTAAAAGGTACAGGAGATCAAAGGATTGAAGTTCTACTATGATTGTCACCAAACATCCACGGAAGGGAAACATAGAAAAAACAATAGTGCGCGCGCAAAATTCAAGATAAATATACATCATTACATTAGGGTGCAGATTTTCAAATAGAGTTGACTAGAATTGGCAGGAGTAGCAATAATAGCTGAGAAACATCTCGCAACCGGTTTTAGACTTACAGGAATTGAGGCTTTTCCAATAGAAAACATTGAAGAGGCCAAAACTGCTCTTTCTAGAATTCTTACTGAAGAAAAACATGATATCATAATTCTTACAGAAACACTTTCAAAGGAACTCCATAATGAGAAAGCAAAGGTCCTATCTCGGGGAAAAGGAAAACCCATCTTCGCAATATTTCCAGATTTCCACGGACCTACTGGTCAACGAACCCGTGAACTTCATGATTTAATAAGTGAATCGGTTGGAGCAGAATTAAAATTTGAGTGACTAAATTTGTCAAAAGAAATTGAAGAACTAATGAAAATTGTGGAACAGGAGAAAGTGGCAGAGACTACAATTGAGCAAGCACGTCGAAACGCTGAAGAGACAATAAAGACAGCAAAGGAAAAAGCAAATAAAACTATAATGGAAGCAAAAAGCGTTGATTCAAAAAAGTCACAACATGAAATCAATAAAGAGTCCGAAGAAAAAAAACGGCGTTTACAAGAGGAACATAAACGTAAACTAGACTCCTTGAATAAATGTGTTGAAACAAATCTTGAGCAGGCCGTGAAAAAGATTATTGAAAATGTTATGAAGGTGACAATTTGAGCATAACAAACTTCGTGACTCATATAGAAAAAGAAACAAAATCAGAAATTCAAGAGATACAACGTAAGTCTGAAAACGAAGCCAATCAGATAATTGAAGAATCTAAAAAGAAAGCACGGGCCATTATTGAAGAACAGAAACATAAAATGGCCCAAGAGAAGCTTACCAGAGAAAGATCTGAACTTGCTATTCTTCGAATGAAGCAAAATACTGAATTAGTGAAGACCAAGTCTGAGTGGCTCGACCGCGCTTTCGATGAGGCTCAGAAAGAACTTTTCGAACTATTAAAAGATACTAACTCCCCCACCTACAAAAAGTTTGTAAACGACCTAGTCGTCGAAGGCATAGTCAGCATGAAAGGTTCAAAATTCATTATACAATCTAACCAGAAAACAAATGAATTACTAAAGAAGAATAGCACAACTATCACAAAATCCGCTTCAAAAGCAAAAGGAGAGAACATTGATCTTAAATTTGAGCAAAATCCCGACATTCGCATAGGAGTAATTATTCAATCGGGCGACAAGCGTCAATATTATAATAATACACTAGAAGCTCGACTCACTGCCACGAGAAAGAATTTCGGTGGATACGTTTACACTCTACTTTTTGAAGGAGTTGATTAAGATGGTTAAATCAAGAATGGGAAAAATCAATTGGATCAGTGGATCAATTGTCGTGGGCTCTGGAATTAAGGACATAGAGATGGGGGAGATAGTAGAAGTTGGTGAAGACCGACTTATTGGTGAAGCCATAAGAGTAGGATCAGAGGAATTTACCGCTCAACTATATGAAAACGCTATAGGTGTCAAGCCAGGTGAAGAAATAATTGGTACTGGTAAACGTCTTGTTGCTGAACTAGGAGTCGGTTTGGTCAAGAACATTATTGATGGAGTTGGAAGACCACTCGATAAAATCATGGAACAAACAGGAGCCTTCATAACAAGAGGCGCCAAAGTCAATACACTTTCTCGAGAGAAGAAATGGCACTTCAAACCCGCGATGAACAAAAATGATGTTGCTGGTCCTGGAGATGTAATAGGGACAGTTCAAGAAATGCCACTATTGACGCACAAGATAATGGTTCCACCTAGAATTAGAGGAAAACTTACCCAGATAAAAGAGGGTGAATACACAGTGGAAGATGCTTTGGCGACAATAGAAAGTGATGGCCAAAAAACAGACCTTAGATTAATGCAAGAGTGGCCCATTAGAATCCCGCGACCATTCGCTCCTGGCGGAAGATTACCTCTCAACGATCCCCTTGTGACAGGCCAAAGAGTCATTGACACTTTCTTCCCACTTCCACGAGGAGGCACCGCAAGTATCCCTGGTGGTTTCGGAACTGGAAAGACGGTGATGCTCCATCAACTTGCTAAATGGTGTGCTGCCCAAATAATAGTATACGTCGGCTGTGGAGAAAGAGGAAATGAGATGTGTGAAGTCTTATCAGACTTTCCTGAACTTATAGACCCAAGAACGAAGAGACCATTAATGGAAAGAACAATCCTGATTGCAAATACAAGTAACATGCCTGTGGCGGCAAGGGAGGCAAGCATATACCTCGGAGTAACAATCGCCGAGTACTATCGAGACCAGGGATATGACGTGGCCTTGATGGCGGACTCAACCTCGAGATGGGCTGAAGCCCTGAGAGAAATATCGGGTAGACTGGAGGAAATGCCTGCAGAAGGTGGGTACCCAGCATACCTTCCAGATAGAGTTGCAGAATTCTATGAAAGAGCTGGAAGAACCAAATCTTTGGGCAAACCTGAAAGAGAAGGATCAGTCTCTATAATTGGAGCAGTCTCACCTCCTGGTGGAGACTTTAATGAGCCAGTAACGATTCATACTTTACGATTTACAGGTGTATTCTGGGCACTAGATCGAGATCTAGCTTACAGTCGACATTTTCCAGCAATACACTGGCTCAAGAGCTATAGTCTCTATGTTGACCGACTTCTCGGATCACAAGCTACAAGCCATAGCCAATACGCTGACCAGATGGCTGAATATTGGAAGGAAAAACTTCACGAAGACTTTGGCAAACTCAGAGGAAGAGCTCTAAAGATCCTAAGTGAGTCCGCTGAGATAGAATCTATTGCTAGAATCATGGGCGAAAATGCTCTTCCTGACGACCAAAGGTTAATACTACTTGAATCTGAACTGATCAAGGAAGCTTTCTTAAGACAATTTGCATACCATGAGGTCGATGCTTTCTGCGAAATGGGTAGACAAGTAGCTCTACTTCATACCCTGCTAGATTTCTATGACAAGACCAGTAATCTTGTCGATAACGGTGTACCAGCAGAAAGAATCAAATCATTACCACAGATATCAAAACTTGAAAGAGCAAAAGAAGATAAGAGCGGTATTAAGGGTCTACAAACATTATCCGAAGAGATGGATGTAGAAATTGGTAAGCTCAAAGAAGAATATGGTATAGCATGAGAGGTGTAGATTCATGGAATCAATGTTAGGAAAAACACATGGACTAATTCATCGTGGACTAAAAGAAGTTAGAGGATCACTTCTAATGGTTGACAACGTCGAAAATGTAGGCTACGATGAAATGGTAACAGTGCGTGCTCCAGACGGAGTAGAACGCATTGGTAGAGTTCTTGAAGTCGGAAGGGGCAAAGCAGTTATCCAGATCTTTGGAGGTGAGATGGGGTTACAGGTAGATTCAGCTATAAATTACGCTGGATCAGCTTTTAAAATACCACTCTCAAATGAATTCTTAGGAAGAATCTTCAATGGCGTCTTTCAACCCATTGATGATGGTCCACCAATCATCTCCAGCGAGATGGAAGATATTAATGGTTCTCCAATAAATCCAAAAGCTCGCACATATCCAAATAATTTCATACAAACAGGAGTCTCAGCAATTGACGGAATGCTATCTCTTGTTCGAGGACAGAAACTGCCAATATTCTCTGAGAGCGGTTTGCCTCACAATAGACTAATCGCTCAAATATCTAGACAAGCCACTGTCCTGGGAGAAAAAGAGGAGTTTGCTATAGTCTTCTCAGCGATGGGACTTAGACATGATGAAGCTGAATACTTCATAAATGAATTTCGAAAATCAGGAGCTTTAGAACGTTCAATAATTATTCTAAATCTCGCTGACGATCCAGCTATTGAAAGACTCTTTACACCCCGTATAGCCTTAACAGCCGCCGAATATGTTGCTTTCAAGCTTGGAATGCATGTTCTTGTTATTCTTAGTGACATGACAAACTACGCAGAGGTTCTAAGAGAACTTAGTGCTGCCAGAGAAGAAGTCCCCAGCAGGAAAGGTTATCCCGGATATCTCTACAGTGATCTTGCATCCATATATGAAAGAGCCGGAATAATCGAGGGGATGTCCGGATCACTTACTCAGATGCCAATCTTGACAATGCCTGGAGGAGATATTCAACATCCAATTCCTGATTTGAGTGGATATATAACAGAGGGACAAGTTTTCCTTGACCGTGATCTCTACATGAGAGGCGTATATCCACCGATAAATGTCCTACCCTCACTTTCTAGACTAATGAGAAAAGGGATAGGAAAAGGTAAGACAAGAGAAGACCATGGAGACGTTGCAGATCAACTATATGGCGCATATGCTAGGGGACGCCAAGCACGTGACCTATCCAGAATAGTTGGTGAAGTAGGACTCAGTGAAGATGAAAAATTATATCTAAAGTTTGCAGACAATTTCGAGACTCAATTCATTAATCAAAAAGAATACGAAAATAGAACCATAGAAGACTCGCTCGGTATCGCTTGGAAACTACTTTCCATACTTCCGGAGAAAGGACTTACAAGAATACATGAAGAATACATAAAGCAATTCTACTCGAAAACTGAGGTTCCAACACAAACAGAGTAGGTTCTATGCAGTGAGCGCCGCCGGAAGAGCCGCCGTCTCAAGAGGAATACTCCTCAGACTCAGAGAGCAGCTCGAATTCACAAAAAAAGGTCAAGAACTACTAAAGATGAAAAGAGATCATTTAGCATCTGAGACAAATAAACTACTCTCAAAGTTAGCTGAAAGAAATGAACTTGACAGACAACTCATGGAAGCATATGAGAATCTAAAAGCCGCGTATCTTAACATTGGATTTTCCAGCTTAGATTCTCAAGCTGCCACAGTCAACAAAATGGGAGTAAGAGTAAGACCAAGAAGTATTATGGGCGTAATAGTCCCTGAAGTCATAATAGAAAAAAAAGCTGACATAACATCTATTTCAAGCCCTTCAGCGTATAAAGCAGCATCAAAACTTAATGGCATTATGGAAAAGCTCATCCTGCTAGCAGAGGCGGAATCACGTTTGGAAAATATAGCACATGAATTGATGATGACAAATCGTAAAGTAAATTCTTTAGAGAGAGTATTAATCCCCGGTCTCATTGAATTAATGAGATATGTAGAAGGAAGGTTAGAAGAAGAATCCCTTGAAGAATTTTTTAGAGCAAAATGTGTGAAAAAGGTCATCAGGGGAGCCAAAAAATGAAATCGCCGTCTACAATTTATTTAGTAACAAGAACACATGGCATGCGAACACACCTTTTGACCGACGAGAATTTTAAAACTATGGCGAAATCAAAGAGTCTTTCTGAAATTGTTGACCAACTCCTTAGAAGTGATTATGCTACTGAGATTGGAAAATTGCCAAGTGAACAAGTTGATTCATCAAAACTTGAGATGATATTTCTTAAAACATTGGTAGAACGATTCTTTAATTTGCCAAAGAATGCAAAAGGAAAGGGTCGAGAGTTTCTTGAGAGTTATGTTGCAAGAATAGAAATCGAGAATTTGAAGAGAATTCTAAGGGCAAAACACACCGATGCCAAAATTGATGGACATAAACTAATACCTCTCTATAGAGAACACACTCTAATAAATTTCCCAGCACTTCTCAAAGCCAAAGATATTGAGGAGGCAACAGCTTTACTTCGAGAAACTCCCTACGGATCTTTGACTCGAAGGATAGATGATTACAAGAGGCTAGGGGTAACAATAATTCTTGAGTCATACTTAGACTCAATTTATTTTGATAAAGTCTGGGAAAAAGTAGAAAAGCTTGAGAATAAAGAGAGTATAAAAAAACTTGTTGGAGAAGAGATTGATCTTAGTAATCTTCAATTAATTCTTACTTTAAAAATGAAAGAGATAGCATCCAGACAAATTGAAGAAATGGCTATACCAATATCGTATCGACTCCGTAAGACAAACATTAGGAGATTAGCTCAAGGAAGACTCGAAGATTCTCCAGAAGCTCTTGTTGGAACACCTTATGTTAATACCGCAATAGAAATCCTTAGAAAAACTGATCCTACAATTGAACTTGAAACAATTCTTTCAAAGAAACTTTATCGAAACGCCTTGTTTGCACTTAGGAACTCATCTCTAGAATTTGGATATGTAGTCGCTTATCTTATGATGTGTGAAAGAGAGGCGAGAAACCTTGTTACTATTACTACAGCATTAGACCTAGGGGTTACAGAAGAGAATCTTCTTCAAAGACTCTTCATCTGAATAGATAATAAATTATTGATACTGGCAAGACGCTATTCAGATCTTGCCGAGGATCATTATAGCGACGACTAATCCGTATATTGCAAGACCTTCACCAAGTCCTGCAAAGATCAGAACCCAAGTATTCAGCTCCGGCCGCTCCACCATTGCCGCCATACCAGCTGAGGTAGAACCAAAGATAGCTATTCCCGCTCCGATTCCTGATAGCCCAACAGCAAGTCCAGCAGCAATAAGACCTATACCTGGACTTTCAAGGGCGCTTGCCCCATGATCCTCAGTTTCCTGAGCAGCTGTTGTCGAAACTTGAATACCCAAAACCAACAGCGCTATGATGAAAGGTACTAACAGTATGACATTTCTAATCAATATTTTTTTACTTGATTTTTTAGCCATCCCACATCAACCAGTCGGAATAGATGTTGAAGCTTAGCTTTCAATATTTAATTCTTACGTAAAAGATTGAGGTAATGAAAATGGCTTATAGGGCGTTCCACTTCCAGAGTAAAATTTTGTAAAGAATTCATAGTAAGTAAGCCTCATAGATTGTATTAAGATGGCTAATCCTTCAATTAGAATTACAAGAATATTCATCAATAGATAACTCGGTATTACTCCGATTACCGATGCCAAAATAAGTGCAGATAATCCTAAAGCACCATGAGCTATGGCAAACGCTGCCAATCGAACATATGAAATAGAGTTAGTCAAGAGTGAAAGAAATGTCTCAATAAATTCAGAGAATCCTTTTAATAACTGCGCAATAATGTCTACCTTACCAGCAATCATACCTTCTATAAGTGGAAAAAGAAATATCAAGCCTAACAAACTCATCGCCATCATTGTTAAGATCCAATTTTCAGTAAAGGCAGAAAGAGACAGAGTTCTAGCATATTCTACTGCTAGCAGTACACCAACAACATAATAAGCTAACACTATCATTGAGAAAATTGTTTTGTGTTTATCTCCCGCTTTAATTGTATTTATTATTTTCAGGATTAAACCCAATCCTATCTGAATTACTCCAAAAATCAATGCAATAACAATTATTGCAGTTTGATTATGGAAGGGGCTAAAAAGAAGAGGTGGAATTACTCCTGGTAAAAGAAAGAATTCCCCATAAAAGACCCCAAAAATCATCGATGATATTCCACATGCCAAGATAATTGTACCAAGTTTGTTTACCGCTTTAGCAGATATTTTCAAGAGTTCTCGCTGAAGATTTCGCAGCATTAAGCCTATAATAACGAAGACAAGTCCGCTACCAACATCCCCAAACATAAAACCAAACATGATTGAGAAGAGAACAGTCATTACTGTTGTCGGATCTACTTCTCTATAGTCTGGTGTACCTCTTAATCTTGTAAGAAGTTCGAAAGACTGCCTCACACCTTTATTTTGCATCTTAACTGGAGGCGTGTCATATGAACTAGGATCTTCAATTTTCACATATGCTGCCCCGGAAGTTGCCTCAATTACTGCATTTGTAACTTCCTCAGCCTTTTCTTCAGGCACCCAACCGTGAGCCAAACTCATTCTGCTAGTTCGACTGAGATTTGATCTTGCTTCTTCAAGGTTTAGAGTCCCACGCACTACTGGCTCATATTTCTTCGACTCATCTCGGAATTTCTGTCCAATCTCTCTTATTGAATTTTCAATAGTGTGAACTTCATTCTTTTTCTTTTTGATATTTGATACAACAGCTTGAAGAGCTTCTTCAGGATTAGGATTTATTATATCAGGGAAAATCATTTCATTAAAGTTGAGCAGTGGGAGCGCACTTTCGATATGTGATTTGTCATCGTTCAATCCAGTTATAATAATAAAGTCTTCTTTTCTCGTTTCAGTAAAAGAAGTGAAATTGACACTTGTACCCTCTGTGTATCTGTTGAGTCTGGGAGCCAGCTCTCGTTGTATTAAACCAGCCTTGACAAATATGTGTTTGAAATCTCCTAGTTGATCTATTCTTAGATTGTGTTTTTTAAGGATGGTAAGTTTGTCGGCTAAACTTCTTAATCCATCTAGGTCACCTTGGAGAGATTCTAGACGGTTAAGCTCTTTGTCAAGTCTAGACTCATAATCTGCCACGTATGCTTCAATGTTTTCAAGGGCAGGTAAATCTGACGGTGTTTCGGTATGAGTTTTAGAGAAGCTGCTTTTGAATCGATTTAGGAAACTCTTTTTTATTTTCTCTTCAGGAGGAAGCGAAGATAGAACCGAACCAATTCTTTGTTGTAGTTTTACATATTTTTCGGATTTCTCAACATTATCTACTTTTTTGAATCCTTTGATCGTATAGTCACTAACTAGTTGGACAGTTCCTAATTTTCCAAGAATCTTTAATAAGCCATCTTCAAAGGTTAAAGGAACTGCTGCATACAGCCTCTTCATAGGTGTCGCTTTAAACAATATACCTTTTACCCGCCCATTTATTTTCGATTCTGATGTTCACATATCAGATATCTTATTGTTTTTTTTTTTTGATTTAAATTGTTTAGTGTGCGCCTACATTTCAGAGTAGTTTCACGGTTACCTTTAGAATAACATCAAGTTCAGATAGTGATTTTTCAATCTCTCTGATTGTCTTATTACTTTTGGAAACGTCGAGAAGCATTGACCCGTTTATAGTGTCTTTTGTTGATGGGGGCATTAGAAACATTACGATGTTGATTTGATCTCCAGCAAGCTTACCTCCGATCTTTGTCAGAGATCCTGGCTGATTGCCTATAATCATTCTAGCCTCTGCAAGCGGAGCGCCTGGACGTGCGGCCACATTCATGATTATTTCGCCAACAGTTGGATCTGCCATCAAGAGAAGTTTTGTATCAGGGACTATTTCCAAGGCTTTACATACTGACTCTGGGAATTTTATGTTAAGATTTTCATCTACACTTACTACTTCAGAAATTGTTGGCATCTGCCTTGCTTTCTCAGACAATAGTGAAGACCCTCCGAACTAACACCATTACTAAAGTATTATAATTTTTTCTTGTGGGAGCCTTATGGGCCTAAAACTCCATAATTTGCCATTTCACTGACTCTTTATAGTTATTTCCATTGTAACATCATTTAAAGGGCGGTCTCTATCACCGACCTCAACGGATCCTATTGCTATTAGAACATCTTCACCTTTAATTAATTTCCCAAATATCGAATGTTTCCCATCTAAATGTGGAGCTGGCGCAAGTGTGATAAAGAATTGAGAACTCCCAGTATTTGGACCGCTGTTGGCCATCGATAATATACCTAACGAATCATGTTTTAGTTCGGGAACAATCTCATCAGGAATAGTCTTTCCAGAGCCACCCGTTCCTGTTCCAGTCGGGTCACCACCTTGGATCACAAACCCTTTGACAACACGATGAAATATTACTCCATCGTAGAAATCTTGATTAGCTAAAGATATGAAATTACCAGCAGTAATAGGAACTTTATCTTCATAGAGTTCAAATTCCATGCTTCCCATGTTGGTATTAATCACTGCTATCCTATTTTTTGAGGCGGTTTGAGTTTCCGACATTTCAGGTTTAGGCCCCCACGTATAGATGAAGGCTACTGTAATGATTAATAAGATTAGAGCTACAAGAAAAATTTGCATTCTTTTTTGCTTTTTCTTTTTCTCTTCTTTTCTTAATTGTTTCATTCGATATTTCTTACTCATTTGAATTCCTTCTATGATGTCAAAGTCTAATCATATATTGATTTGGTAAAAATGGCAACATCTTGAGTATAGAATTTTTTCAATAATAAAAGGAAAGCCTTTAGAGAATCATCAGAAGAGATGTGCACAATAGTGATTTGGGGAATTAATGTGTCTGACAAAATGAATCTTCATGAATTCAATATGCGAGAAGCAACTTTGCATGATCTCTCTGTCTTAGTGCGTCATAGGAGAGTTATGTTCGTTGAGGCTACAGGAGCTAAAGGCGATAAAGAACTTGATGCAATGGACAAGGGTTATCAGAGACATATTCAGAAATCACTCCCTATTGACACTTTCAAAGCTTGGATAATTGAAACGAAAGAAGGCAAGATAGCCGCTAGCGGCGGCATTACAGTATATGAGCAACCACCGAGACCACAAGATGAAACTTTGAGATACGTATATGTGCACAGCATTTATACTGAACCAGAATACCGACGTCGGGGCATAGCTAGAAAAATGCTGAACACGATAGTAAATTATTGTAGAGACAAGAAGTTCAAAACATTAACATTACATGCTGTGGAAGCCAGTAAACCCCTCTATGAGTCCTTCGGATTCAAACCAACAACAGAGATGCGGATGTTCCTCTAGAGGCCGAAAAACCTGAACTTTATGAATCAAGTTAGAATAGTGTTGATCATAACATTAATGGCTATTTCACTAAATTATGCTCAAGCTAATGTACATGCATCATCCAACATCCTTCTAACGGAAGAAGGTTATTGGACATATTATGTCGATTCAAAAAGCACCTTGTATGGTACAGGAGATTACCAAGGAGAATTCAGTACATCCATCACGGTTCTAGGAAATGGCACTGTAAAACACATCAATTCAACAATCCTCATTTTTGAAAAGAAACAAGATATTAATTTCAAAATAGAAGGTAGCGGTTATTATGATCAAGAAACTAAAAGAGAGATGCATACTTTTATTGAAAATTTTGTAATTGATCGTAAGACACTTACATATTTATCTAGAGAAATGAAAACCGAAATCGAAGGAGAAGAAATTATGGATGAACTCATAGTCGGAATGCCTGTAACCGAGTTCATCTCACCTGAACTTTCTGTAGGCCAATATGTAGAATATTATTCAATAGATGGATTGATTAATTGTCAGGTTTCCCACGGTGAAACAGATTATGAAGGAACAAAACTACAAACAATAATGTTACTTTATTCTGGTCCTACAGTTCAAGATCCGTGGCTTGAAACCAACGGAACAGCCCAACACACATTCATATTCGAAAAAAACACAGGCCTTTTGATATCATCATCTAGCACCACAGAAGCTACCAGCATAAAGGGCAGGCGAATTACGACATATGAGTATCAACTTGATTCGACTTCATTTTGGAGATCAGAAGAACTACCCCGACAATCTTCAACAACTTCTGTTCCTTCCACGGTAGAGACATCCATTGAGACAGTAATTAAAGAGAATGAAGCTCCCATGACTCAATCGAATTACTTTATACCATTTTTAATTGTAGCTATAATTTCTGTTATCGTAATAGCCTTGATTGAATTAAGACGAAATACTTTTAGAAACAATCATACAAGCCAAGACAACATTTCGGACCCTAAAAATTTAGATCAATCAGAAAACTAAAATATTTTCATTTAAGATTTAAAAAAAAAGTTGTGCTAGGTTTTAGACCTAGCGTGTGCGTCCTATGTTGTAGATTGCCTTCACAGCCATTATTATAGCTGCAGGTGCGACGAACGCTGCCAACGTCACTAGAATAGTATCAATTGCGGTTCCCACTCCCGGCAATACGCTATCTACCAAGAGAAAACCTCGACCTCCATTGGCAACCAACAGCGCTATAGCAGCTACTAAAAATGGAGTAGTTTCCTTCTCAGTAATTGTCGTTAGACCGACAATGACTCCCAAGATCAGCATTACAAGTGGTACCCAGCCTCCCATACCTCCACCAACAGCACTAGCTATACCGGCAAGAATCGCTATTATAACACCAGCAATGAAAGCCCATCTTCCGATTGATTCAGTGTTCATATTTCAATCACCGTAGAGCAATATTCCAGATTTGTTTAGTTATATAATTTTCTAACAACGCTTCAATCCTATATCGATACCATAAAAATATTAATTGTTTTTATAAAACATAAAAACACACTTTAGTTTCTTCTTAAAAAAGGCGGAGGATCATAAGCCAAAACAAGTGCAAGATACACAGGCACATATTCTATCAAAGCTATATGAATGAAATTAATATCACTCATATATTGAAGAAGATAGACAAATCCTGCAGTTCCAGAAAGTATTATCCAAGGAAGAGTTCTCAGATTCAATCCTACTATTGCACAAAATATAAGAATCCAAGATGAATACCAAGGAAAGACCGCGGGCGATAACATAACACTTAGTCCTAAAGTCAATATTGACAAATAGGCAAAACTCTCGAGATCTCTCACCTCTTTAACATATACTAATCGAAATGCAAGAAAAAGGAAAACTATGCCAGCAAGTATTCGGCTAATTACATATGGAACACCAATCTCATACAAAATAATCCTAAACAGAAGAAACAATGAGGGATTGAAAAACCAACCAGAGAAATATCGATATAAACCGAGAAAAACATTAGCACCAGAACTTAAGATGAAAGGCACATAAAGGAAAAACGATAAAACAACAATGATAATCAAATGTTGAATTACAATTGTTGATTGATTCTTTGTCTTGAGATATT
>SMYQ01000074.1 GCA_007050885.1 Candidatus Bathyarchaeota archaeon
GATCATAATGGTCTCAGGCGTAAAACTAGCGTTTGGAATAGTTGATATAATTTAGGAGTAAGTATAGAAGATTTGGATTAAGTCTGATTATGTTAGTGCTTATCATATTGTATATCTTTTAGTTTCTACATAATATCAGTCCTTTAGGTTGAAAAAAGGTTGAGAATAAGCAAGCTCACCTACAAAATTGAAAAAATGTGAAAGGAAAATGATTTCTAAGAAAGAGGATCGCAGGCTTACACTTTTCATAGTTACAATCATGGCATTGACAATGGGTTTCTTATTGTTTGCATTTTTTTGGTCAGCTATGCGAGCAGTCTTAATTCCCATTATTGTATTTGTTGGGCCGATTCTTTGGCTTATTTCTGGCGGATATGGTCTGATATGTGTAGTACGTAGCTTGCGTGAAATCACTGCGAAAGGAGTGGCGCGACGAACGGTCTATCTTAGACTTGCTTTAGGAATAGTTTTGTTATGGGTGTTTATCTATGGTGCATATTATTTCTATACTTACGGTTTTAATCTTGAACCATAAGCACGTAGAGCAGATTCTCCAGTAAATTAGAAAAGATTGATGTCTCATTTTTTTACTAACTAAAGCATTCCAGCTCGAAAGCACACGCGCGCCAAATTTACAGCAAGTGTGCGAAGGCTTTTTAGTTCAAATTGTTGGACGAAAGGGCATGACTAGAAGGTTCTTCTACGGTTACTGGATACTTTTGTTCTTCTTTCTATGCCAGATTTTCTGGAATGGCCTCATTATGTATTCTTTCAGTTTCTATGTTAACCCTCTTCATGAGGAATTTGCCTGGAGTCGGGCAGGAATAATGGCTATTATCACTATAGTGTATCTATCGATAGGAGTAGCTTCACCCTTAATTGGTCGGTTAAACTCGTATTATGGAGAGAAAAATGTTATCGCTGTCGGCGCATCTTTGTTAGGACTTGGCTTTGTACTGATTAGTACTGTTAGAGAACTTTGGCAGTTTTACCTATTCGCAATTTTTTTGGGTTTAGGTTCGGCGGCCATTGGGGTTGTGCCGGCAAGCGCGGTTATTAGTAATTGGTTTCAGAAACGACGCGGTTGGGCTATCGGCATTCTTGGCACTGGTATTGGTGTTGGTGGTTTTGCTGTGCCCCCGATTGTGGGAGCCTTTCTTATTCCTACTTTCGGTTGGCGTAATACCTGTATCATTTCTGGTCTTCTGACCGCATTAATTATCACTCCACTATCACTTCTCATCATAAAGTCAAAACCTGCAGACATGGGTCTTCAACCTGACGGTGCAGAAAAAATTCAGAAGAATGATGAGACTCCACCAACTGTTATACATGAGGCGGATCTGAATCTGAAAATGGCTTCGAGAACTCCAGCCTTCTGGTCGTTAATGATTGCCTTGGCCGCATTTACTGTGGCTAATAATGCAATCTTTCAAAGTCAAGTACCGTATCTACAAGGCGTTGGCTTTCCATTAGTTGCGACCGCCTCAGTCATGAGTCTATCTGGTTTTGGCAGTGGAGCAGGCAAATATTTTTTCGGTTGGCTGGGTGATCATGTACAGGCTAAATACATTCTCGTTATAGGAATCGGCGCTCAGGTAACGGCAATCACAATGTTGATGACTATGAAATCAACAATGCCCGTAATCATTCTCATAGTGTATGCCATAATACTTGGGGTGAGTATGGGTTGCTGGTTACCATTCATGTCTCTGGCTGTAAGCAGAAGTTTTGGATTAGTTTCGTACGGTGTCATTTTTGGTTTGATGAATCTTATTTTCATGTGTTTTGGTGCTGCTGGTCCAGTTGTGGCAGGTCTGATCTATGACGCGTATCAAAGTTATTACTGGGCATTCATTCTATCATACGCTCTTCATGGAATTGCCTTGCTGGCGATACTGCTGGTAAGATACCCGAAAATAAGGGTCGGCACGACTACCTAGCACGCACTAGAACAAAAGACACAATTTATCGAATAGAGGATTATTAGTGTATGGATTCTTCAACTGGTTTGGATGATGCAATTCTACTTGCGGCTCAGGCTCACCATGGTAAGAAAGACAAGTTGAATCGTCCTTACGTTCTTCATGTTTTGCGTGTTATGTTGATGTTGGAGTCGGATGAGGAGCGGATTGTTGGTGTTTTGCATGATGTTGTTGAGGAGTCTGGTGTAACTTTGGATCGTTTGAGGGAGCTTGGTTATTCGGAACGTGTTGTGAAGGCTATAGATCTTCTGACCTGGAGGAAGAATCAGGAAAGTTATGAGGGGTACATTGGGAGGTTGAAGGTGGATCCTCTTGCGGTTAGTGTTAAGAGGGCTGATCTTGCGGATCATCTTGAACCTTCTGTTGAGGGTGGTCCGGATTGGCTTGAAAAGAACCATCCGAACCTTTACAAGAGATACAAGAATGCTCTGTTAGAGATTGGTGTTTGGGAAGTTCTTGGAAAAGATGCTTTCGATATTGAAGCGGAAATGTATCCTCTTGGCGAGTATAGGAGTAAACGTGAAGCATTGAAGGCAGCCTATAGGAGACTTAAGGATCTTGAGGAGACTCAGCCAACATCAGATTCCGATAGGCAAAGTCCTGATGGAATACAAGACCGAATATACATCAAAACCCCAGAAGGAAAAATATACCGCATTACACCGCCATCGCAGCAATAGCACAAACATATTATTCAGCTTACTCTTTGCATGTTCCTGAATAAATAATCAAACCCCAACAAGACATAATAACACAAGACCTTCTCGAAGACAGTTGAAATCAAATGCAAAAAGAGTTGATCATCAGAATCGTTTTCGCTGTCCTAATTTTATCTTTCTTTTACTTAATGGATTTTCCTTTAATTTACATTCAGATTATGGGTATTCTCTTTATCTCCATGATTATTTTCCGTAGTAGTGTTTACAAAAAAATTGAAAACCTTTTTGATGAAAAATTACCTTTCATACAAAATTGGTCTCTCTGGAAAAAGAAGATTCTCATGATCATAATTTTCATAATTATTTATACAATCATCAAGCAGATCGTCTTTTTCTTTTTATTATTAATGGGAATTGACGTGCAACAAATATTAGTGGAAAGAATTAATCAAACGTCAAGTGATTTAGCTCACGCTGATATGATATGGCTTGAAGCCAAGGGTATCTTGTTACCTTGACTTCACATTGGCAGAATATTGAATAAACCTGCAGTCAACATACCAACTGCAGCTGAGATTATCACCAATACAATAAAGCCGACAAGGCAAGTTGCAATTGCTCTACCTGTGGAGAAATCAAGTGCCTGTCGAACAGCTACCACCATGGCTACAAGACTCCATATCATAGCTACAAAAACGATAACTCCACCTAGAATCGGAATGAAACTTAGAATCCTTATCACACCAGGTGAAGCGGAAAAGCCTATGCAACGTAAAAGCTGCCCATAAGTAGCGCTAGTCTTAGGACCTTTGAAAACTCTGGTTCCAATAAAATAGGTGATAAAAGACCAGATAAACCATCCAATCAAAGCAGTAATAGCACCGACAACTAATCCAAAGACAAGACCGCCTAAACCTCCAGTCATTTGCCCTCCAATTGCCGTACCAATACCTGCACAAATACTTGCGATAACAACAACAAGTATGGCTTGATCCATAGCTTTGACATCTTTCTCTACCTCTTCATATAATGAGACATCCAATCGTGCAGCTCTAATCATCCTATTAATAAGACCCATAACACACCCTTCCATAACATTAATTCTTGAACCATTTCTAATGCGTTCTAAATATTTAAGATCACACGTTAAATTTTTCCAAGTGTTTTTGGTAAAGCTTCTTTGAACCATTCAGGCATGAACGGCCAACAGTTCATAGCTAATTTTTTGAAATCCCCATCCACAATGTAGAATCTTGCTTGATCATCTTCAGCTCTTACAGCACGACCGTAAGCTTGTATCACTTCAGTCATTGCACGATTAGTATACCATCTCCTTTCCCCATTCTCCAGTCTACTTCGAATTCTTTTATCACCAAGATCCGGGTATGGAACTTTCAGCAGTATTTGAGCATCACATATATCATATTTCCAGTCTTGTCCTTCCTGAAAAGCTACTGAAACGAATACGCTACCTCGAGATTGTTTCCAATCTTCTAATTTTTCATGGCGATTAAAACTTGTATGAGTAATCAATCTTGATTTAAGATCTTCAGAAATATTTTGCACCAACCATTTTTGACGTTTATAACTACCACAATGGATCGCCACATTACCTTCTTCTTTTCGGAGAATATGTTCTATAGTTGTTAATGCGTCCTGATTGTTTTGATCCCAGTTTTTCTGTGAGAGGGATCCTACGGTAAAGTCTAGTATCGGTCTATTCTCTACGGGAAATGTGCTTTCAACGGTTAGAAAACAGATTTGATCTTCATTTAGAATCTCGTTTAAACCGGTTAGTTCTCGATATTGTTTTGGATCAAGTATTGTTGCTGAGGATATGATGAAGAAATCTGCTTTCTTCCATATCATCTCTCTCATAAATTCTTTCGCATAGACTGGTTGTAGTATTAATTGATCATTTTGTATTTGTGAAATCCATTCTTTCTTTGATGACATGTAGAATTGATAATTTTTCAGATAACGATCAAT
>SMYQ01000297.1 GCA_007050885.1 Candidatus Bathyarchaeota archaeon
CAAATCTGTCCTCTATTATGTTTTGAATTGTTAAATCAAGTTCTTGGATATGTCTAGATGCTAGCCTCAAAAAAGGGTATTTGGCGTAATCCTCAATGGTAATTACTGCCAATTCCATTTTTATTGCGTGCCTATTCTGTTTCGATTCTTGGCGCCAAGAAGAAAGTCAGTTTTCCCTCTTTTGTTTGTTGGAAGTCTATTCTGACGGGCATATCCGTTGAGAACTCTAAGGTTGCGATTTCAGAGGTTGCAGACGCTGCTTTGATTATTTCTGAGAGGTAACTTAGACTGAAGGTTGCTTTGGCGTTCTCTTTGACCTCTAAGTCAAGTAATGCATCACTTCCCTTTGGAAGTGTAATGGTTGCACCCATCAAGTCGCCTGACGCGCTAAGCGTCAACTTCTCAGGCTCCGCCTCAATACGAACGTGGTCACTTACTAACTGTGCATCTTCGATTGCTTGGCTGAGACCATGTGTTGTTGTTTTGGCTTTGACGTTGAAGCTGATTTTTGGTGTGGGAACTTCTTCTTCTGAGGCTTCAAGTGTTGGCATCGTAAAGTTTCTTGGATACTTACCACTGATCGTAACCAACAACCTGCCTGTCTTATCATCAAGGGACAGTTCAACTGATTCATCTTTACCAGCCCGCTTTAGAAGCTTGAGCAGTTCACTGATGTTTAAGCACATCTTTGAT
The DNA here is from genome assembly GCA_007050885.1 of Candidatus Bathyarchaeota archaeon. The sequence continues at coordinate 694 of SMYQ01000297.1, forward strand.
GATTCTGCGGCATCATACTCTTGGAAAATGGCCTTTGGCCACTCAAAATCAATCATAGCAACCCGTGAAGGATCCATCGCGCGCAGTTTCAAACCATCTGGGTCAATTTTGAATGTTGCCTCATCAACTAGAATTGAAATGGCGGTAGCCATGTCTCTTAGGAGTTTAGCGTCAGACACTTTAAGCTTGAACATGTTATAACCTCTCTCCTCGCCTTTATGCATGATTTGTAAATTATATAGGTTATCATTACAGTTTGAGTTAATAAATTTGTTCTGATAAAACTCAAAAACAAGTGTTGACGCAAAAACAATTGAGCGCAAAAATCACAGACTAAAAAAATAGAAGGACCAATATTACCAAATAAAATACTGTCTATTTCAACCTGCAGTTGAACCTCCAGTAACTGATTAAAATAAGGTTCTAATTCCCTTTCAAGCTCCCTCCAATAAGGTTGTTTGATTATTGCTAAAAGGCTCTGGTTTGTGCCTCAAAGGCGAAAAAGTATAAGAACAGGTGTGTTCCCTTATTGGGAAGCTGGTAGTGAACAACGTGAACGTTCCCAAAGAAATCAATACATACTGTCCTAAATGTAAGGGTCACACAATTCATACTGTAAACCTCTATAAAGCTGGCAAACGCCGTGCTCTCGCAGCAGGTGAACGTGCTCACGCGCGGGAAAAAGAAGGTTACGGTGGACAAAAATACCCATTACAACACACTTTCGCAAAGACCACAAAAAAGCAAACTTTGCGGTTAAAGTGCAAAACCTGCGGTTACATGTACCATAAAGATGGTATACGTCTAAGGAAACTAGTTATACAATAAACTTAAAGGAGAATAGAAAATGTCTGAATGGAACAAGCTCATCCCTAAACCCCGAAGCGTCTTTCTGCGCGTTAAATGCCAGAAATGCGGCAATGAACAGCTCATTTTCAGCAACGTAGTTAACAAAATATCCTGCAATGTATGCGCAGAGACATTAGCTGAACCAACTGGCGGAAGAGCAAAAATCAACGGCGAAGTATTGACCGTACTCGAGTAAGTGGAGTGATCTACCAGATGGCTGAGCGTAAGCCGCAATGGCCCGAAGCTGGCGACCTAGTCATCGCCACCATAGAAACAGTAACAGATTATGGTGCTTACGCTAAACTAGACGAATATGAGAAACGTGGTTTATTACACGTTTCAGAAATTTCTTCTTCTTGGATAAGAAATATACGAGATTTTGTTCGTGAAGGGCAAAAAGTTGTACTAAAAGTACTACGTGTCGATCATGAAAAAGGGCATATCGACCTCTCACTCAGACGTGTCACTAAACGTGAACGCATTGAAAAAATAATGTCGTGGAAGAAGGAACGTAAAGCTGAAGCTCTCCTCCGAGGGGTTGCAGAAAAAACCTGCTTCACACCCGACGAAGTTTATCAAAAAGCGCAGGTCATAGAACAAAAATATGACCTCTATGAAGCCTTTGAAAAAGCAGCCGTCGAAGGTCCCGACGCACTAACTGAAATTGGCGTTCCAGAAAACATCGCCCAAGCATTCAGCGAAGTTGCCCAAGAACGCATCCACGTAAAAATGGTCAAAGTTAAAGGCGTACTTGAAATCCGAGTGGTTAAACCAAACGGGGTTAAAGTAATCAAGGAAGCCTTCCAAAAAGCTAAAGGCGAAAAAATCAAAGACGCAAAGATAACCTTCTACGTTATAGCCGCACCGAAATACAGTGTCGAAGTGCAGGCGGAAAACTATAAGCGTGCCGAAGATGTCATTCATAAAACAGCTGATAATGTAATAACCGCAATAACTAAAGCAGGCGGAGAAGGCACTTTTAGAAGGGACAAATAGTGGTTTGGCAATTACGCAAATGCGTAAAATGCGAGGCATACACCCTCAACAAGTCCACTTGCCCAACATGTGGTGGACCAGTAAAAATTCCGCATCCAGCTAAATTCTCCCCTGATGATAAATACCTCAAGTACCGTATGGCAATGAAAAGGAGCCAAGAATAATGAAAGAAACCTACATCAAAGAGTTCAGCGAGATCCAACCCAACAACCCTGTCTTGATTGAAGGTCTACCAGGACTAGGTTTAGTAGGAAAAATCGCACTACGCTATCTCATTAAACAACTAAAAGCCAAAAAAATCGCTTACCTCTACTCACCGCACTTCCCCTACTTCGTGTTGGTCAACAAAAAAGGCAATGTGCGCTTGTTAAGAGGCGCATTCTACTACTACCAGAATCCAAAAGGCAACGACATAATCCTCTTCACAGGCGACAGCCAGAGCCAAACAATCGAAGGCCAATACGAAATCGCTGACCGCATGCTGGACTTCTCCGAAAAACACCATGTCAAAACTATCGCAACAATAGGCGGCTACCGCATGGAACCAAAAGAAAAACCCAAAGTTTTCATAGCCGCAACCAACCAAGACATCCTCCAAAAAGCTCTCCAATCAGGCGCAACGCTCAGCACAGCAGGCAGCCCCATCGTAGGAACAGCCGGGCTCATCCTTGGCTTATCAAAATTCAAAAAAATCGAAGCTCTCTGCCTACTCGGCGAGACAAGAGGCTATTTACCTGACCCGCTAGCCGCAAAAAGCGTGTTAGAAGTACTAAAGTTAACCTTCAACTTTGATTTGGATCTCAAAAACCTAGACGACGAGATAGCGAAAGCAGAGACAATGGTCGCTAAACTACAGCAAATCGAAGAAAAACGTGCTTTGCAAGCTGAAGAAACAAGAAAGCAAGACGATAAAAAGACCACATATATCTCTTAAGCAACGCTTTTCTTTATTATCTCAACTATCTTTTGAGCAGCTGTCCCATCACCAAACGGAGACGTAGATGGCAAATTTTCTTCTTTTGCCACCGCTTCTTTCATGGCAACTAAGATTCGGTTTTTGTCTGTGCCGACCACCTTAGCAAACCCTGCTTCTACCGCTTCTTGCCGTTCGGTCGATAAACGAACAACCAAAACTGGTTTTCGGATACTTGGCGCTGTGGCTTCCTCTTGAATTCCACCGGAATCCGTAATTATCAATCGACAATTCTTCATCAAAACCAAGAAGTCGAGGTATCCAACAGGCGGTAAAATCAATACGTTTTTCATCTTTTCGATCTTTGTTAGCATGTTGTTTTCTTGCAAACGTTTCCTTGTTCGTGGGTGCATCGGATAAACAATTGGCAATGGCGACTTCTCAAAAACTTCCAAAAAGGACTCCAAAAAGGCAACGTTATCTACGTTCTCTGCTCTATGAGCCGTTGCCACAGCGTATGTTTTGAAATTGATCTGATTCAATATCGTGGATTTTTTTTCCGCAATCGGCAAGTGCTCTTTTACGGCATCTATAGCTGTGTTGCCTGTAAGGAAAATCTTCCCCCAGACATTCTCCTTTATCAGGTTAGCTTTGGAGTGTTCTGTAGGTGCAAACAAATATTCGGATATGTGATCAGTTAGTCGACGGTTATGTTCCTCGGGCATGCGAAGATCAAAGCTTCTTAGCCCTGCTTCTACGTGTCCGATTGGTATAGTGCGCTTGTTTGCGGCAAGTGCGGCTGACAATACTGTGTTAGTGTCGCCTTCAACTAAAGCGATGGACGGATCAATTTTATCTATCAACTCATCCATCTTCATTAATATCTCCCCTGTCTGTGTACCAGACGAGGAAGACTCAATCTTTAGCCAATGATCAGGTGTTGCTAACTCAAGGTTCTCGATGAATTGTTGGGCCATATTATAGTCGTAGTGTTGACCGCAATGTACAAACACAGACGGCAATTTTGCCTTGTTTAGCGATCGGATAATCGGCGCCATCTTTATTATTTCAGGTCTAGTTCCTGTGACAACAACTACTGGCTTCATATTTTTCATCGTTTAGGTCTTTTTTAAGCATCCTTCTCGCGGTTCATAAATTGTACCTTCACGAAGTAACTGACT
>SMYQ01000223.1 GCA_007050885.1 Candidatus Bathyarchaeota archaeon
AACTGCTGGAGCCAAGCTAGATGCATTCACCATTGACCGCTTGCTTCAAGATCCCATGGTTATTGGTCTTGGTGAAGTCATGAATATCCCGGCTGTACTGAATAATGATGAAGACATTCACTTGAAAATCCAATTTGCCCGGAGTCAAGGCAAGGTGGTTGAAGGGCATGCGCCAGGTTTGAAGGGGAAGAAACTCAACGCCTACATTGCTGCTGGAATTATGTCGGACCACGAATCAGAAACTGCAGAAGAAGCTGTGGATCGTCTCCGGTTCGGCATGACCGTTATGGCACGGGAAGGATCCATTGTTCGAAATATGATTGATATCTTGCTCCCTCTTTACAAAGAAGGGCGGGACCTTCGTCGAGCAACCATTTGCTCAGATGATTTATCACCGGTTGAACTAGCGGATGTTGGCCATCTCGATCGAAGTCTGAGGAGAGCAATAGATGCTGGCATCGACCCGCTGGTCGCCATACAGCTTGTGACAGCAAATCCTGCTAGTTTCTTCAAGTTGCCCCGAGTGGGACATCTGGCTCCCGGAAACATTGGGGATATCGTCTTAATTGATGATTTGAAGAAAATCAACGTAGATTTAGTCATTCTTCGAGGAAATGTGGTTGCAAAGGATGGAAGGCTGACAGTGAAAATCGCCAAATATGGGTATCCCCCCGATATGCGCAGTACTATTCGTTTTGGCGGGATTCCGACAGTCCTCAATTATATGATTCCAGCTGATGATGGAGACCATAAGGTTCGAGTGATCATCGCACATGAAGGCAGCCTCATTACGGGATCTAAAATCTTCACACTCAACGCTTCAGATGGGTACGTGCACCCTGATCCTGAAAGGGATATTCTTACAATCGCAGTTACTGAGCGATACATGAAAGGAGGTCACATCGGAGTGGGCTTCATTCAAGGCTTTGGATTAAAAGAAGGAGCCATCGCGAGCAGTATCGCTCATGACAGTCACAATATCATTAGTGTTGCAACGAGTCCTGAGGACGCCTTGATGGCGGTAAGTACGGTATCTCAGACGATGGGTGGAATAGCGGCTGTTAGTGGCCGGAAGAACCTGGCTAGTCTGCCGTTGCCCATCGCGGGGGTTATTACCGATGAACCAGTGGAAAAAGTCGCGAAACAGCTTCAGGCTGTACGGGCAGCAGCACATAGCCTTGGCTGCACCCTTGAACACCCTTTCTTAACGATGAGTTTCATGGCGCTGCCAGTAATTCCCGCTTTGAAGATTACTGATAAGGGCATGGTGGATGCCAAAGAAATGAAGATTGTTTCGGCTATTGTCAAATAGAGCTTGTTTTTAGCGAAGTAAAAGAAACTGTAGAAAGTCATTAGCTATTTACCACACTGCAAATCCTTTTTAGGCTCAATTCACAAACGACCAATAGACTGGAGGTTCGCCTGCATGTCATGGACAATAATTCTAGCAAACCTTGCACCTGTGTTCCTTGGTTTAGGAGCAATGGCTGCATTCGCTTGGTTCTTAGACAACCTTATGGGTGATACTTATCAACCCAGCAGCTCTAACAAAGACGACGAAGAAGGAAAAGGTGAAGCCACACCAACCATTGATTGGCGTCGGGGCATGGTCCGCCTTATTGGGCTAATTGGGATTCCCATGGGCATCCTATGCTTCGTATCTTTTGCCGCAATACTCCTTACACCTGGCCTTAACATCTACGGTGATCCACTGACACTCTTTCTCCTAGCATGGATGGGAATTGCACTCTTTCTTACACCCATCAACAAATTGCCTTGGGCTGCCCTTATCGGTCTTGCAGCAGGCCTCATTGCCGTTGTTGCAGTCGTTGCACTAGCACCGATCATACCCGAAATCATTACACAGCAAATCCCATTGAAGTATATCCTGATTGGCATCTTCATCATTGTGGGTGTTGTTGTGTTCACCCTTTTCAAATGGGCTGAAAACATCCTCGATTTGATTACAACCATCATGGGGTCGCGGCCCTTCCTGTTGGTCCTCACCTTCCTTGCCCTTGCCCAAGCAATTGCACTACCTATTGTGTGGTTTGTCTTTGGCGGGTATGGCGGGTTGCTCTGGTTCTTCTTCCATTGATTATTTGAATTAGCCCCCGATGAAATAGGCGGGTGGAAGAGGAATAGGTAGGAAGAATAGTCGTAAGAGGAGATAGCCTGTCCCGATCAGAAGGTATAGGAAGAACATGAGCGCCCCTGCTCGGAGAAATTCACCGTAGGAGATTGGTCGATTCTCCTTATTAGCCACAGTCATGGTCATCACATTGGCCACACTAGCAATTGGAGTTAAAGCACCTCCCAAGACGGCCCCTACAACAAGGGCTGACCAAATGGCTCCGCCAGGATTAGCCCCTTGAAGCATTTGGAACCGGGTTAGTGAGTCGGCAACAGGTATTAAGGTGGCTGTCACCGGAATGTTGTCAATGGCTCCACTGGTAAACCCGGTTAACCACAGCATTGACACGGTTGCAGCAGCTGGACTGCCTCCAGTGAGTATAGAAATCACCCCTCCAATGAATGTCAGGACCCAAACCTCTTCCATGCATCCAACAATCAAGAATAACCCAATGAAGAAGAATAAGGATGTCCATTCAACTTCTTTGAAAACGCGATCAGTCGGAATCCCACTGAGGAGAACGAAAAGGAGGGCCATAACAAAGGCTACTACCCAAGTAAATCCTGCCACCCCGAATACGATGAAACCAATAATCATCGCCACAAACAAGATGGCAGTGCGGTAGAAGACGTTACGGTCTTCTACCATCGTCCAGGCATCAAGGGCCATGAGATCATTAACCCGACTGGGTCGTGGTTTGGAAAACTTTCGTCGGAAAAACCTGATTGCAACCATACCAGTTACACCAAGCAGGATTAAGCCTAAGGGGAGCAGGGTGGTTGCAAACCAAACAAAGTCATAGAATGTTGCCCCAGCGACTAACATGCATGGAACACTCGCAATTACGGTGGTAATACCACCTACATTTCCACACATCGCATTCGCAATAAGGTAGGGTGTAGGGTTCTGTTCCAAAGCATCACAGGCAAGAATCGTCAATGGACCGATGATCAGAACTGTTGTTGCCAGTACGGTCGACATGGCGAAGGTAAGTCCACAAAATATGAGCAACAACCTTCTGGGTGATCCCTTACTGAATCGGAGAGCTTTCACTGCAATGAATTGAAACAAACCTGAGTCCTTGGCAATCTCGGTAATGACCATGAGAGAAAGAATCACGATGATGGTGGACAGGTCGACCCATTCTCCGAAGAAGTGAGCAAAAACCTCAGCATTGAACACGATGGGTAAAAACTGATAGCCTAGCGCTTGTTCCATGAAATGCTCATATTCAGGACTGCCGGGAAGGAAACCGTTTGCTAGATCCGTATAGATCTGAATCTGTGATAGGCGCCAGGGTTCCCATATCTGAGCAAAATAGATAATGGCGATTGATGCACCAATGAGGGCGGCAATAGTGTGGTCGGTCATATCGAATGTAATCATCAAAATGACTGCGATAAACAACAGAATGATGAAAACAGCCGGATAAATCATCAGCATATTATCGTCGCCCTAAAGTGGACGGTCTGACTGCTAATAGTCAGGTCTATTATTATTTCTTAAGGGTAATTCGTCAAATAAGCTTTTCACTAGATTTGACGAAGAATTTACCAAAGTCATAGCCCGAAAGGAGCAGCGATGGGTAGTAGAAATATCCTGAGTAATAAATAGAGCGTGCTGAATAAAAGAAACAACAGAGTTAGAACCACTCCAGTAAATAGGAACCGATTCTTGGGAATTGGACGATCTTCTTTTTCGGAAATTGTTACGACAAGGACGTTAGCCGCGCTGGCTATTGGGGTAAGACAGCCGCCTAACACAGCTCCAGCAAGTAAGGATGCCCATAAGGCACCTGCGGGGATCGGGGTGGGACCCGATGCCAGGACATTAACTACAGGTATGAAGGTGAGAGTCACTGGAATATTATCGACGAACCCGCTGGTCATTCCTGCGATCCACACCATCAAGGTGGCAGCAATATACGGATTACCTAATGTCAATGCTTGTATTCCATACCCTATTGCATGTAGTACCCCGAACTCCTCGAGTAGTCCCACGAGAAAGAATAAGCCGATGAAGAAGAATAATGCAGACCATTCAATTTCTTTAAACACTTGACTAGGTCGAATACCGCTTAACACAACAAAAAGGAGTGCACCTCCCAGGGCAACCAGAAATGTAAGTCCTGCTGATCCCAGGATAATGAATCCAGCAATGATGAGAATTAGGAGGAAGGCTGTGCGGTAAAATACTGGGCGACTTGGAACCATCTCCCAAGGATTAAGCTCCATGAGATCCTCAATCCGAGCGCGTCGAGGTTTGATGAGATCTTTACGGAAGAGACGCAGGACCACAAACAGCATGACTGCGATTAATATCAGCCCTAATGGCATCATGTTGATAATGAACCAGGGGAAACTAT
>SMYQ01000109.1 GCA_007050885.1 Candidatus Bathyarchaeota archaeon
CATTCAGTCTCTTCTGCGACGTGGTTGCTTGATGACGCGAAGCATCGCACAAGGCATCCCCGTCTCCTATGATCTCCAGTTTCAGTAAGGCACATACTTCTCAACTTGTTCTGATGGAGCTTTGATCTTGTTCAAGTAATCAATGAATTTTTGGTACAACGTATCAGCTAATTTCGGTTCTCGGTCGATGATGTTGTATTGTTGTGTTGGGTCCTTCTTTAAGTTAAATAACATGGCGGGTTTCCAGCTCGGGCCCTTCTGAAAGCATGTATATCCCCACTGCTGATTGGTAAAGTGGGCGACTCGATCAACACAACCTGAAAGTCCATATTCACGGTACTCAGCACAATTTTCCTCAAGCAAGGGAAGAAAGGATTGGCCATGAGATCCTTGAACTGGTGGAAGATTCAAAAAATCCATGATGGTAGAGAATGTATCAACCGGCTGAACAATTCCCTTGATTCGTTCCCCACTTCCAGTTCCATCAGGCATTCGCACAAGAAGGGGAATGTGAATAATGGGTAGTAATAATCCCTTTGGACCGATAGGTTTCCCAATGAGATCCTCATCACCGGGATATCCAAAATAATGACCATGATCCGTCGTGAAGATAATCATAGTATTATCGTGTAATTGTAGCTCATCAATCTTTTCGAGGAGTCGGCCGAACCACTTATCAACCATTGTGACTTCAGCTTTATACCGTGCACGAATGCGCGCTAACTCACGAGATGAATACAAATCTACGGAGCCAGTTACTGGATAATCACAATCTTGCTCTAAATCATCCCCTGAGTCGTATAACTCGATAAAATGGTCAGGAGGATCCCAGGGCTCATGCGGATCAAATAGGTCAATCCAGAGCAGAAAACTTTTATGCTTGTAATTGTGATCCAGCCAATCCATGGCTTTCGTCACAGTACCTGGAGCAAACCAATCGGTTTCCACTCGGCGATGATATCTATTCCGAATGATGTTTTCATACCGTCCTCGCTTCCACCATCGGATCTTCTCTTTGTCACAGGGATAGTGGATTGGGATATCCATGTCTGTAGTAAGTCGATCTCCCTCCTGACCACGATTCCAATACCATCCAGTGAATCCTCGTGAATAAAAGTAGTTATCGCGAAAGAGATGGTACGTATCACCAATCAGCATCGAGAGAACTCCATAACGTCCTAAGGTTTCTGCCAATACGACTTCATTTGTGGGGAGGGGACTCCAACCTCGCCAAAGAAAACTGTATTTTCCGGTGAAGTGGTCGGTACGGTTAGGCAGTGTTGGAAAGGATGATGTGAACGCATTCTCAAAGATGGCGGCGTCGCGGGCGAAGCGATCTAAAGCCGGAGTTTGTGCGAGTCCACCGTAGCATCCAACATGGTCGCGACGTAGGGTATCAGAGATGATCACAATAACATTCATGTCGCAAGGCGGATTTAACGTATCCAGACGGAAGCCCCCCCAAGGAAAAAAATAGCGTCCCATTTTTGGAATCGCCTCGAGTTCACGGAACTCTTTCATCCCAGATTTGTTGCTCAAACTGCAATTAACCTCTTTGAACTTACTACGTTATAGATCGATTTCCACGAACTGAGAGCATGCTGGACTATCACTATACCGCGATTCACCTGACTGTTGACATACGATCACTGGAGGACATTCGAGTTCAGCATACAAACAATTCTCGCACGTTTGATCTGTTGACTTCGTGATAGAATATCCTAAAGCCTCAAAATATAAGATTTCGCCTTAGGTTTTATACAAGGGCGGAAAGCTCAGCTTATACCAACGTACGATTGAACACTCGCGTGTGCCAAGCAACGAAATCCTTAAACTCCATCAGTGCATAGTAATCCGACAGAAAGCACCCGCTATCAATCACTCAGCTGTGCTGCTATAAGTATCTAGTTAGCATCCACCTTCCAATAATCGCACCCGTGTAATAATTGGGGTAACCGCACAAAAAGAATTTCAATTAAATTCAACGAAAGGAGCATTTTTAACGTGACAACAAGTACTCAAGAAACAGATCAACGAGTATGGAATACTTTTGAGCAGAACCGTAATCAACTTTTCAACCAATTTCAGGACATTTCTTTCAACCAAATGACCGGGCTTTCCCTTCAAGGTTTAAAGGACGAAATAGAAACGTACTTGCATGCAAACCCCGATCAGCCTCGAGTATTACAGAAAGCTCATGTTTTCCGAATCGTTGTTACTCGTGGGCAAATAACGATCGACCCGCATGACTGGTTTGTCGACAAACTTAATCATGGAGGGCACTCCTCAACGCCTCGTGCGGGAGATGAATCTAGTTTAGTACGTAGTGTTTCTCTCACCTGGCTCCATGAAGCGATGACAGGAACCATTGCTGAAGAGTCCTCATGGCTAGATCGAGCCTACTCAAGTGGTCAGGCATCAGGACCTAAAGCTGGATTAGATCGGGGACATATTGCACCGGGATGGGATTATCTCTTATCCCGAGGACTTCAAGGTTTGCTTAAAGACGTAACATTAGCCCGCCAAGCTCTTGGTAAACCAATAACAGAGGAACAGGAAGCGTTTTACTCCGCTGTAGAAATTGTATATAACGCAACAATCTTGTTGGCTGAGCGTTTCGCTGACCTCGCCGAATCAATGATCTCGAATCATCCTCAGCACGTCGTTCGCTTACACACAATAGCATCTTGCTGTCGCAATGTGCCCGCTCACCGCCCCCGCACCTTTCATGAAGCCTTGCAATTCATGTGGTTAATGCATGAACTTATTGAGATGGAGGGTGAGCTAGTGCGATCGATGGGTCAATTTGATCGATCGCTTTACCCTTTTTATCAAGCTGATATCAAAGCTGGACGCCTAACCCCTGAACAAGCCAAGGAATTGATCAAATTCTTCTGGATCAAATTTTACTCGCGAACAAGAGGTCATTTGAATGGGAAGAATTTTGTGTTGGGAGGACAGTATCCTGATGGTACTGAGATCACGAATGAATTGACGTATCTCGCTCTCGATGCTTATGAAGAATTAAACGCTCCTGACCCGAAACTCTCAATCCGTTTTCTCCCATCAAGTCCCTCATTTCTATATCAACGGGTCGCCGATTTGATCCGGAAAGGTCATAACTCAATGGTTCTCATTAATGATGAACCCGCTGTTGAAGCCCTTGTTAAACGAGGTAAGACGAGAGAAGATGCTCGTTTTTACCTCCCAATCGGTTGCTATGAACCTGCTGTCGAGGGAAAAGAAGCAGCATGTACTATGAATATCACCGTCAACCTCGCAAAAGGCATTGAACTTGCACTGCATAATGGACGCGATCCGCTCAGAGGAAGACAACTAGGTCCCCAAACAGGTGATCCATGCACATTCACTTCTTTTGACCAATTGTGGATGGCTTACACTCAACAAATGGATGCCTTCTTAGAAGGTGCACTCTCCTGTATCCAAGCTGCAGAACATTGTTGGCCTCGGATCAATCCTTCGCCTCTCCTTGCAGGAACAATTAAAGATTGTATCACTCGAGGACGAGATATAGGGCAAGGCGGGCCGATCTATAACTCCACAGGATTTGTGGGCGCGGGTTTAGCTAATGTCTGCGACTCTCTTCTTGCCTTAAAACAAGTTGTCTTTGAAGAGCGCCGGTACACAATGGAATCAGTCCTTGACGCGCTTAAACGCAATTTTGAGGATAATGAACCTATGCGACAATATCTTCTTAACCGAGTACCTAAATGGGGGAATAATCATCCAGATGCTGACGCTCTTGCTCAAAGGATCGCTGATTACTATTGCAGCAAAGTCCATTCATTCACTAACGGTCGTGGCGGAGTGTGCCAAGCTGCCCTCTTTACATTGGATTATGCATGGAAAGGGGGGAAAAAAATCGGTGCATTACCTGACGGACGGCGTGCTTATAGCTCTCTAGCTCCTGGCATGGGAGCCTCTTATGGGCAAGATAAAAACGGTGTTACTGCCCTTATCAATTCGATCACAAAAATTGATGCCACACGCCTGCCCAATGGCGCGGTTCTCGATATCACACTTCACCCTACAGCTGTACGCGGCTCAGAGGGCCTAGAGGCGTTAATAACACTGATCAAAACATTCATGGTACAAGGTGGATATGCCGCGCAATTCAATGTCTACGATGTTGATACCCTTCGTGCAGCGCAGCAACATCCCGAGAATTACACAACACTCCAAATCAGACTTACTGGTTGGAGTGTCTACTTCACAACGCTCTCCGCTGACGAACAAAATCAATTTATCGCCCGAATCAGCCATGGACTTTAATAAAACAGATCCCTCTTCCTCTCCCAAACAACAACGGTCTGATGAACAGCCAATATCAGGATGGATCTTCGATATCAAGCGGTTTGCAGTGCATGATGGACCGGGTATTCGCACCACTATCTTTCTTAAAGGCTGTAGTCTACAATGCCAATGGTGCCATAATCCCGAGTCTATACACCGATATCCCGAACTCTTCATCAAC
>SMYQ01000219.1 GCA_007050885.1 Candidatus Bathyarchaeota archaeon
ATTTGGAGATACCAAGATTACTTAAAAGCTTTTTTCACTGATAATAAGAATATATGTCCGACGATCAAATTACGAAACGAATGGGAAAGTTGTTACGACAAGGCGCGGCTCTATTAAACACAGCTTGCCCACAATGCAATACTCCTCTCCTCCGATTAAAGGATGGTTCAATGTATTGCGCAAAATGTGACAGAGAGATTGTAGAACAGAAAATCCCACAAACAATCGCAGACCAACGAATGGTCAGTGGTGATATTCTAACCCAGCTTGCATCAAAGGCCTTAGCTAGCCTTGAGATTCTGACACAATCACTTCCAGAGAAACCCCATAAGGAAGAGATACGGGCTTTTGCTTCAACAGCGAAAGAACTGATTGAGATTCTTCGTGGAATTCAAGAACTGCAGAGTAGATAAAGAACTATTCTTCAGGTTCGTATTGTGCGTCGAGTGTATCTCGAATGACCTGTGCTTTTATTTTCCCAACACCGTGTACTCCTGATAGCTCTTCTACGTTGGCATTAGCCAGGTTAGTAATACTGCCAAATTTAGCTAAAAGCCGCTTTGCTAAAGTGGTGTTCACTCCTGGAAAGCCTGCCACAATGAATTCTTGGAGTGCAGTAGTACTAAGAACAGGTTTTTTTCCACGTATGCTTAAGGCCATTTTCCGTGAACTTTGTTCTTGACGTGCAATGGCAAACATCAGAGCCGCTGCTTCATCGGGTGTTTTCACGTTAATTACAGGTACGTTGAAGGTAGTTATCACGGCAGAGATAGCCCCGCGAACCGCGGCGGGATTAATTCCACTCGATCCATAAAGGTTTGGACCAATTATTAGTAGAAGAGGGATGTCAAAACTATCTTTGAGCGGCCCCAGTTGTTGGAATAGTCGTTTGTCAATGATAGATTGTGCGAAATCATCTGCGGTTTTCGCTTCAACAGCGACACGGTCTGAAAGTATATAATCAGCAACTTCAAGTGTTTCGGCATTTATTTCGACTTCGAGTTCTTTTAGTGCCTTTGTAATCCCTGATCGTAGTTCACGGTTGTCTACAATGATTCTAATTTCATCTGTTGCTTCGGAGCATTGATCTAGCGATTTTGGTTTGATGAAATCTTTTAGAGTGGATTGTTTTCGCTCACGTTCAACATCACGTGACAATTTGTTCATCTCCTTGAGTAGTTCCTTCATTTTTGCTTCTCGATGAATAGAAGCCCAATAATAACCTTGATCGCGCGTTCCCATTGCTACTAACACAATCACGCGGCCTGGATGAGTTCTTGCCGTTCGTCCTCGGCGTTGGATGAGGCGAACGGCGCTGGGTACGGCTTCATAAAAAATGACTAAATTGCATTCTTGGATATCCAACCCTTCTTCGCCAACACTGGTTGCTACCAAGATATTGTAGGTTCCCTCTCGAAAGAGTTGTAGAATTTCCCCTTGCTCCTTTTGCGTTAACCCACGGTCACCTGCCCGTGTTGCCTGCCCTACAAACCTTATGGGCCGTGAATTTGTTGATGAGGACAACGTTGATTCTAAAAGGTTAGCAGTATCACGAAATCGAGTGAATATCATGATTCTTGAATTAGGCGATTTGGCTAGTTGTTGTTTCACGATTTTGACTAGTTCGTCAAGCTTTGGATGCTCAACTCCCTTAGCAGCTAGTTTCAGGACTTGGCTCTGTGCTTCTATGACATTAGAATCCTGAACCACACCTTGAACCGCCTTGGAGGCTTTTCCGCGTTTGGCTTCTTTTTCAAGCCCCTCAAAGTATCGTTGAAGAGCACTAACTCCCTGCGTTTCCAATAGTTCAACACAATGATAAAGCCGGATTATCGCCGCACAGTGAGAAACTAGTTGGAAGAGATGACTTGGTGGAGGAGTATTACTCAAAATCTGGCGTTGGATTTCTCGCTGTGTCTGAAGAAGGTGCCGAACGGACACGTTTCGTGGGTCACTAGAGTTAACAAAACCCGCTTCTTTTAACGGGATAAGCCGCTCTTTAATGGCGCGCCGTAGAGCTTTTCCAACCTCAAGGAATTCAGCTGGCAGTTTGAGTTCCTGCCATTCAAAATCAACGGGAGGCAGATAGGGTGCAACATCTGGGCTCTCCCGTGTTCGGAGCTCGATATTGACGATTCCAAGGTTGGCTACAATTTCTCGAATCTTTTCTATTTCTGATCCCGGTGATGCGGTTAGCGCTAACACGAGTTGTGTTTGAGCTTGTTTTCGATATTGATTAGCAATGAAGACATAGGCATAGTCGCCAATAGCACGGTGGGCTTCATCGAAGACCAGTAAAGATACATCCTCCAATGAATATCGTCCCGCTAGCAAATCGTTTTGCAGGACCTGTGGGGTCATAAAAGCAACTGTGAATTGCTTCCAAAGGAGTTGGCGTTTTTGCGGAGGGGTTTCCCCTGTGATCACTATGAGTTGGTCTTCCGGGATATCCATGAAGTCGCTGAAGGTCTTTATATGCTGGAGCACAAGCGGTTTGGTAGGCGCAAGAATGATACACTTAGACGTGGGAAGCTTCTTTAGCTGGTATGCTGCAGCTAGAACCGCGAGAACCGTTTTTCCAACACCTGTGGGAAGGACAACGAGGGTATTCCATCTAATTGCTGTTCCAATGATCGTCTCTTGGTAGAGCCTTTTCTCAATCGTATTCTGTTTAATGAGAGGGTGTTTGATAAAATCCGACTCTGACATTCCAATCGCAGCACATTTTAAGTGTATGAGAAGATTTTTGTCTGAAACAACTTTATTACCCGCATTTATATTCCACTATAATCCACGTCCTAATGGAATTTGAGCGTGTTTGTGATGTCAAAATCCAGTGTACCCTCAATGACAGAGGCAGAAGTTTACGAATTGCAGATGCCAGGAAACATTATTGGCAAAGAGGTTATCGATGGAAGTGCCCGTCGAATCGGGATTGTTCGCAGCCTCCGAATCATGCTACCACCCGGAAAAGTCGAGCTTCAGGTTAAAGGTTTAGGTGTTGAACTGCCAGTAGATGTCTCCAACATTGCCGCAGTTGGTAATGTGATTCAACTCTCAAATACCATCAAAGAAGCAGAAGAAATCTCCATTGCTGATGTTCAACGCCTGCGAAACGAAACTTGGAGTGAGGTTCAAGGTCTCATCAGTCGATAGCCTGAACTCAAATTGGAAATACCAGAGTTTTTATTTTCAACCTTGAAACTCCTTTGAACGAAAACGTACAATGAGAGCCAAAAAAAGGAAGCCATATCTAGGTCCGCTACTACTTGCTTGGTGTATCACCTGTAATGTGCCTTTGATTCGAAAAGGTCGGTGTGCCAGATGTGGGGAAATGGGTCAACCAGTTCCCGTTACACCACCAGGTGATGCGCGTCCAGCTTTTGCTGCAGATCGAGAGAGCATAATTGATACCATTTCAAGCCAATTTGATCGAAGTGTAGCTCAGCAGTTGATTCCTGAAGACAAAGTTGTCTTGTTAAATGCGATCCCTGATGTTGATTGCGCAGAGGAAATCATAATCGATGGACAAATAATCGGGTTACATCGTTTCCGAATTGAAAACTTGTCTTGGGAGTTTATTCCGAAAATCGAAGGAGCGAGGCGCCTTGTAAAGCTTACTGAAGCAAAACAGGTGGTCATAGAGGATTCGGCGGTTCCGTTTATTCTCAAGGGTGCTAGTTTACTAAGACCTGGTATCAAAACTGCTGATGATTCAATTCAGCCAGAGGAATACGTTATCGGAGTAACCGAGCAGGGAAGTGCCATTCTTGTGGGTATTGCCACGATGTCGGGACCTGAGATGAGGACGAAGGAACGCGGAATGGCCGTTAAGAAGCAATACAAAGCAGCTCCTATTGAACCCACAATCCTTCCGGGAGGCCAAACATGGGATACAGCATTAGCTGCAAATGCCAAACTGCTCCACAAACTCGAAACTGAAGCGATATCATTTATCACACAGACTTCACAACAATTCACACTTCCTGTGGTAGTAGCGTATTCGGGCGGAAAGGATAGTCTAGCGGTTCTCCTACTGGCACAAAAAGCCCTCACAACTCAAACATACAACGTTATGTTCATTAACACGGGAATCGAGTTTCCCGAGACGGTGGAGAATGTATACGCTGTGACTGCGCAGCTAGGATTGGAAAATCAGCTTTTAGTGAAAAACGTTGATACGAACCAGTTTTTCCATGTGCTTGAACTCTATGGATTTGTCGCGAGAGATTATCGAGTCTGTTGCAAATCGGTTAAACTGGGACCCACTAGCCAACTCATTGAAACCTATTTTCCCGAGGGTTGTCTCAGCTTGATTGGACAACGACGGTATGAGTCCCACCGAAGATCAGCCAGTGGGCGAGTGTGGAAAAACCCTTGGGTGCCGAAGCAGATCGGGGCAAGTCCAATTCATAACTGGACCCAACTGATGATTTGGCTCTATCTCTTCCAAGAAAACGCCCCATACAATCCGCTTTACGAG
>SMYQ01000065.1 GCA_007050885.1 Candidatus Bathyarchaeota archaeon
GGATTGGCTGGTGGCATTGGGCTGATTACTGCTTTGATGCTGGGTTATTTATTTTGGCAAACCGGGAATCAGGTTTTTTTGGGCATCACTTTAGCGCTCACCGGAGCTGTCCTGGGATTTTTATTTTTTAATTTCCCTCCTGCAAGTATCTTCATGGGTGATAGTGGGAGTTTGTTTTTAGGCTTCATATTAGCTGTACTCGCTATTGCGAGACAGCCTCAGGCTTCTAATGTTTTTGCGGTGCTTGGAGTTCCCACCATTCTTTTTTTACTGCCGATTTTAGACACTGCTTTGGTGGCGATAACCAGGTTAATGAGGGGAGAATCTCCGATTAAGGGGGGTAGCGATCACACGTCTCATCGCCTGATCGCTTTTGGACTGAACGAAAAGCAAGCAGTTTTATTCCTCTATGGTACTGCTTTATTATCTGGTGTCGTGGCAATTTCTATTGAACGTGTTGGTTACTGGTTAAGCCTTGTATTAGTGCCGGTTTTTATACTTTCACTAGCTCTAGTATCGGCTTATCTGGGCAATATAAAAATATTGATTGGTGATGAAAATATTATTCCAGGTCGTAGCATTTTTTCCCGATTATTGGTGATGCTAACGTATAAGAGGAGGATATTTGAAATTGGGCTGGATATGGTACTGATCTCTATCTCCTTATACCTAGCTTTTTTTATCTACTATTCTCTCAATTTTAGCTATGGGTTATTGTTAATTTTTCTTAGATATCTTGTGTTAGCCTTTTTAACTACTTTGTCATCTTTTTTCGTTTTCGGGGTATATCGCAGTGTGTGGAAATATATTGGATTAAGTGAGGTATTGCGATATTTATTCGCTGTATTAGCGAGCATGGTTTTATTGATTATCTCTAGCATCTTGATTCTGCCTGAGTCTCAAGTAGAACCAGTCATAATCTTGTTATTCTCAATTTTTCTATTCTTAGGTGTGCTTTCAACCCGCTTCTCGTTCCGAATGCTAGACATGGCATCCGTTCAATTGCGTTACAATATGCCACTATTTGGATGGCCAAAACCTCAAAGGTGGAATAGTGATGAGGGAACAAAACCGCAGAGGGTGTTAATAGCTGGTGCTGGACAACGTGGTGAATTGACCTTGCGTTGGTTACAGATGAACCCGGAGGGTAGTTATAAACCTGTTGGGTTTGTTGACGAAGATCCCTTCTTGATTGGAAGGGAAATTCATGGCATTGAAGTATTAGGACAAATCAGTCAAATCCTTGAACTTGTTGAAAAGTACCGGATAGATGGGATATTACTAACCAAACATGATTACACAAAGAAAGGGTATGAATCAATTTTGAAAGAATGCCTACAGTGGGGGTGCTGGATACGTATTCTTCGGTTTGACTTCGAATTATTTCAATAAAATCTCACTTCTAGTGAATTTTCGATAAGAGCTCGAAATTCTTTGCGTGGGACTCTTGATTTGTATTGATTGTAATATTTAGATTTGGGACCGTAAAATTTTTGTTCGGATCCGGTTCTGCCTATGCTCTAGTTCAGATAGCCAGCGGGAGCTCTCATAAGGGCTAATCGAATTTCGATTAAGAAGATCAGTTACTAAATCTATTGCCGCGTTCGTCCATTTTTGAGCGGTTTTATTATCTTTTTGCCTGTGTTCGTAATATTTTGCAATCTCGACATAAGCTGGCAAATATTCATTATCTGCCGCTTGTTTCCATAAAGGTAGTGCGTCTGAAAAATTACCATTTCTTTTATAAATAAGAGCCAATCGCATCAGAACATCGGTAACCAATTGTTTTGTCTGTTGCCTGGTTTCATCTTTTTGGCGGGTAAGACATAGATCAAATAATTGAGCTGCCTTGTCCTGATCACCAATATCTTCAAAGAGCCTTCCGATAGCAAAGATATCTAAATCGTGGGTGATTAAATCAGATAATGGATCAGTCAGGATATCATTTGTAAAGCTAAACAAAGCTGCAAGCGAGACAATATCCACTGAGTTGTGATATACAACTCTCTTCAATGGGGATGCATCACCTGTTATTAAATAATCAAAATAAAGTTGCGGGATTGCCCAACCTGGGATATCTTCCTCGGTTCGCACTGCTCCCAAGATTTTTGTTTCCAGGTTTCCTAATGCCCGGTTTGATAGACGATCCTTCCATAGTCTTCGTGCTATATGGAGCATGTCAATATGAGGATAATTTTGAACTGGAAAAGGCCATCGATGGGTTTTATATCTTGTTTTTAAGAGCGGTATATCGAAAGATTTGCCATTAAATGTAACTATCGCCTCAATGGGTGCTAATAATTCCTCCAACGCGACTAATTGTGCGGGTTCTTCTGATGGATCTCTCATTAGGATCTGTGAAACTTGAAACTCGCCGCTGATAAATCTTCCTACTCCAATCAAGAACGCGTATGTACCTGTTCCTCCCATCAACCCTGTTGTTTCGGTATCTATAAAAGCGAACGATTCAAGCGACAATTCCGAGATAGCAGGTTCACCTGAACAGCGGGACAAAGCGTTGAAAGAAAATTGAGAAGCCAGGTTTACTTCTCCATGTTTGTATGACTTCTCAAGTGTATTTTGGATCATTAGCGTGCTTCCCAATCTGGTTTCAAGCACACGACCAGAAAGGATCTCATCAATAGGCCCGTAAGTAGTACTTTGGATATCTCTGCTTTTTCCTGCCGGCAAACCCTGCGTACCAACTTGTACACCTAAGGCTCTTAATCTCTCTGCCAATGACTGCATTCTGGAATTTTACCAAATATGTTGAGAATATGATTGTTTCTATATTCTCTTACCAGCTGAAAGAATTTCAAGTATTTCTATCACCTCATATTTTCCGCCCCTTCCGAGTTCTCCCCCTGGTCCTACACAAGAAGGGCAACCGCCTTTACATTGGCATGAACGAACTAATTTGTAAGCTCGATCAATTATCTCAGTGTGCAACTCAAACAATCGTTGGCTGAATCCAATTCCATCCGGCACCTGGTCGTATATCACGACTGTTGGCTTTCCATTAGCAAGGTTGGATTGTGGATCGGAGTGGACTCCGATATCACGGGGATCGCACATCAAGAAAATTGTAGAGAGATGGCTCAGGATGAATGTCAATCCA
The DNA here is from genome assembly GCA_007050885.1 of Candidatus Bathyarchaeota archaeon. The sequence goes on from SMYQ01000065.1 coordinate 3,119, forward strand.
CTCAATCCACTCCGTATCCTTACACTGGCTTCAAGTCGCTTATGACACGATGGACATAACGTAACTAAATTATCAAGTTTATTAGCTTGTTGGTAAGATGTGAATTGCCTAAATGGTATTTTATGATGTACATCATGAGCTCTACTACTCTCTGGGCTCCCACATATCTGGCAACGGAAGTTATCTCTTTCACGTACACGATCCCTTTGTTGATTCCAATTCGGTCCATAATTAATTTGATCACTACCCCATATTCCTCTTTCCCGCATTTGAGTAACCGTGTCCTCATCCAAAGAAAACCAGTAGGCTGTTGTATTCAAATGAGTTGGAGGAAGGTCAAGTTCCCCCGAGCCAATGTTTTCATGTGTATACCACCTGATTTTGCGGTAACCAGTTACTTGCTCAGTGACAATAATTTCGCCAATTTCTTTCAAGGCACCTGTTGTTTTCTCCTCAAGGTGCTTATTTATCAGCTTTATCTCTGTCCGTTTTTGGGGAAGCGTATAATAATCTGAGGCAAAGGGTCGTAATAATGCCTGATTTGATTCAAAATCTAAATCTTCAACAAAATAGGTCTCTCCTTCGTGTAGATATATTGCGTGAGGATGAACCATCCAATAGGCACTAATCCGATCGATCCGTCCAACCATCCGATTATGTTTGCCATTACTTTCCTGGTCGTTGTATAGCACTAGTTCTATGTTTTCCGCGGAAGTAGTGCGAATTGAAATTGATTGAGCCGGGTAGTAGTCAGCCATCCAATAATATTTTTCCCCGGATTTATGTAAGAGACCTTGAGTAGAACAAAAATCGAGGTATTCATGAACTACTTCAGTATCAAGATCGCCAAAGCCTTCATGAACCGAAAATGGCAACTCAAAAGCAGCGCTTTGGATGTGGCTAAGCATAATGAGGGTATTATCGGGATTTATTAAAGCTTCTTCACTCGGTCGATCCAACAAATATTGCGGATTATTAGCAAAAAATTGATCGATAGGATCTGGGGTAGCGATCAGAATTGCTAGGGATTCTTGCGCTCCACGCCCAGCTCGACCTACCTGTTGCCTGGTGGCTGCGATTGTACCTGGATAACCGACTAATATTACAGCCCCCATGCCACCAACATCGATACCTAATTCGAGAGCATTTGTTGCGGTTACGATCCGAATATTACCATTGCGTATGCCCTCTTCAATTTGGCGACGTTGCTCTGGAAGATAACCGCTGCGATAGCCCCGGATTAACTTTTCCGCTCTATCCTTGGTGCTGGAGATTTTCTCACGCAAATAAGAAAGGATTAGCTCGACCGTCCTTCTCGAGCGGCAAAATATTATTGTTTGGATTTCTTGCG
>SMYQ01000134.1 GCA_007050885.1 Candidatus Bathyarchaeota archaeon
ACGGGTTCAGCGTGAGCGCGTACGAGCTAGCGTCTATGAAAAATATCTCCCCATAATCGCTCGTGATATTGCCGCCTTAGCAGGTAAACGAAAAGTTCCTGACACGAAAGCATTGGTTGAGAGTGCTTTAACGATAAAACTTGAAGCAGAGGAGGAAGTTGAAGAAGAGCTGCCTGTAGAAGAGGGGCTTTTAGAGGAAGCTCCGCCGAATGTAGAAAACCCCGATGATTTCGAGGGCGAGGAGGATTATTAGACACGGAGAGAAGGAAAATGTCTGAAGTAACACCTGACTTAATTCTCAAACAGCTTACACGGCGTTGGAAGGCTACAAGGCGCCTTACAAAAGCACTGAAAATCGATTCAGGGCAGCTTCGGCGACTCCTGAAGAAGATGGAAGAAGAAGGATTAATTGAGGCTCGCAAGGTTGGAGGACAGCTTGAGTGGCGATTGGTTAAGGGAGAAGCAAAACGAATCAGCCAAATCAGAAAGGAGCCTAAAGCGTTCAAAGAAGAACAAAAAACTCCAGACCAAATACGTGTAGATATGCAGGGTCTTGGTCAAAACTTATACCGAACTCTCTCAAAGGGAGAATTTCCAGAGATTGAGCTACCAAGTCGCAGTACAGGGAATATCCGATTTGATCAAGAGTTAGGTCAATATGTGTTGGCAGGGAAAACGGTTACTCGGTCAACTAGGAACGTTGGTCAAATTCGTAGTTTTAGTCAGCTCGTTTGGGTGATGCGATTTCTAAAAGAACTCTTATCGGAAGGGAAATCAAGCACGCTTCGAGACATCTACTATCAATCATTTGGATATGGCGTGAAATTTGGTCAACAGAGTGAAAGCGATACCACCATTACCGATGTCGAAGCAAAATTAAAAACGCCTCGAGAATCCTTTCGAGTTTTTCCCGAAGAACGAGCGGCCATTTACGGAGATCTTACCATCGAGTATACCGCTCCTCCTAAATATGCAGGTAAACGGGTCAATTGTACAGATCATCCTGACGGGCTCATGATTGGTCCCTACCTAACTTCTGCAAAATTCATCGGATGCAAAGCCAAGAAAGTTATTGCAATCGAATCGGGTGGGATGTTTACCCGATTTGTCGAAGATGGCGTACACGAAACACAAAATGCCCTTCTAATTCACACAGCAGGCCAGGCACCCCGAAGTGTTCGACGAACGATTCGACGCCTACGGTATGAGTTGAATCTCCCTACGTTTCTTTTTGTTGACGCAGATCCTTGGGGTGCTCACATTGCTATGGTCATCATCTCCGGAAGTGCTTCAGCAGCCCACTTACGTGGGTTAGCGACCCCGGATGCCGTTTGGATGGGCGTATGGGCTTCAGATATCCAGCGATACGATCTGCCTAGTGACGCGTTCACTGACACCGATAAGAAACGCACGCAGGATCTGTTGAAAGACCCCCGCTATCAAACAAAGTTTTGGCAAAGGGAATTGAAACTATTCCTGAAGAATGAAAGAAAAGCTGAACAACAGGCATTTAGTCGGTATGGCTTAAGCTACGTCACCGAGGAGTACCTACCACAGAAATTCAAGGAAATCGAAAAGCTCCAAAGCCAAGGCCTCCTCTAGGCTCCCAAGGACTTCAATGGATTCTGATTGTTGAGGCAGAATTCTTATTTAGAGTGATGAAGTCATTCTAAAGTCGAAGACCTTTAGAGGTAATCGCGGTGACAGAAGTCATTTTCCCTTATGGATCAAATCAAGTTCGTCTCGCAATACCGGATAGGAATTATCTTGGGTTATTAGATGCAAAACCAGTTGAAGGCGTCTCGGATCCGAATAAGACGGTGAAAGAAGCCATTCTGAATCCAATTGATTCCCCCCAACTCGTGGATATTGCTCAGCCTGGACAGTCGGTGGCTATTGTAGTTGATGATCATACCCGGGGGCTTCCATGTCATATCCTGATTAACCCCCTTCTGGAGCAACTGCGAACAGCAGGCATCAAAGAGAACGATGTAACAATTATTTTTGGGACAGGAACACACAGAGCGACAACACCTGAAGAACAAGAAAGCCTCCTCTGTGATGTTGCATGCCAAAGCCACAAGGTTGCGGTTCACAGTTGTGATGCTGATGATTTAGTTCGTGTTGGGACGACATCCTATGGCACAGAAGTTGAAATAAACCGAATATTCCATGAGGCGGATCTTCACTTACTCACCGGTGACATTGGCTATCATTATTATGCCGGATTTGGTGGTGGACGAAAAAGTGTGTTGCCTGCAATAAGTGGACGGGCAACGATTAACAAAAATCACGGAATGCTCACCCATGGATTGGCTTCAACAGGAAATCTTGAGGGCAACCCCATCCACCTCGATATGACTGAGGCTGCTAAACTTGCTCGAACAGATTTCATCGTGAATTTTGTACGAAATACGAAAAAGGAAATCATCGCAGCCTATGCTGGTGATCTTGAACAGGCATTTCTAAAAGGAGCCCAGTTTGCTGATTCGATGGGCCGTGTGCCAATCAAAGAGAAAGCCGACATCGTGATCACTAGTTGCGGATTCCCCAAAGACATCAATCTATATCAAGGCACAAAGGCGATGGTACATGCGCTTGGCGCCGTAAAGGATGGAGGGGTTCTCATTGCCCTCCTCGAATGCCGCGAAGGGATTGGAAACCAAGTCTTTGAGGACTGGGCCCACAAATATCCCTCTTTTGATGCCCTCAGCCATCAGATTCAGACAAATTTCGTTATGGGCGGTCACAAAATCTTCTATATGGCACAAGGAGCAGAACGCGTTCATCAGTATTTGATCTCCAGGCTTGACCCTAAGATGCTAGAAAAGCATTATTACGTAACTCCATTCAAGACCGTCGAGGAAGCGCTCAAAGCAGCTTTTAGGCAAATTGGGCACGATTCCACCGTTTGGGCTATGCCCCATGGTACAGATGTTCTCCCATCTACTTAATGGCACAAATTTGCCTATCACGAATGGGTGGAAGTTACGGGAAGGGGAGAAGGAATCCTATAGTTAGTGGTGGGAGGAGCAAGACCACCATTACATAGGACAAGGGACCAAGAATCATTCGCCATTTACTTACTGGTGAGACATCATCTACGGGTCCAGGATGTTGCCCTGCGAAGAGAAAGAAGGCAATCATTGCCATGAACCAATAGCCGAAGATGAAGAGAAGGAAGATGCCGACGAAGGAGACCAGTCGGTGATATCTTGGACCGACTAAGGCCCGAGAAACATGTCCTCCGTCAAGTTGACCGATGGGAAAGTAATTCAGGGCGGTTATTAGGAAACCAACCCATCCGGCAAAAGCAACGGGATGAATATAGGCGGTATAACCTGAAGGAATTCCAAAGGTGATTACTCCCCAAATCAAATCGAATAAGAGAGGAGTAGGAAGAGGGCTGGAAGTAAGTCCGATTGAGCTCAAAAAAGCAGACAGCTGGGCAAATTCTGCTGGACTGAGTATAGGACTCATAAGTAGCCCGACCACCACGACAACTACTGAAATGACAAATCCAACGACCGGACCGCTGATTCCGAGATCGAACAGGCTATCACGGGTGGGCGGTGGTGAGCGTTGAACAATCAGGGCTCCAAAGGTTCCGTAGTAGAATCCGGGGATGAAGTACGGTAGCGATGCTTCCACATTGTGGTAACGGCTTGCACCAACGTGCCCAAACTCATGTAGCCCTATGATTGCGAGAAGGGCAATGGTATACGCAACCATGACAAGATACGGATTATAAGGGATTCCGAAAATGTTGACATAGATGTACACGAACGCCGGATTTGTAGCAAAAAACCAACCAGCGAAAAGAACAGTAATTACGGTGGCAACAAACAAGATGATGTTCATTGTATAACTGCTTGCTTTTCGAGATGGTGGTGCTGGAATGAGTTTAATTACGGTGCTTTTTTCACCAGTGCCTTCGAAGAGCTCGACTGTGCGGATTACGGCTAGTAGATTGTGAGGTTGAAGTCGTTTAGTAAGGCGATGAGACCTTTCTTTCATTTTTGAATCAACTTCAACAACAAAAATTGGTAAATTGTCACTAGCATCAATGTATGCGTAATTAACAACGAACTCTTCCTTGACAATATCTCGAAGTCTCAAAAGATAAGAATCAGCAATGGATGGCTGTCCCTGGGAGTCCGAGAAAACGGTTTCGGTTCTCGATTCTTCAGGTGTAGGTTTTTCTTCATCAGACAAAGACAGTCACCGCAAAAATCTAAGCACGCCAGAGAACCAGTACACAAAAAGCTTTCCAAATGGTTAGGCGGTGAATTTTTAATCACCATTAGTAAGGACTGTAATAGCTGATTTCATTGACTGAGCTCCAAGGATTTGCGGTACGGAAGGCAGAACCAAAGGATATCCCAGCAGTCATGCGGATAAACTTGGATACTCTCCCTGAGAATTATCCTGAGTATTTCTTCCGCCAAATTCA
>SMYQ01000002.1 GCA_007050885.1 Candidatus Bathyarchaeota archaeon
AGTCGTTCCCAATTCCCTTCGGGGAAACGGGAACCACTGCTGGAGTGCTCACGAAAGTGGGCAAGAACCAGCCGAGGTAATGGGGCGCAATGCCCCCACCTCATCTTCACAGCCTTTGACAAAGGCTGGCGAAAAGCGCCGGTTTCACCGGCGCATCACAAAGATGACCATCTGCAAATGACCTTTGCAGGTGCGATGGCAAGCATGTGGAACCCTGCGTGAGCAGGGCCTTCGCATATTCCCGTCTTGTGGGCATTCCCACACGGGAAGTATCATATGCAATGAGCCGTGCAAAAAGAGCTGAGAAATATGCCAGCGAGTGGATGGCTTGGCTCGAGAGCCAACGAAGGACGTGGTAAGCTGCGATAAGTCCAGGGTAGGAGCAGACATCCGTTGATCCTGGAATCTCCTAATGTGACATCACAACTATCCGCTTCGCGGAAGGGAACGAAGGGAATTGAAACATCTTAGTACCTTCAGGAAGAGAAATCAAACGAGATGCCGTCATTAGCGGCGAGCGAAAACGGCAGAGTCTAAACCGAATCCGTTTGCGACGAGCAAGTGGAGATGTGGGGTTGTAGGACTAACGTAGTATCCTAACCAAGGCAACCGAAGCTGCTGGAAAGCAGTGCCATAGCGGGTGATAGCCCCGTAGGTGAAACTTTGGAGGGTAAGCAGTTAGTATCCTGAGTAGCGGTCCTTGGTATTGGATCGCGAATCCGGGTGGCACCGTCATCCAAGACTAAATACTACTCGAGTCCGATAGCGCACTAGTAGTGTGAACGAAAGCTGAAAAGTACCCCGGGAAGGGGGTGAAAAGACCCTGAAACTCGTTGGCGATGGTTAGTTGCGGCTTGAAAGCGTAAGCAAAGTTGCAACGTCGGTTTGGGATAACTGGCCAGGGAGCTCATACAAATGGCGAGGTTAACCCACTTGCGTGGGGAAGCCAAAGGGAAACCAAAAAGCCTGTAGCTTGCGAGAGGCGTCCTGTTAATAGCGGGAGAAGTCTTTTGTGTGAGGCCCGAAGCCCGTGCGATCTAGCCGTGGGCAAGACGAAGCCTGGCCAAACACCAGGTGGAGGTCTGAAGGGGTATTGTGGACCTAGCATTCCTCTGACCTGCGGTTAGTGGTGAAAGGCCAATCTAGCCGGGCGATAGCGGGTTCTCTTCGAAACGCCGTCCCAGGACGGCCCCGCTGGAGATGTCTTTGAAGGTAGAGCGACGGATAGGAGTAACCGGGGGAGAAATCCTTCGGCCCCCTGTCCAACTCCGAACTTCATTGAATCGTAGAAGGCGGGTGGCGGACATAGGGGTAAGCCGCTTGTCCGAGAGGGGAACATCCCAGACTTGAGTTAAGGTCCCTAAGCTCTAGCTAAGTGTGAAAGGTTGAAGGTTGTCTAGGATCATAAACAGGGGGAAGGTAGGCTCAGAAGCTGCCATCCTCTAAGGAGTGCGTAAAAGCTCACCCCTCGAGATTCTAGGCGCCGAAGATGGACGGGGCTAAGCTGGACACCGAAACTCAAGCCCTGCATGTATTTGCGGGGGGTAGAAGAGCGCTGCGGTGGGGCAGAAGCAGGGGCGTGAGTTCCTGTGGACCTGCCGGAGACGAGAATCCTGGCGATAGTAGCAAGAAAGTTAGGTAAGAATCCTAACCGCCGAAGGGGCAAGGGTTCCTCGGCAATGGTCGTCAGCCGAGGGTTAGGCGGTCCTAAGGCAGCACCCAACAGGTCGCTGTCGAAAGGGAAGCCGGTTAATATTCCGGCCTCATGAATGTAGGTGCGGTAACGCAAGCTGTGCATCTGACGTTTCGGGATAGGTTCAGTGGGGCAGTCACCCCATCCAAACGTTTAAGTCCGGGGAGTGCCGTCATGGTGAGAACCGGTTAAATGCGTGAATGGCTTTGCCGTTAAAGGTAGAGTTGGGCTGATTCCTGGAACCTGTGAAAAGGATGCCAGAACGAAATTCATGTCCGTACCCAGAACCGACACTGGTGCCCCTGGGTGAGTAGCCCAAGGCGTATCGGGTATAACCTGAGTAAGGGAACTCGGCAAATTAGTCCCGTAACTTTGGAACAAGGGATGCCCGGTCTCTCGCTGAGATCGGGTCGAAGTGACAAGGGAGAACCGACTGTTTAACAAAAACATAGCTGACTGCTATCCGGTAACGGCCTGTACAGTCAGTGAGGCCTTCCCACTGCTGGTTACTTAAGCCTTCTTTCAAGGGGGTGAAGGGCCAGTAAAGGGAGGGGGTAACTGTGACCCTCTTAAGGTAGCGAAATACCTTGCCGGTTAAATGCCGGCGCGCATGAAGGCTTAACGAGTTCTCCACTGTCCCTACTCAGGACCCGGCGAATATACCCTCCAGGTGCGAAGGCCTGGGACTCCTATCGGGTCGCAGAGACCCCGTGGAGCTTTACTGCATCCTGCCGTTGTATCGTGCCTTGAATTGCAGAGTGTATGTGGGAGCCTTCGAAGCCGCCCTTCCGGGGGTGGTGGAGGCGAAATTGGAACACCACACTCTTTGAGTTACGATACTAATCCCGCTCTGCGGGAGACAGCGGTTGGTGGGCAGTTTGGCTGGGGCGGCACCCCGACGATAAGGAATCATCGGGGCCCAATGGTTGCCTCAGGGGGGTCAGAACTCCCCCGCAGAGGGCAAGACCAAAAGGCAGCCTGACGGAATTCTGCACAATAGTGAATTCCGATACGAAAGTAGGGTCTAGCGAACCTCCATGTCCCTCGCGGTGAGGGCTGGAGCTGTCAGAAAAGTTACCCCGGGGATAACAGACCTGTGCCGAGCGAGAGTACCCATTGACCTCGGCGTTTGGGGCCTCGCTGTCGGCTTTTCCCATCCTGGTCGTGCAGGAGCGGCCAAGGGTGCGGGTGTTCACCGGTTAAAGGGGATCATGAACTGGGTTCAATACGTCGCGAGACAGTATGGTTGTTAACTGGTAGGAGTGTTCGGTGTCTGAGAGGAAGGCAACGTAAGTACGAGAGGAACACGTTACCGAAGCCAACGGTGAGCGGTTGTCCGACAGGGCAAGCCGCGCAGCTGCGCTTTAACGGATAAGAGCTGAAAGCATCTAAGCCCGAAGCCGTCCTCGAAAAGAGTCACCGTTTGAGAGTTAGGGTAGAAGACCCTGTTGATAGACAGGCAGTGTAAGCAGCAAGCTTCGGCGAGTTGTTCAGCTGGCCTGCACTAAAAGCTCGAAATCAGCTCATGCACGGCTTATTCATACTCTCCGCGCTTGCGGAGAGCACTTTTTTATTTTTTACAAGTTAGACGTCAGTCTAGGACAACCCAGGGCCGCCTGTCTTTCTTGTCGACTTTGTAGGGCTCCAAGCGCTTCACATCCTCCAGGAAAATCAGCGTGGCATACCTGCTTGACTCCTTCATTTTGATGAAGCAGGGTCCGGCGCGTATACCTGGGTATTTATTGAATAATTCCCTTACTTTCTTTGGTGAAAGGTTTTCGAAAAACAGCACCTTCGCGGCTGTCGCTACCCCCTTGACTGGCCCTGCGGCCTGCTTCAAAAGCAGCCGGTCACCTCCCATCACACGACCAAAGGGGAGGCACCTGACCATTGTGAAGCGGCTTTCGATGGTTTTTTTACCGGACAATACGTCATTCAGGGGCTCTTTATGCAGGACCACCAAATGTTTCATGCATTTGATTGTTCCCATAAGATATATTTGTTTCCACATCAAAGAAACTTCGCGCTTTCCATAAGCACGCGTGCGTATATCAGCAACAGCATCACGCCCGTCACCTTGTTGACCTTGCCCATCGCCGTGAGGACCGCCATGACGGCTGCGGTTGCGAACACGGCCAGGAGCGCAGTCGGGAAAATGTAGGCGGCACTTATTGAGATTGGGAAGGCAAGGGCACCCACCGCTATTGATACGGTGGCGTCGACGAGGCTGCTGCCCATGAGGTCACCGATGGCGATTTCCGACTCGCCCCGCCGGATGGCCGTGAAATCCACGGCGAGTTCTGGCAGGGACGTGCCTATGCCGACCACCAGGAAGCTCACAAAGTATTCGGGAATCCCCCAGGATGATGAGAGGGCAATGACAGAATTTATTGTGAAGTATGCCCCTATGCCGACGCCTGTGAAGCTCAGGAGCATTAGCGCTAGGTCCTTCCAGATGCTGTAGTTTTCCACCTTGTGAACACCCTCCAGATTGGCAGTTACTTTTATGAAAAATATCGAAACCACCCACAAGGCTATCATGAACAGAGAATCGACCCTTGAGATGTAGCCGTCCATTGACAGCCAGGCGAACAGGAACAAAGATATGGCAAGCAGCGAGCCCGTCGAAATCACCTCACGCCTGTTCACTTTGAAGGACTTGCTCACGAAGGCAAGCAGCCCGAGGACCAGCGTTATCTGTGTGATTGACGAGCCAAGGGAATCACCGACGTTTATGTCCCCGTGCCCCAGATAGGAGGAGACTATGGCGTTGATGATTTCCGGCAGGTCCGTCCCGAGTGAGACGAGCGTGAGCCCCACGAGGAACGGGTGCACCTGCAGTGCCGCGGCAATGCGCCGTCCATATGTGACCACCCGCTCGCTGGAAAAGGCCATGGCCAAAACTCCTGCGACGAGAATTGCGAACTGGTATATGGCCTGCACGGAAAAAATTCGCGCCACTTGTAATAAACACTTGTTATTTGCCCGCAGACACCTCGACGGTGTTTTGGATGCTTGCCCCCATTTTTTCAATGGTGTTCATTATTTCGTTGGCGTCCATCCCGTCCCCTTCGACTGTTATGTGGACGTTCTCAACCTTTCTGTCGACTTCTTTGAGGACTATGTCCACCTTGTCGACGCCTTTCAGGCCCTCAAGCTCACGGGCGAACTCAACAATTCCAGGCTCCTGTGGCTTTACGACGTCCAGAACAAGCTTGTTGATTTTTCCCATCGACAGGAAGAGGCCCAAGCGTTTAAAACACCTGCACCCTATTATCCGGGATGAATCACAGTTACTCTGACCCGTGATGAGAATTTCGCTAACTGATTCCACCCACGTCGGTCCAATTGCCACTGAAAATATATCCCGCCAGCTGGTTTATCGAGGCAAGTTTTGGGAGCACCAGCTTCTCGAGGCTGACATTTCCTGCGCTTATCAGTTCGAGGACTTCCGGCTCTATGACGAACGAGCCCGCCGATATGAGGTAGTTGTCTGACTTGGCGGGTTTTTCTCTGAAGCCCTTGATCATTGTTCCGGTTATCTCAGGAACTCCAAACTTCTGCGGCTCGTTCCATGTCGTCAGGGCGACAGTGGCCATCACGCCCTGGTCCATGTGGAACTTGTAGAGGTCCTTGTAGTCTATGTTGGATATGGTGTCGCCATAGATCAGGAAGAAGGTGTCCCGAATAAGATGCCCTGACTTCTTCAGGGCGCCCCCGGTCCCAGAACCCATGTCATCGACAAAGAGGAACTGCCCTTCGCGACCCTTCAGGTGTTTCTTCAGCCCTTCCAGGTTTTTCCCGACAAACACGACCTTCTCCACCCCCGCAGTCTCCAGGCGCCCAAGATGCCGTTCGACTATGAGCTTTCCCTCAAATCTCTGCATCAGCACGTTTTGTTCTCCGGAACCCGCCAGGATTATGGCAGCCTTCGGGACCATCGCCAGAAATGCCTTTTCGAGCAGCTTCTCAAAGACACCCGACCTGCTCTCGGAAATGTGGCCCACGAACCTGTCTGCCCTTTTGAGGATTCCTTCATCAAGCGTCAGACTGATTCGCTTTTTTGTCATACATAGTAATACTGCACGGCTTTATATTTTCAGCGCCGTTCTCACGAACTTTTCCACAAGAGTCAGGACCTCGTTTATGTCATAGAATTCGGTGTTGAGCACCAGGTCGTAGATGTCAAGCTTTTCGACGTCGAGCCCGTAAATTTTGCTGAATATCCCCAGGTGTTCCTCCTCCCTGGCGGTTATGAGTTTCTTCGCTTCCCGTTCACTGATTCCGTTCCTATTTGCTATCCGCTTGGCCCGGACATCCAATGGTGCAGTCAGATATATCCGAAAATCAGCCCCCGAGGCCATGTAGCCTACCAGGCGCCCGTCCAGCACGACATTCCCTTTCTTCGACAGCTTGTCCACATGGTCATCCGCCTCGAGATGGAATTCTTTCGGGGCCCGCTTGGTGAATGCCTTGATGTCCATCCCGGCCTCCCCCGCCTTTTCTCGGAAGAACTGGCCGATGGAATAATATTTTACGTTCAGCCGTTTTGCGAGCATCTGGGCAATCGTGGACTTACCTGAACCCGAAGGCCCGCTTATCGTGATGACGACCATTTAACCACCATACCTGAACGTCTTCGTCTCGCCGTTGTTCAGAAGCATCTCGAAATCCGTGTTGTAACCGTCAAAGAACCAGAGGCGGGCAAATGTAGAATGCATCGATTCCGTGTCGCCGAGGACTATCAGGCTCTTGGGATAGACGATGGCCGACTGGTTAAGCCGGGGATAATTGCCAAAATTGCCCGAAGGGCAGTAACCAACAGGGTCGCAGGCGAGTGTGCCCTGGTTCGAGAAATATGCGAACTCGTTAGAGACACCCATCCACTCGACGGCGCCACCAAGTATCCGCCCGATTATGTAGACTGGCTGGTTGTCGACAGTCAGCTCGCCAACAGCCACAGGCCCATAGTCGTCTGACATTCCCGTGTAGATGTCAATCATGCCAAATTCCGTGGGCAGGGTCTGCTGGAACCTTATCTGGTTGAGCACGTTGCTTATACCGCCCAGGGTCGAATAGGCCCAGTACTTTGGCAGCATTTGCGCGTCTATCGTGATGTACGTCACGTTCCAGTCCTCAACCCAGGCCGTGGCATTCTCGTAGTCGCCGGTGGCAAAGAAATGGCCGGTATGCCAGTTGATGTCATAACCTGGCCCGACGTTTCCGCCGTCCCCCAAGCTGACAGTGTTGCCGATTGTCTGTATCCAATACCCGTAGTCCCACCATGTCGCGACGGGCTCGCCATCAGGGACATTGAAGTTCATCCACTTTGCGTTTTCAAACCAGGTCGTTGTCAGGCTTGCCCCCGCCAGGCTTGCCCTGTAACTGAGTGTGGTTGGGTAAATCTGGTAAAATGCGTATACCACCAGTGCACAACCCACGAGTGATGTGACTGTATCCTTGTGGTCAATCAAGAATTTCATCAGCCATGAGGCGCCAATCACGACGCCGACGGAGCCGAAGATGAAAAGCCTCACGACTGAAAATGTTGAATACATCGAAAATGCGACGAGTGACATGACCATTAATTCCTTCCAGTCATTCCTTTCCATGAGGTCGGGGATTCCAAGCAGAAACAAGAGCACAGGTGTCTGGTGCGGGAAATCAATGAGAATTTTTGCAGTGGCTATTGCCAAGCCTGCGGCGTAGACATAGTCCTGTGCATAGGCGTCACGCTTGGAGACCAAGTTCCAGACTTTCCGCAGTATTGGCACCACCAGAGCGCCAACAGCTATGAAAAAGAGAAGCCCGAACTGCGAGAAGAACTGGTTGGCGCCGAGATTCCAGGTCCAGACAGGCCGCTGGTTTTCAGCTACGGTCTCGAAGTGGCGCACTCCGCCACTGGAGCTGTTAGGGTCCTGGTAGAGATTTATCACCAGTCTCACGACAAAGAGCGGGTCGCCGAACATCAGCCAGGACGTCCCGAGCGTGAGTACAGCACCAATTCCCACGGCCATCAGGAGCCGTTTTTTTCCATATTTCTCCAGGCCCTGCCGTTTGTAAATATAGTGCAGCAGGTAGCCGAATGCGGCCACACCCATGATGGCCAGTGCGACAGGGTCCTTGTAGAACAACCTGTATCTGGGGAATATGGCGTGCATCGCGATGTATGATGCATATATTGTCGAGATGATTGAGACCTCTTCAGTCCGTTCTTTAAGGGCCATTATCAGGACAAGCGGTGTCAGAGACAGGGCGAACAGTACTTTACCACCCCATACGCCAGCCAGCATGCCTATTGTCACGCCTGAATAAATTGCGGGGAGGTGTTTCTTTTCCTCCAGCGCAGTGGCGGCAAAATACCATCCCAGGATTCCTATGAAGAATGCCAGGGCTTCTTTGTCGGCAAACCCCTGGCTGGTCCGGAACATATATGCAGGTATTACGGCCAGTGCCAGACTGGTGAGTCCGGACATTCCCAGCTTACGCCCAAGGAAGGCCATTGCCAGGACGCTGAGCAGGCCGAACAGGGCAGGGTAAAACTTCACTGCGGCTTTCAGGTCCCCTGCCAGCCGCCCCAGCCAGACAATTGTATATGGCACCGCGGGCGTCAGCTCATCAGAGTTCCAGCCATACGGGTAATAGCGCAGTGCGTCCGGCCCTTCCCAGTAGCCGTCGTCCCAGATGCCTTCAGAAACCCGCCAGAAAAAATAAGGGTCGAAGGCCTTGACGTACGGCTCGGCCAGACCGAAGAAGCGCGTGTATATCATGATGATGACGGCCAGACCCACGAGAAGGCTTGAGTCCCACCATTTGAGGGAGCGGAGCCTCTTGACCTGTTCCGCAAAGGCTGTCATTGTCCTCCCTAAAGCCAACGGTTTAAAAACTTCCCCCCGTGAAGGAAATGCCTTAATACAGAAAATGGCATCTTTTCTTGTGATACTCATTATTGCCGAAAAGCCCAAGGCCGCGAAGAAGATAGCAGAGTCCCTGGGCAGCGTGCGGACGCAGAAAGGCGGCGAGTCCTATTACTACCAAGTTGAAGGCGTCGTGGTGGCCCCGGCGGTGGGGCATATCTACGGGCTCGTACCCGGGCGCGAAGGTTGGGACTACCCTATATTCGAGGCGGTCTGGCAGCCCAAATACAAGCAGAAAGGCTTTGAGTACACGAAGTCGTATATCAAGAACCTCAAGGACCTGGGCAAGGAGGCTGACGAGATAATAATAGCCACCGACTATGATGTTGAAGGAGCCGTGATTGGCTACAATGTGCTGAACCTTGCGCTGGGCCGGAAGGACCTGAGCCGCGTCAAGCGCATGAAGTTCTCAACGCTGACGCCCGGAGAGCTGCGTAAGGCCTTCAACGGGGCACACCTGCACAATCAGTTTGAGTCGGGCATGGTATGGGCCGGCCTTATGCGCCACTACCTTGACTGGTACTGGGGGATAAACCTGAGCAGGGCTCTCACGCATGCCTACAAGAGGACCGGTGATTTCAAGGTGCTCAGCACAGGTCGCGTTCAGGGCCCCACGCTCAAGATACTGGCCGACCGCGAGCTCGAAATCCGCAGCTTTGACAGCAGTTTCTTCTACAAGCTTTTTGCCATGATAAAGGGCTTTATGGCAGAGGGGCCCGAAGAGGAAAAGGTCGTGAAGGCACTCCAGATGTTTTCCTCGCTTAAACCACCTGCCAGAGTCAAGGACGTTGAGAAATCTAGGAAGAAGCTGAGCCCGCCACCACCCTTCAACCTAACGGACTTGCAGACTGAGGCAAGCAGAGTGCTGAAGTACACACCCAACCGCACGCTGAAGATAGCCCAAAAGCTCTATGAGGACGGGTTGATAAGCTACCCAAGGACGTCGAGCCAGAAGCTCCCCAAGGAGCTGGACGTCAAGGCCATACTGACGAAGCTTGCTTCGATGTACCCTTTCGCCACGCAGTTCATCGGCAAGAAGTGCCACGAAGGCAAGAAGACGGACCCGGCCCATCCGGCCATTTACCCTACCGGGGAACCGGCAAATGGCAGGGAGGGACCGGAGTTGAAACTCTACGACCTGGTAGCGAGGCGTTTCATGGCCAGCTTCGGCGAGCCAGCCGAGAGGGAGAGCACGCGAATATCCATTGACATTTCAGGACTGGAATTCTTGATGGAGGGCCGACGGACCATCAAGGAAGGGTTCACGGCCATATATCCTGCAAAGCTGGAGGAGCGGGAGGTGCCCGCCGTGAAAAAGGGTGAGGTGCTGCCTGTGACATATTTTCAGTTGAACCGGGAACAGAAGCGCCCCCCAAAGCGCTATACGGCAGCCGGCCTTCTCAAGCTGATGGAAAAGCTCAATATAGGGACTAAAGCCACCCGGGCAGGAATAATAGAAACTCTCTACAGCCGCAACTACATTAAGGACAAGAGCATAAGGGTGACCGAACTGGGGCAGAGTGTTGTCCGCTCGCTTGAGTCCGCCGCACCCGACGTGGTCTCGGTGGACCT
>SMYQ01000239.1 GCA_007050885.1 Candidatus Bathyarchaeota archaeon
GACATCCCCGCAGCCATAATCTTCGGACGCACCAAATTCACACTCGTGTCTTCCAGTTTCAGTTCCTATGGCAACGTTATCTTCCTTGAGGGCTTCGCTGCTTCCATATCGAAGGGTGGTCATCCCAAGAGGTGCGCCTAGCTTCTTCTTTGTCCAATTTGGGTAGGTCATACCTGTGGCATATTGAAGCGAGTAGGCTACGATGTCCATTCCAATGTTTGAGTAGTAGTAGCGATCATTAACTGGGGCAATCATCCAACACTCTTTGATAGATTCAACTGCGTCCTCGAACGTGTATGGGTCTTCATTACCGAAGTTTCCACCAATGCGGGGCTCTCTGGGTAAACCGGCGCGATGCGATAGAAGATGTCGGAAAGTAATCTTCTCATGTTCTCTTGGACCATGTCTAGAGTTGATTGTAAATTGAGGCCAACGATCGATTATCTTATCATCAAGAGAAACCAGACCTTCCTGAACAGCAAGCATGAATGAGAGACCAGTGAACAACTTTGTGGTGGATCCTATCTGAAAGATTGTCTGGGTGTCCACTTGGCCAGACTTTGCCAAATCCCGATATCCAAATCCTTCCATCCAGAGGGGACCAGCACTAGTAACCACGGACATGGTGGCCCCAGGAGTGGGTCCATTCTCCACATAATTTTTCATTCGACGTTGGAGTCGTCTGATGACGGAACCATATCGCTCTTTGTCGTTCATGAACTCTCACCGTCAAGGGCGAAGATATAGTTTTTGGAATTAATTTCAGTCAGAAACGGAAAGCCTATGATGGCATTTTCCAAAGAAGAACAATTGGTACAACCTGAAGATTAGATGCGCATTTAACTAATTTTCCGATCTTGATTAGTGCTGTCCTTTTAATCGTTCTAAGAGCCGGTCGACGACGTGTTGGAACGCTTGGGCGACCGGGGATTTGGCTTCGGTGACGATGAAAGGTTTACCTTCATCGGATAGTATCATAACACGTGGATCGAAGGGAAGATCGCCAAGGAAAAAGAGGTTGAGTTCTTTGGCGGCATTTTTACCGCCACCTTTACCGAAAAGGTTGGTTATTTTGCCGCAGTGGGGGCAGTGGAAGCCGGACATGTTTTCGATGAGGCCGAGGATAGGGATGTTCATTTGGCGTACCATGATGGCGGCTTTACGGGAGTCGAGGAGGGCGACTTCTTGAGGGGTGGTAACGATGATGACGCCGTTGAGGTCGGGGAGAAGTTGCATGATGCTTAAGGATTCGTCACCAGTGCCGGGTGGAAGGTCGATGATAAGGTAGTCGAGGTTACCCCAGTTGACTTTGGAGAGGAATTCGCTGATGACCCGCATTTTAAGAGGACCGCGCCAGATGACAGGTGTGTCTGCGGATTGGAGGAGGAATTCCATGGAGACGGAGAGGATATTGAGGGGCCCGATAACGGGTTCTAAACCCTTGTCGCCGCCGACCATGCGGGTGCCTTCTAATCCGAGCATTTTGGGGACGTCGGGTCCATGGATGTCAGCGTCGAGGATGCCTACGACTTGACCTTTCCAAGCGAGAGCGGTGGCGAGGTTAACGGCGATAGTAGTTTTGCCGACGCCACCTTTGCCCGAGAGAATGACGATCTTGTGTTTAACATGGCGCATTTTTTCAGCGATTTCTTGTTCAGCACTTGTCTTAGCGCCCACCAAAAGGTCTTTGGGAATTTTCCCTGATGATTTTGAAGTGTCTTTCGACATAGAAATAATCACGACCAGAGACTAGTCGGAAACAGTTGGTGCTTTATGGGAAATACCTTTAATGTTACGCTTCGGCAAAACATCAAAAAATCCTTAACTCAAAGATTTACCCAAAGAGAAGGCTGAATCTTATTGGGTGATTGTATGGTCAAAGTGATTGCGCACCGAGGGTGCGGAGAAGGTCCTCTTGAGAATACCCTCACAGCTTTTCAGACCGCGATTTCGTGGGGTGTGGATTGCATTGAGTGCGACATTCGGAGTTCCCGTGATGGGGTTGCAGTCATCATTCATGATTTGTCATTGGAGCGATTCTCTAATCAACATGGGATAGTGACCGAATATTCATTGAGTGAACTGAAAAAAATTAAGGTTGGCAGTAGAGATCGAATTCCTTCATTGGTTGAATTTTTGGGCTTGGTGAAACCGCATAAAAACCTGGATATTAATCTTGACGTCAAAGTGATGGGATTGGAAGCGCAGATAATGCAGCTCATTCAAGAATATGGTTTAATTCATCGAACACTAATCTCGTCGTTTATTCAACCTGTTCTGACAGCATTTCGACGTCTCAATGACGAGATTGCTACAGCTCTGTTATATGAATATGATTTACGGAACCCCACTGCTGTAGCAAAGGAGCTTGGATGTACTGCCATTAATCCGTCGTTACATTTTGTTGATTCATCTCTTGTACTAACAACTCATCAACAGGGATTGAAGATTAATCCGTGGGTAATTAACGAGCAAGAGGAGATGCAGCGATTTATTGATTTGGGGGTGGATGGCATTATTACGGATTTCCCAGATCGTCTGCTGAAGATGCTCAATCGGGGAGATGCATGAGAATTGCGAGAATTACTGCGAGAGTTGGTGTTAGCTGATGCGCCACCAGGGCGTGAAAACGAAGTTCGTGAAATTGTAATTCGTGAATTAGAACCACTTGTAGATGAACTGCACGTTGACACATTAGGAAATGTGATTGGTACAAGAACCGGACGGACAGAAAAGACAATCATGCTGATTGCCCATCAAGACGAGGATTGGGCACTGCTCTTAACCTATATTAGCAACGAGGGATACTTACGGTTCAACCGGCTGATTGGCCACCGCTGGAATATTCTCGGACAACGAATAACCATTCACGGACAGCAAGGAAAAACCCCTGGTGTTGTGGGATTGAGTGCACCTCACATTATTCCGCTGAATGAGTATCAGCAAGGCTATGAGCCAGATTTTGATAAGATGTTCATTGATTGTGGTGCTCAGAGTGCAGAAGAAGCACGGGCAATGGGATTAGAAATCGGTCAGTATGTTACAGCTGAAAAGCATCTTCAAGAACTCACTAATGAAAGGCTTCTTGGGAATTGTTTTGATGATCGTGTTGGACTAGTGGCAATGATTGAAACCTTTCGTAGAATTCGAAGTGAGACGCTGCCGATGAGGGTGGTGGGTGTAGCGTCGGTACAAGAGGAGTTGGGAACTCGGGGAGCGGGACCTGCTGCGTTTGGAGTGGAACCTGACTTTGTGATAGCCTTGGATGTGTCACCAACTGGCGATCATCCCAACATCAAAGCAGGACTGGTTCCTGCGAGACTCGGCGATGGACCAGTGTTACTAAAAGCAGATCAGTTTCATGTAACCTCACCGTTAATGAATAGCTGGATTATTACTGTAGCAGAGCAACATGGACTATCATTGCAAGAAGTCGCCTTGCGTGCTCCTATTCATTTTGGGACGGATGCAGCTGCTGTTGAAGTGGTGAAATCGGGAAGCAAGGCAACATCGTTGCTTGTCCCAACCCGATATTTCCATACGACGAACGAATTGATTCAATATTCGGATCTAGAAGCTACCGTGCACTTGTTGGTTGAATGTATAAGGTCCCTCGATCAACTAGGAGAGTAAGTGCCTGACATGGAACCCGCAAGGTTCTTTAACCGTTTATTCGATGAGGCCTAGGTCGCGCATGTGGTCTGCGAGGAGATAGATGGCTTTACGGGTAATAGTCTCTTTGTTCGTACCCGCGCAGACGATACGTCCACTGCTGAAGATGAGGAAGACGGCTTTGGGGGTTTTCATGCGGTAGATAAGTCCGGGGAAGACTTCGGGTTCATACAGACAGCGTTCAAGGGCCATCTGGGCCATGTCGAGATCGACTCGACTATGTAGATCGCCTGACGCGACGATGTTTTGAATCGTGATTTTGGGTGTTCCCGATACGGTGATGCCAGCTTTTCGAATTTTCAGAATTACGTTTTCAACAGCCTTCTCTGCTTCACTTTCTCGACGTAATCCGGTGATGACCATTCGTCCACTATTGAAGACGAGGATGGTGGCTTTGGGGTTTTTGACGCGAAGCATTAGTCCTGGGAATTGTTCAGGATTATATTCTGCATCCCGTTGTTTTCGAGCAAGAAGATTAAGATCAATTTTTGCGTCGACTTCGACGCTAGCAACGACGTTTTCAATTTTATATTTGGGTCTCTTTGCCAAAACGAATACCTCCCAGCCGGTGGAGTGCGCTTATTAGCCTTTTTAAAGACCTTTTATAGAGTGGCTGATGCCCTTATAAACTTTTTATACAACTGAGAGACTAGCGTAGAAGAGGAAAAGATGAGGATTTCCGGCTCACACAGAGCCGGATTTTTGAAATGCTAGGTGTACGGACCGGGTGTTGTGTCAATT
>SMYQ01000193.1 GCA_007050885.1 Candidatus Bathyarchaeota archaeon
TAGTTCGTTGGACAAAGCAAACCATAAAATCGTCGATTATGATTAACTGGGATGTGACCCCAATTATTGAATATTCTTTGCCTTGAATGCCAGAAATGGTGTTTCCAATTCTTCAATGGTAATCGAGCCATGGTTCCCTTTGAGATCGGCTCTTGGAAGAAGCGCTGAAGAATCAAAGGTGTAATCTTCCCGATCAATCCGAAGGCTTACACCACTTCGACCAATTAAAAGTAGGTCGCCAAGTCGTTGAATTATCCCTCGATTAATGGGAGTGGGCAGGAGTCCACTTTGATCGAGTTCCTTGGGATCTAGGATAATACCCCGATCTTCAGAACGTGATTGTAACCATTTCTTCAGTTTACGCCTTTTTTGTGAAGTTTTGCAGTAGAAATGAGCCACTCTTCCAGAGTGGCCAGGGGGCACCTTAATGGTGTCCCGGACCTCATTAAATTCCTCTTGGGTGATGACAATAGCTCGGTCTTCGTTGAATGAATTTTGCCCATGGTCACTGCAGAATACAATCGTGGTTTTCTTTGCCTCAGAGGAGGGAATAGCTTCGATGAACTCTCGAAGATGATGAAAGAAGGTATTACAACCCGACCGATATTGTGGTGAATTGATACCATATTTGTGGGCAAGTGTATCGATGAGGGGAAAATAGACTGTGCAAAGAAGGGGAGTCGAAGGATATTCTTCTAACACTCGATTAACCATACCGAAACCGTCAATGAAGCCATAATAGGAAATGACATCTTCTCTAAGTACATAGAATCGCCCTAATCCAGTACCAGGAATTTCACGGGGTAATCCTTGAGCATATATAAGATCAGGATGCGTTCCTTTGATAAGTTCTGAAATTCCTTTTTCCCATAGAAGTGCCCTAACATCAATTCCTGCTTGAGTAATGGCATCACGAAAGTGGGTCGTTGCACCAGACATTCTGAGTGTATCGATAAGAGCCCCATATTCCTTGAAGTAAATTACATGCCCAAGAATTCCATGGGCGGTTGGTGGAAGTCCCATATAGATACTGGAAATTGCTGCTGAGGTAATCGAAGGGAAAGTACTGCTTAGACTCACCCCTCCGAGTTCATCGAAGAACCCTGCAAGTTTAGTTCCCTGAAAATTCTGTATACCTACACTATCGACAATGCAGACAATGACTCGATGGGCGTTTGTAGCGTCGTTTGCTTTTAGATGCCTCAGAGTTTTCTGATTTCCAAAGAGATCACCCCGGGGAAGAGCTACTCCCATACATCGTAGTGCAGTGGGTAAGACTCGATAGATATTTTGGGTATAATCCGGGCGATACAAATCGTCGGTTTCTGCCAGGGAACATAAATTCAAGGACACCACAGAGCACCTTTTCCGATGAGTTATCTGTGGTAGCATCAAACTTCCTTGCTATAAATGTAAACTAGCGAGATAAAATTACTCGATTATCGGAAAATTGGGTTTCTCCGGTGCTCCATCCCGTGGGACGAAAGACTCTTTATTACAACCTGCACAAGTGTCTAGAAAAGGAGTACACGGCCCAGGGGAAGATAGACCGTGATTAAAGGCTTTGCCGTCTTTCGCATGGACCCGAAAATCGGACCCCAATATGTCTATCAGAGCGACACGATTGAGACAGTTACTCATCAAGAGGTCCTCGCGATTTTTGCCACCCATAACTTGTTCCGTGAAGGTTTTCGCGGTGTCCATGTGAGTAACCGGACTTGGGCTACCTATGTGTTTCCCCCCTGGATAATTGCGCTGCTTCTAGGACCCGATGAACCCATTGGACCACTTCGAGAACCCATGAAAAAAATCCTCAATGCAAGTAGTCTCCCAGATGAGCCCAAGCCAGAAGAGTGGAAAAACCTCTACCATGATCTCCTTGTTGAAATTCAGAGCTCTCCTGTCGCAGATTTGTTGACATCAAAAAAGACCACGGATTTCCTCAAGGAGATGATTGAATTGGATATCCTGTATTTTGATCCCCACTTCAGCTTCGAAATCGGAGCCACCTATCCTGCAGCTGACCATCTTACTGGTCTGAACAGCTATGATACTCGACTGTTCTTAGAGAAGCTCACCTTAGCAGGCATTTTTACCAGTGAGCCTGTGATTGGAGTTACGCATTGCCCCATCTGTTTGGGATTCAAGGTGGTAAGCCGCTTGGCCTGCCCTCAATGTAGTGTCACAGCACTTGATGTTGTCCGATATCCAACCTCTAAGGAAGGAGGTTCACAAAAAGCGAACACCTCTGGCAAACCAATGGAACTTTTCTATTCATGTCTGACCTGTCAACACACTACAAGTGAACCTGTAGTAACCCTATTATGCACAGAGTGTGGGTCTCAATTCCAACCAGATGAAGCAGCTTATCGAAACATGGATCGACTAGTGTTGAATCAACCCATCGCTGAAGGACTCATTAAGAAAGTTGAAGAAGAAACATCCGATTAGTAATCCATACCAACCTAAATTCTATCCCAGGGTTTCCCAGATTTTTCATATGAGGAATAAATCTTCTTTGCGAGGGATTCAAAAACGTCGTTCACGTGAAGGTCATCTTTTGCGCTTGTTTCTATGAAGTCCATCTTCAATTGTTTTGCCGCGGTTTTGGCTTCCGATTCTTCTACGACCCGTTGGTCTTTCAAATCAGTTTTGCATCCGACCAGGAGGAGTGGAATACCCTCACATCGTTGATAGACTTGCTGCATCCAATGGTCAACTCGATCAAAGGATTGCTGATCGGTAACATCATAGGCGATGATTGCTCCAGCAGCGCCTTCAAAGTATAAGCCGCGAATGAAATCGAAGCGTTCTTGTCCACCAGTATCGTAGATGACAAGTTTAATATTCGTGTCATCTTTGAGCTTGATCTGCTTGGTGAAAAAATCAACACCTAATGTGAAGAGATAACTTTCATCAAATTGACCGGTGGTGTAACGGCGGGCAAGTGATGTCTTTCCGACCCCTGCGTCGCCGACAACTATGACTTTGTAGACAACTTCAGCTAGTTCTTCCATCCAGGTTTCACCCTCTGGGTTCCTAATTTATCACTCACTGACATGCCTTTAAGTGCTTCGTGTTGAAATCAGCGCAAGGGCTGAAGTTTAGGGTATCTACAACGAAATAAGCCCGAGAGCCGTGTACTCTTTCTGAAAATTAAATTTCTAGTTGGAAGCGAAAGCCCTTTTGGGAGTAAGATTGCAGTACAAGGGTTACAATCCTAGAAGTTTATGATGGCGGTTATGATGCCTGAAATGATTAATCAATACAACTTACCTGTTGATCAGCTTCCTCGACATTGGTACAATCTCGCAGCTGATTTACCTGAACCCCTACCACCACCGATGGACCCAAAGGACGGGCCCTCACGCCTCGAAATGCTTCCGAAATTTCTGCTGAAGACAGTACTAGACCAAGAGAATTCCACGGACCGATGGATAGACATACCTGAAGGAATTCGCGAACTCTATATTCAAGCTGGTCGTCCACGCCCCCTTATGCGTGCGTTACGCTTAGAAAAAGCGTTGAAACTCCCTGACAATATTCGTCTGTATTACAAACGTGAAGACCTTTCACCCACAGGCTCCCATAAAGTCAACACAGCATTAGCTCAAACCTACTATGCGGTAAAGGAAGGTTATTCAGAGGTCACTACCGAGACGGGTGCAGGCCAATGGGGATCAGCGTTATCTTATGCCGCTTCGTTAAATGACCTAAAATGCCGAGTTTTTTGGGTGCGTGCAGCGTATCGTTGGAAACCGGGTCGACGGACCCTCATGAACCTGTATGGCGCTGATGTCTTTGCTTCCCCTAGTAAAGAAACGGAGTTTGGGCGCAAGCTCCTTGGAGAGAATCCACAACATGTTGGAAGTCTAGGGATTGCTATCAGCGAAGGCATCGAAGACGCACTGAATCGGGATGGAAGCATCTATTGTTTGGGGAGCGTGCTTAGCCACGTATTGTTACACCAGACAGTCATCGGATTAGAAACCATTGAACAATTTAAAATTGCAGAGGATAATCCCACACTCCTAGTCGGATGTTTTGGAGGCGGAAGCAATTTTGGTGGATTTAGCCTTCCCTTCATCGGTGAAGTCCTCCAAGGTAAACGCGAATGCAACTTCCTTGCCGCACAAAGTGAAGCATCACCAAACCTCGTCAAAGGCAAATACATGTATGACCATGGAGACCACGCAGGACTCACACCCCTGCTGAAAATGTATTCACTAGGTCATGATGTAGAAATGCCCGAAATTTGGGCTGAAGGGATTCGATATTCAGCCGCCGCACCCATTATGAGTGCTGTAAGGAACCTTGACCTGCTAGACGCAATTGCGTATCCTGTTGATGAAGTTCATGTATATAGCCAAGCGCGACGGTTTA
>SMYQ01000168.1 GCA_007050885.1 Candidatus Bathyarchaeota archaeon
GAACGGAACCGCAATTTTCCTACGGTCCCTGTTGTGCAGTCCTTGGTCAACTGCCTAACTCGAGCGCAACGCATCTGGCTTGTAGAATCCGATAATTATATGGGACCAGCCTTGGATCGACTCCATGTATGGCGTGATGTATTTTCGGATCAAGTAGCACCATTTAGTTTATCAAACGATCTTGAGATACAGTATTGTCAGGTGCATGACGAACGCATAGGATTATCTCATGTACTTTTCAAACCTAACTGGCTCGTTAGTATTCACGCCCTCCGTCGAGGTCAAGCTGGATGTATCTTTAAAAATCTCTTAGGCTTGGTCCCCGACATCAAAAAAGATCGCTTTCATAATATCCTTGGACCAATGCTCATAGACATTGCCCAAGCGGTTGGATGGATCGATCTCGCAGTCATCGATGGCACGTATACATATAGTGGCACTTGGAAAGAAGGCATTCCTTTGCACAAGGAGCGTACAAACCTCTTAGTGGTGGGGCGAGACCCAGTTGCTGTGGAGACTGTGGGATGCCATTTAATTACCGAGGATCCCCTGAAGATTCCTGCCCTCGCTGAAGCGAAGCGACGCCAGCTTGGTGAGACTGACATTACGCGAATTCAAATCGTGGGGCAGTTCTCGAAATAGAATATGCATTTTTCGAATGGTCAAAGGAGCTATATACTCCGACTGACACAGTACCTCATAGGCGAATTAACCGATTGACGAAAATCGAGAAGTGGATTGAGATCGCAGTACCTGCTCCACAGGTTTGGTCATACATTACATCCTCAGAATTTTCTGTTTTGAAGTGGCACTCTCGACCGCCTTGAACTCATCCATGAAACTGCCAATGGCATCGGCACCAGAGCGCGTGCTACACTTGGTCAAATGACCTTCATCATAGGGCGCGCGTTGTGGAGATCGTTGAGAATCGCAAGATCGTTACTCAAGCTATCGAGGGCGATTTTCAATCGTTTACTCAAGCCTTTCAGCTCGAATCATATAACACGCATACCAAGCTCACCTATTTCCTCGACTATCAGGTACCATCCATCCTTGGAGGTCTCCTTCTTGATCGAATATTGGTCCGACGAACTCTCGCTGAAGAAATAGAAAAAGGATTACGCCGTGTCAAAAAACATTTAGAGCAAACATGGAATCTTTTCTCAAATGCACTTCAACGTTAACAGACAAGATACAACGTGCGGTTTCACACCAATCATCTCTTAACTTCAGAGCGACGCCCGCGCGCCCTAAGGCCGGAAGAATATTAGAGTTGTTCTAGAGATTTTCTTCACAACTCATTAGAATTCTTACCACGTAAGTCTTGTAGTTGTGTGAGCTATCGATGCTGAAAGAATTAGGCATGACACGGTCAAAAATGATTGCTGGTGGTTTATACATGACATTCCAAGCCAGCATGGTCGCCATCGTGCTCTATTTTCAACTTATTCCATATGAGCAAATGGGTATCCAGACTAACACTCTTCTTGCAGGTCTCGCAGGAGGCGTATTATGTCAGTTACCTCTTATCGCACTCGGCTTCACAAAACGTGGCGCAGAAGCCATGGTGGGTGGGGGCGAGCAACTGGCGAAGATGGCGAAACACGCAAAACTGCACGGTTATGTCGGCGCTTTTGATGCGCCAATTGCGGAACTCTTCTGGAGTGGCATCGTTTTATCTTCCGTCATCGCGCTTCTCAGTGCGTTTGGTCTGCCTGCCTGGTCAGCGATGCTCTTCGGTCTTTTCATTGGAGTGGGGCTCCATCTCTGTAGTCATGTTGGTCCTCTCCAATTTCTCGTGGGTGACTCGTGGATCGGGTTCTTCTTAACGATGTTTTCGAATCGCGTTGCGTTTCTCCTCAGCGGCAATATACTCGCTCCAATTCTCGGTCACTTTCTCGGATCATGGTATGGACTCCTCATGTTTCGTATAAAAGGCATCACCACTCCACAACATGAATCAGCTATTGGAGAACCCCTTGATGATGTTTAACGATACACTTGAACACGAATTTAAAACCGAGATCGTTGTGGACGACCAGCATAACCTTATTGAACGTGCGATCTCAGTTCCTGCGGAAATAACTGGTATGATGCCTGCCTACAAATTTTTAATGTCAACCCAGACCCTCATTGGGAAGAATGGTCGCGTTGAAGGCAATCGTTTCGTTTATCCTCTCAAACAGGGCGTGTTTCATGGACCTCCAATTCCCTCTATTCGTTTCCTTATTCTCCGACAGGTCGAAGTGCATGGTGATACGGTGAAATTGGTTGAAGACGGGATTGGTGGCGGTAAAAGCCTACTCCGACTCTGGACGGCTACTGCGGATCGTGTTGAAGTCGAGAAAACCCAACTCGGAAAAACCGAAGTCCACACCTACACATCGTACTATCCTGTTCTTAATCGCGTCGTCATTGGTCTCGACGACACCGATACCAGTACAAAAGGTGACACCTACCTCACGGCACTACACATTGGACGCAGCATCGAAGCAGAAGGGTATGGCTCTTTCATTAAACAGACGGTAACCATCAATTATCCTCGGAACCCCTTTAAGACCACCAACAACGCCTCCAGCGCCATGGTATTTC
Source organism: Candidatus Bathyarchaeota archaeon (assembly GCA_007050885.1). The sequence continues at coordinate 2,593 of SMYQ01000168.1, forward strand.
ACGTAAAACCCGCACTGAGGACTAAATTAATCAATGCTGTCATCGAGAAAGTGCAGGAAACTAGCAATTCACGAGACACTGGCATCGCCATTCTCAATCGCCTCGACATTCCACCCCGACTCCAACAGTATACGCGTCAATGCAAATCTCGTATGATGGACGTCACAGACACCGAACATATCGCGAAATCTATCGGAGCGCAGCTGCTGAGTTTTGACCAAGACCGTGGTAAGATCGGGGCACTCTCCAGTATTGGATACGTGAATGAGCCATACAAAGCCATCTCACCCTCTTTCAAATACCAGCTCCTAATGAAACTCGGCAACACCTATGTCAAGTTCAAAGATACCTTTGCCCGCAAATAAAGCAACACATGCAATTCTATCCAGGTGTGACTTCTAGAAAATTTTCTATCATGAACTAGATAAGGTATTCACAGCTTACAAATAGACCTGAAAGCCATACATTGATGGTTACTAGGACGTGGGACATAACAATGAGTTTTAAAGACATCATTGCCCAACATCAAGATCACCTTACATACAGCTAGCTAAACGAAAGATGTGACACATGAAAATGCCAATAAACCTCGCCTTCTTGAAAATTGCGCTCCGGAATATTCCTCGACGTCGCTCGCGAAACGCTTTGACATGTCTCGCGATTATCGTGGGTGTTTCACTCTTCGTTGGCGCTACCATTGGCTTCGACAATATTTTCCAGCAATTTGAAGGTATCATTACTCAAGCGGTTGGTACTGTGGATATCACGGTGCGTCAGAGCCTGGAACTCCCTTTTGACCGGACAGTCCTTGAGACCATAAAAGAGACCTCAAATGTCGAGCAAGCAAGTCCCCGCGTCATCATTCCTGGAAAAGTGTGGAATGGTAACGACTGGCGCTCGACTACATTAGTTGGAATTGATGTTGCAACAGACTTTGATTATAGCGATCCTGAAGAAGTTGAGATCACAGGCAATCGACAACTCGGTGAAAATAGTAGCGACGCTGTTGTGGATATACAGTTTGACATCGCTGTAGGTGAAGTAGTACAGATCAACGTCACCTTGTTTACAAATAATACCTTTGAAACCGTGACACAAAATCTGACGTCTATAGGCATTTATCATCCACAGGAAACTTTTACAGGATTAGGCCAAGGAAACACCACAATAGGTACAATATTTCTTGACCTAAGCACCATGCAGCATCTGTTAGATTATGAAGAGAACGTAACTAGCATTATCATCCAACTGAGTGATGCGGAGCTGACAGAGGAGACAGTGGATCAGCTCAATGAAGCGTTAGGTCTCGATTATGTCGTGACGCCGGTGAAACAAAGCATCATCCAAGAGATGGGGCAAGCCACCATGGGATTACAGTCTGGATTATCGATGATGTCCTGGATCGCTCTCTGGGTCACTGGAATCATCGTCCTTGCTGTTGTCCATATGAATGTAAAAGAACGGATCTGGGAAATAGGGATCCTCCGCTCCCAAGGCACGTCCAAACTCCAAATCTTCTGGATGTTTCTCTCAGAAAGTATCATACTTGGAACTGTGGGTTCAGCGATTGGTTTAGTTATCGGGATTCTCCTCAGCCCTTTCTTTAGCCAATCAATAACATTTGCCAGTGTCCTTGGCACCACTACTTCCACCACCGACACATTCCGTATCGAGCCCACCCACCTCCTTATCGGTGGGAGTAGCGGACTCCTCACAGGTATTTTCGGGAGTCTTTGGCCCGCGTTATCGGCAACGCGCACCAC
>SMYQ01000095.1 GCA_007050885.1 Candidatus Bathyarchaeota archaeon
TAGTTATTGCTATAAGAAAAAAATCATATCAAAAAAAGATTCCAACAAAATATTGCATTAATTGTGGCGCAACTATAGAATTCATTAGTGATTTCTGTGAGCAATGTGAAACAAAACAGTAAAGCTAGGCGAGCACAATTACTGTTAGTCGTACATTAATATTTTTTTTAATATGCTCGGGCGAAATAAGCTACTTGATTTGATTGATTGCCACAATAGACACAGTTTGACCAGATTGATTCCTGCTCCAACGGTATTGCTCGAATAGTTGCACCTGTTTCATCTTTAATTCGATCCTCACATTCTTGTTTAGAACACCAACATGCTTTAAGAAATCCTCCTTTCTTTGTAAGAACATCTTTGAATTGCTCATAAGTTTGTATTTTCTCAGTATGTTCATTCAGAAATTTTTTAGCTTTATCAAAAAGATTCTTCTGAATTTGTTCGAGTGTGCTGTTGACATTTTCTATTAATTCTTCATGTTTGATTGATATTTTTTCTTTAGTATCCCTTCTTACAAGAATGACCTTACCTTCTCTAAAATCTCTAGGTCCTATCTCTATCCTCAATGGTATGCCTTTTAGTTCCCATTCGTTGAATTTCCATCCAGGCGTGAATTGTTCTCTGGAATCATTGAAACATGAGATTTTACCTTTCTCAAGTTTTTTTTGTACTTCAATTGCCATATTGTTGACGTTCTTCTCATCATCATCATTGAAGAAGATAGGTACTATGACTACTTGAATCGGCGCAATTTTTGGTGGAAGTATTAATCCTTTATCATCTCCGTGAACCATAACTACAGCGCCTATTAATCTCCAAGAAACCCCCCAAGAGGCCTGCCAAGCATAATGTTCTTTTTCATCACGACCAAGATATTTAATACCAAATGGGTTTGAGAAATTCTGACCAAGATTATGCGAAGTCCCCATTTGGAGCGCTTTGCCATCCCCCATGATAGCCTCCAAAGTAGTGGTATATAGGGCTCCAACAAATTTTTCTTGTTCAGTCTTCTTTCCTAAGATTACGGGAATGGCCAACAGATCTTCTATCAATTCCCTGTAAAGATTCAAAATCATAAAAACTTCTTTGTCGGCATCTTCTTTGCTCTCATGAACCGTATGGCCCTCCTGCCAAAGGAATTCACTTGTCCTAATGAATGGTTTTGTCCCAGTAATTTCAGCTCTAAGCACTGAGTTCCAGAAATTCAACAAGAGAGGAAGGTCTCTCCAGCTCTGGATCCATTTCGCATAAGAATGATATGCTATTGTTTCTGATGTTGGTCGTGTAGCTAAGCGCTCTCCAATTTCAGTATCTCCGGTATGTGTAACCCAAAAAACTTCTGGAGTAAAACCTGCAAAATGTTCCGCTTCTTTCTTGATTAGGCTTTCAGGAATTAATAATGGGAAGTATGCATTTCTATGACCTGTTTTCTTTATCCTCAAATCAATGAATTCACGTATTTTTTCCCACATCTCATAGCCGTTGGGCCTTAGAACCATGAAACCTTTTGCTGCCGAATAATCCGCTAACTCTGCTTTCAATATGACTTGAGTATACCATTCAGAGAAATCCTTATCCTTTGAAACTGTGATACCAACATCTTTCACGCTCATAGCAAATCACTATTACAATTTTTTTTAAACAAGCTGTGGATCAATACTAACATATTGGCATCCTATCTAGGGAACTTCAAAATAAGAGTTCTCACTTTGTTCACAGTTCAATTGGGAATTATAGGCGTATAAACTATTTAGAGTAAATCTCTCTAGTTGAAAGTAATTAATCCTTTATTGACCAATTCAATCAAAGTCAGAAATAATTTAATCAACATCTCAGCTGGATATGAGGGAAAATATAGGCAAATTGAAAATCTAGTCGAGATAAAATTTTCAAAACAGCTTGGTTAATTCGGAAATATGATCTGCCAGGTCTCTCTTTTCTTTGGCAACATATTCGAGATTTGGTTCTATCGAATTTGAAGCCACTTCATAGACTTTGCTTGAGAATTCCTCTGACCATTTTCCAGCTTTTAATTCAATCAAAATTTTCGTTAAATCTTCTATTTGTCTATCTAATTCTTTTTCTCTATTTTGAATTATTTCCATAGCTGTGTTCTTTTTTGATTTAAGATTCTTTATTGCTTCTTCATGTTTTTGTGTTAATTCATCATAGAGATTTTTTGGGATCTCTTTACGTTTAAGAAGGTCACTTAATGCGACTAATCTTCGTTGTGCTGAATCCATCTCTTTTAGTAGTGATTCTATTTGTATCTTCCATTTTGAAACTGCTATTATTTTATCTCTATCCATCGAGATTTGATCGACTGACAGTCTTTGTAATTCATTATTTCCCTTTTCAAGTTCTAAGGATTGCATCTCACCAAAATCATTTAGAGTCACCCCTATGATAGTTCCTAATTTTCGGCCGTATGTATCTGATATTTTTTTACCAAGAAAACCTTTCAATTCTGGTTCAGAAAGTTCAGTCATCATTTTATTCACCTAGTCTTGTATAGACGAATCTGGTTCTGGAGAAGGGATTTTGGGCATGTCTGGGAATCTTTCTTGCATTTTCTGTTCCGCTACTAATGTGGCTTCTTTCATAATTTTTTCTGATTCTTCTGTTGGGGTATCATAATCTATTGTCTGTTCAGTAACTTCCCCGATTTCAAGGGAAATAGACTGTAGTGTCTCGTTGACATTTGCAAGCTCCATGGATATTTCAGGCATTATATTCTGAATACCATCTTTGATCTGTTTCATTATGGCTCCTACAGAAGTCATATTATACGCTAATTCACCAAAATCTCTGACTCTTGTAAGTTTGAGGTTGACTCTTTCAAGGGCCATTTGGCTCTTTAATGTATTAAGAACCATTTTTCTAATTTCAGCACATTCATCAGCATACATTGATGCTTTCATGTTATCTTTAGCTTGTATCGCTCCAACACATTTTGTGTATAGATTTTTTTCTCGAGATTGTAGACGATTGGTTTGAGAATCCATTCGCCGCATCTGAACGGAGATCCTATGAATCGCATGATTGAGTCTGCGCTTCATGGGAGTTGGGCGTATTGCTTCCTTAATCCTTTCACTCCAAGATGGTTTATATCTGAACATTTTTTTTCACATCACATAATTGGAATTATTTTTGGTTTTTCGATGTGGATCTCACGATTGGCTATTTTAGCGGCACGAGGCGTATTGGTAGTCATAATGATTGTTTTTCTATAGATGTGTCTTAATCCGCGTAGAATTGGTAGAAGAACATTAACAGATTGTGGATCGAGGTTACCAGTCGGCTCATCCAAAAGAAGTATCTGAGGTCCAGTCGAAATGGCTCTTGCTATTCCAGCTTTTTTTGCTTCTCCAACACTCAGGCTGGAAGGATTGAAAAAAGCTTTATTGTTAAGACCAAAGAATTCCAGTAGTTCATCTGAATATCTTTCTCTGCTAGAATTATTTTTTCCAGAGATCATCTGGGTAACCTTGATGTTCTCTTTAACGTTCAAATCAGTCAGTAATCCAAAAGTTTGGAAAAGAATACCAATTGAGTCCGCTCTTAGTGCAGTTAACTCCCGATCGTTAAGTAAAGAAAGTTCTTTACCCAGCACTGTTATTGTGCCCTTCGTCGGTTTATCCAAGCCAGCAATGAGATTCAGCAAAGTCGTTTTTCCTGTTCCGGACGATCCTGTAATGGCTACGAAGTCTCCTTCATTGATATCAAAATTTAATCCACTGAAAAGTTGTGTCTCAGAGTAACCACTTTCAAAAGTTTTGTGAAGATCTCTTACGGAAACTGCAGTTCTTGTGTTATCTTTGTTCATTGTCTTAGAACCTCCGGAACATTAAATCTTGATGTATGAAATATGCAAGAGATTCCAGCTACAATAGTTGGTCCTAAGATTAGTACAATGGTAAATAATACAATTTGTTGGAGTACAATGCTGTTAGAAATACCTCCGAGCCATCCTAGGAGGTATGCTATAAACATTCCAAGTGTCCAGCCAATTGATGTATACATAATTGTTTTTAAAAACAGTATTCCTCCGATTAAATGCTTCCATATTCCCACAGCAATTAATATCGCGATATCTCTTTTTCTATTTGTGAAACTAGTAACAATTTCATTAAGTGATAGCGCTGAGATTGCCATAAATATTGTAATCATCATTATTGATGTTACGTAATGTCCAATTTCATTCGCTATTACAAACCACAGTATTATAGTAAGAACAGTAATCATTACTACAGATAGTAATGTACGATATTCTGGCTTGCTAAACAATTTTAATAATAGTGTATAACTAGCCATCCTGTGTTTCAC
>SMYQ01000290.1 GCA_007050885.1 Candidatus Bathyarchaeota archaeon
GGAATGTAAAGACCAGTGTTATCTCCTGGGTTCTTATGCAGAATAGGATCTACGGTATTAGGCCGTAGTGGAATTTCCTGCGTTGCTCTCTTAACTGCTTGGTCGATGATAAGTGGAAGTTGGTGAAGTAGTGGGAATTTCGAACCGACCGTTAAATAGAATATCTGGATCCCTGTATCTTGGCACATTGGAATTGCGTTATTCCTTGCAAGACTTATATTATCTAAAATGGCTCTTAGTTGGCTCTTAGCGGTGCTGTTGGTCTCTTTTGCTAATGCTCGTTCAAGACCTTCAGAAACATCAGAAGGTAAATCGGTTACAGCCAGCCGAAGAAGGGTCACGATGGCGTCTTCTAATTTAGAATCCTGCATTCTCAACAGCTCCTAATTCAGGAATACCTGAGAATGCAAACCTATGTTCCTATTCTTTTAGGTTGTGCAAGATTTGATCCCAGCAGAATTTGTCGCAGAACCCCTTGCAAGATTTCGAGGGTGAATGAACCTTGTGTGGCTACCGTTTCAAAAATCTGGGATGTGCCGTTAAGTCCAAGCGTATTGATGAGTTCAAATCGGCTAATCATAGGCCAAATATCCCGCTTATTTAAGGCAAAGATTACTGGGATTTCATCCCCCAGCCGATCTCCAAAGAAACCCTTGAGTTCTTCCCAACATCGTTGGTTTTCCTTTACTAAATTTGGATTAGAATCCGCTACAAAGACGATTCCATCAGTTCCTGCAAGAACGGTCGAGCGCGTTTCTGCATAATAATCTTGACCAGTTGCTGACCAAATATGAATCTGAATAACCCATTCACCATGTGAAAGCTCAATGGGTCCATAATCAAAGAACAGGGTTCTACCAGAAGTTGTCTCGATGGATTCTAGCCGAGATAAGATATTAAGACGGGAAAAAAGGGCACGAATACTTTCTGTTTTTCCACTCATGGCAGGGCCGTAATAGACGATTTTTGTTTGAATGACTCGTTGGCTCCAATCAATTAGCACTCTTTTTCCTCCAGATTAGATTGTCCAGAATCCCTCTAGTCGATCTCCAAACGCTTGTCCTGTCCCGTCTTGTACAGAGGTCTGGAAATCTTCGCCCCATTCAGCTATAATGAACTCCATCAGGCGGTTTATAGTCGCTCCTTTGTAATCCACTGCCTGCTGAAGCATCTTATCAGATATTACTGACTTTACTCCAACTCCTTGTAATAACCGAAGTCGTAACAGAATAATCATGACTCTCCAGGCCGCCTCTACAAACGCCTGGATGTGTTCACGGTAAAGGCTTTGTCGGATACGCTCTTCCTCTTGGTTGAGATCAACCAGGCTCTTTTCAAGCCGCTCACTTACTTTGCCTTGTGCAGCCCTTTTTAGGATTCTAGTTATTCTTTCAATCTTGGTGCGTGTTTCGGAAGTAACCTTTTCTAGCAATTTGTGTTCAAAATTCGTTTCAGAAAACGTGCTCGAATCTCCATTAGATTCGATTTTAAGTTTACCTTCACTGAACCGCAGAGTCAATGGAAGAACAGAAGACTTGGCTAACGTCTGCTTGATGTCTTCTAGATGAACCTGATCGGTTGCTATTACCCATCCTTTATAATCTGTAATCTGGTTTGAGACAAGTTGCGCCGAAGATGATGGGGCACGATAAATCATTCGCTCTCCGTTATAGTCACCCTTTTCATGGTGAACCATCTGCTCATGTTCTGAATAGGATACAAAATCTGATCCGAAAACCATCTCGCGACGATGTGGCACAAGCTGAACCAACGACTCAGCAACCGAATCTACAGATTCGGACAACTCACCATAGATGATTATTGGGTGTCGATCTAATATTGTACGTAATACGATAGCCAGTTGTTTTCTTCCAAGGGTAAATAGCCCATTGTCCAGAAATGTGCTCATCGTGCAATTGCCTCCAAAAAACCATCCACATCTATAGTCGGTTTCTGTGCTGGGGGTGCTTGTTGTAGCACCAATTCAATCTCAGCTATGAAATTTGGAATAATCAATCTCAGCAGACCAAGACGGGTCGAATCCTTCTGAATTAAGGTACTAAAAAGGCCTCCCGCTAGCCGGTAGATGAAGTGTTGCCTCGAACCACAATCGCATAGAACCTGAAGAATCTTTGTTCGTTTGATTAATTGGGCGACTTTTCGAGACGTATCAAATAGAGTATAGGTTAGCGTGGAATCACGAATACGCTTTCCCTCGTTGAATCGCTGTGTCGGAATTAAATAGCCTCCTTCAAGACAAACTTCACCTGTTTGAGCAGAAGGCAATGCCTGAAGAAAATCAGTGACAATCGCCGTTATTTGTTGAGCGGCGTTTTCGGTAATTGTCATATTCAAAGTACCTGTTGACCAATTCTGCTGTGGTCCATCTCGAACACTAAACGCATTACAGATTTGAGTACGTTCTGCTTTCTCAAAGGATCGCAATGGCGGAATAAACTGCTCATTCCATAGAACCTCGTCTAAATGAGAAATAACCCGCTCTAATTGCAAAAATAGGGCTCCTAAATTACTTTGGCTTTGGGTCGTTACTGTAACGAAATAGTTGGCAGCTCGAGGAAGCGTGGCTAATAAGAATTTACTGCGTTCTCCTTCAATAAGCACATATGATAAATCGTCATGGAGCCTTTGTGCCACCGATAAGATTGCAGCAGCTGAAGATGATAAACCAAAAATCTCATTCTCTGATAACCAAACCCCACTACTAGAAATGGGGTAGCCATCTCTTTGAACTAATACCGAGTTCTCTACACCAGGAACCGATTTGATATTCTGTAAATGCACATTGAACTGGTCTAACATCCTATAGGACATTCTCTATATGCTCCATAATTTGAACAAGTTTGCTCTATAAAAACCAACAAAACTTTGGAAAACGAAAATGGTGCGGGGGGTGGGATTCGAACCCACGAAGGTCTACACCACAGGAGCCTCAGTCCTGCCCCTATAATCAAAACAGGTTAATCCTGTTTTTTAGACCATGCTCGGGTACCCCCGCAAAGGGGATACCCTTCTCGTCTTCTCAACGCTTTTAAAATTTTTCTTGATAAAGGGCTGACCCATTTGGCGCCAATCACTCAAACAAACATTATACTCAAGTGAAGCACATTATTCCTCTCTTCTTACGATTGGAAAATCTAAATTCTCCGATTTTTAGGCTCGCATGAGAGGTAATACTACACTTTTTCAGCCTGTTTAACAAATAGAACCAAGAGCGCCCGAAGTTTCACGCGTTTTAGCCTCTCCCGTCTTATCTTTTTAGGGCTAGGTAATACCCTGATAATACTAGAACCTTTTCAGGATAATATCTAGGAGTGACCCTGATTGCAATGAAACTAATCACTGTTAATCTACCAGAAGCTTATGTCAATGGGATTGAACGGCTGATTCTCGAAAAACTGTATCCCAATCGAAGTGAAGCTATTCGAATAGCCGTAAGGGACTTGTTGAAAAAAGAACTATGGGAGCCGAACATTCCACAACCGAAAGCCAGGTGAATGAAAAAATGGAAAGCGGAATATCGAAGCTAGTTCGTGATGCAACTCAACGCCCAACTAAGACGGTTGCCCGGTATTCACAACCAGGGGCAAGAATTATGGTTGCTGGCATTGGTGGAGGAGGAAATAATACGATTAACAGGTTAGTACAAATCGGTATTCAAGGTGCAGAATGTATCGCAGTTAATACCGATCAACAACATCTCGATCATGTACAAGCCCATAAAAAAATACTCATTGGAAAAACAATCACGAGGGGGCTTGGTACAGGGGGATTTCCCGAATTAGGAGCGGCCGCTGCAGAAGAATCACGTCAAGATCTAACGAATCTTTTACGAGGAGTTGATTTGCTATTTATTGCTGCAGGGCTAGGAGGGGGCACCGGAACAGGTGCAGCTCCTGTTATCGCTGAAATTGCGAAGCAGAATGGGGCAATTGTAGTGTGTACTGTGACTACACCATTCACCATTGAAGGCGCGAGAATTGACAAGGCTCATCGGGGTCTCCAACGTTTACGGAGATACGCAGACACAGTTATCGTTATTGATAATAATAAACTACTTGAAATTGCACGAGATTTACCAATAGATGAGGCTTTTAGTGTTGCCGATGAAATTCTTGCAAGTATGGTGAAAGGAGTTACCGAAACCATTAGCTTACCTAGCTTGATTAACCTAGACTTTGCAGACGTTCGAAGTGTATTAGCTGGAGGCGGGGTTGCATTAGTTGGGTTAGGAGAAGCCACGCAATCTGATACTAAGGACTCCGATCGTATTTCAGAGGCTGTGAAGAATTCTCTC
>SMYQ01000209.1 GCA_007050885.1 Candidatus Bathyarchaeota archaeon
TCAACCCGTCCTAATCGGTGGCTCAATGGGAACCGCATCCTATGTTCTAGTTGGCACAGAACAGGCAATGAAAGAAACCTTTGGATCCACCTGTCATGGAGCAGGTCGAGCAATGTCTCGAAAAGCAGCGATTCGCAAGTATCATGGACGAGATATCAAAAACGCACTTGAAGCCAAAGGAAAAGTGGTTCGTTCCATGGGTACAAAGATACTAGCTGAAGAAGCGCCCAATGCCTACAAAGATGTCCATGTTGTTGTAGACTCAGTCCATGGCGCGGATATCTCACGCAAGGTCGCAAGTCAGATACCATTGGGTGTTGTGAAAGGCTAGGTTTGGTATTCAAGAATGCTATCAAAAGAAGCTAATCAGATTCCATTTGCGATATCTATTGCCATACCAACCTCCTTCATTGACGTTGACCAAAGTCGAGAGCAACAAACCCAGCATATCGGACGAATTGCCCGAGCTGCAGCAATCTTTCAAGTCGATGATATTATCATCTATCGGGATAAGATGAATTCAAAACAAATGAAGAACCTACAGTTCGTCAGCCGGGTCCTTGAATATATGGAAACACCACAATATCTTCGAAAACACCTCTTTGGAAAGATGCCCGATTTGCAATACGTAGGAAGCCTCCCTCCACTTCGAACACATCATCATCCTCTTGTGAAAGAATCATCGAAGCTTCGGAATGGCGAATTTCGAGAAGGGGTGGTACTTACAGCCAAAGGAAAAAATGTTGTAGATGTCGGCGTCGAATCACCTTTACCACTCTTAAAATTCAAATCCACTCATCTGCTACAACGAATCACAGTACAAATTCGAAGAGATAAATCCGGGAAGGTGACCGCACACCCGAGTTCTCCTCCTCGATCCAAACAATATTGGGGATACTCTGTCAAGGGTGTGGAATCCTCTTTGGGTGACTTCTTGGTGAAAAAAACGAATTATCCTTTCGTTATTGCTACGAGTCGGAGAGGAAGACCAATTGCGGAAGAAGCGAGTAAAATTAGAAGTCAGTGGGAGAAATTCCATCGACTACTATTGCTTTTTGGGAGCTATAAAGAGGGTCTTGCAGAGATTCTTCAGCGGGACCAAATTGATGTAGCCTCAGTTTCGAATCATATTATCAATCTAGTTTTCAATCAGGGCACAGCAACCATTCGAACAGAGGAGGCGGTATTTATGGGGCTCTCCGCATTCAGATTACTTGAACAACTAAAGGATTAGCAGTCTATACTTCTTCTTGGATTTCTATTTGATCACTGGTGGCGATGAGAAGCTCATAGGATCCTGTACCCGTGAAATAGCCATCTCGTGTAACCTGGATTGTAATGTTGTGGTATCCTGAAGAGACATTGGGAATTCGAAGATGTAACTCGGTGGGACTGGATTCTATTTTCTGAATGGTAATGTTGAGATTTCCAAGGAAAGCCTCAAGAACCGCATTCTCTGGAATTTCGTTCTTTGGAAAGCCCACGACAACTGTTAGCTTGAGCTCTTCGCCTGGCTCTGCGACTCTGAGTTCTGGACCCAAAACCTTGACATCAATTCGATGGCTCCAGTATACATAGCTTGCAGGAAGCAAAAAAAGTAGAAATAACACGAGATAAACGAGGGCACCTTGTAGAATCGCTATGATGAGGTCGTCACGAACTACTATTGTGGGTGCGATGAAGGGAAGCAACAAGACTGCTACGGCTCCGTAGACGATAAGACTCCCACAAATTACGAGGGTTAGAGTTGAACGAGGATTACTATCTGTCACAGTTAAAGGGATGTTAATCTAATGCTAAATAGCATTTCGATTAAGCAACGAGTATTCTATTAATTTTAAAGCGAATGAATTTTCCAGACTCCCTTGAAAACGTAAAATCTTACTTCAGGGTTATTTCGATGAAGACTTCATCGGGCACCCGGATTCGCATAATCTGGCGCATTGTCCTTTCATCAGCTTCTAAATCAATTAAGCGTTTGTGGATTCGCATTTGCCAATGATCCCAAGTTGGTGTTCCTTCTCCACAAGGTGATTTTCGCGTCTGAACTTTCAGAGTCTTTGTGGGTAAAGGAATAGGACCTGACATCTGAACACCTGTTCTGGATACAATGGATAGGACTTGGTTACAGACTTCGTTTAGCTTTGGAATGTCTGTACTGGAAAGTCGAATCCGAGCTTTCTGCGCCATATTAACTACACCAAATTGACTTGGGAATCAACCCGAATGTTTGCTCCCTTTTAACTTTTTTTGCACACCGAAAGCGTATCCAATTGATGCACCTTGGAGAATAGAAAAAGAAAGGGAAGAAGAATAGTGATAGCAGGGCTACCTCTACTTCTTCTCCTCGGTGATTTTTCGAACAACGCCTACAGCAACTGTTCGTCCACTATCCCGGATTGCAAAGCGACCTAACTGTTTCATATCTGCATAGGTCTCCAGACAGATTGGGGTAACAGGTCGGAGTTTTACTAGTGCAGATTCGCCTTGCTTAATGAAGTCGGGTTTCTCTTGTACCGTTTCTCCGGTTCGCGGATCAATCTTAGCGACGATTTCAGTGAAGGTGGCTGCTACTTGGGCGGTGTGTGCGTGCAAAACAGGAGTATATCCTGCAGCAAGAGCACGGGGGTGGAAAATAACGATGATTTGCCCCTCGAACTCAGACACAACGCGTGGTGGCTTATCGAGATGCCCCATCACATCGCCACGGCGAATCTCACCTTTCCCGATACCTCGGACATTGAATCCGATATTGTCACCAGGTTCAGCGCTGTCCAAGCGTTCGTGGTGCATTTCAATGGTCTTAATTTCACCTTCTTTGCCAGGTGGCATGAAGATGACTTTGTCACCGATTTTCATTTTTCCAGTTTCAACCCGCCCCACAGGAACTGTGCCAACACCTGTGATGGTGTACACGTCCTGAACAGGAACCCGAAGGGGTTGATCAACGGGTTTGGGTGGAAGGACAAATTCATCAATTGCTTCAAGCAACGATGGTCCCTTGTACCATTCCATGTTAGAGCTGGCTTCAGTCAACAGATCACCGGTCCATGCAGATACAGGAACAAAGTTGATCTTGCTTGGGTCAAACTGTGCACCTTTCAACAGGTCTGAGACTTCAGACTTGATCTCTTCGTACCGATCTTTCGACCAGGCGGGTGTTGAGTCATCCATTTTGTTGACGGCAACGACAAGCTGCTCGATGCCCAGAGTTCGTGCGAGGAAAGCGTGCTCGCGCGTCTGACCACCAGCACCCACGCCAGCTTCAAACTCACCCTTACGCGCTGAAACCACTAGAATTGCAGCATCAGCTTGACTGGCTCCGGTAATCATGTTCTTGATGAAGTCAGCGTGACCCGGAGCGTCAATAATAGTGAAATAGTGTTTCTGGGTCTCAAATCGGCGGAACGCAAGGTCAATGGTCAGCCCACGTTCCCGCTCTTCTTTGAGACGGTCCATCACGTAAGCGAACTTGAAGGATCCTCGATCCATCTCTTCGGCCAGCTTCTCGAGCTTTGCCATCTCTTGTTTTGATAATGCTCCAGTCTTGTAGAGCATGTGCCCCATCAACGTTGATTTACCATGGTCTACATGACCGATGATAATTAGGTTGATGTGTGGTTTCTTTTCCGACATTGTATTCAACTCGTTTTTTGCTAACTTAAGCTGGCATAAAATATGCAGGTTATGGCACATCAAGTGGGGCGTATAAAACTCTTTTGGCGTTATGGGTTCCCAGAAGGGTTCGAAAACCTGTTAGATGCCTTGTGAGATTGTCAATGTGGGAAAGGGTATTCCTAGCGGGCTGAGAGTGCCATGCGTTCTTTTTCTTCTCGTCGTCGTACGGCGTTGCTTCGAGAGTCGCCACTTGCAGCGGCGATGAGTTCATCTGCGATGATCTCTTCGATGGCTTCAATGGTACTGAAGCTTCGACGCCAGATGCTTTCGGAGATGAATCGAAGTGCCAAATCGATGCGACGGAGCGGAGCGACATCGCAGGCGGTGTGGTAACTTATCCCACCATATGAAATCCGCGTGGTTTCTTCACGAGGAGCTGTGTTTTCGATTGCTTCGATTAGAATTTGGAGTGGATTCTGATTAGTTCGTAGATGTATTACTTCGAAGGCAGACCGGACTATTCGGATGACAGTGGATTTTTTCCCAGTGATGAGTCCGGATTGTCATGCGCTTTGACTTCGTCGGCTGGCCCACCCGGGTGTCATGATGCGGTTGATGAACCGTTCGACAATTGGAACTTGGCGTTTTCCAAACCGCCGATGTTCGTGACGACCGAAAGTGTGGGGGACAATTAC
>SMYQ01000082.1 GCA_007050885.1 Candidatus Bathyarchaeota archaeon
GATAGTGGAAGTTTATTTTTAGGTTTCTTATTGGCTGTGCTTGCTATTGCGAGACAGCCTCAGGCGTCTAATGTTTTTGCGGTGCTTGGAGTACCCACTATTCTTTTTTTACTGCCGATCTTAGACACTGCTTTGGTGGCGATAACCAGGTTAATGAGGGGAGAATCTCCGATTAAGGGAGGCAGCGATCACACATCTCATCGCTTGATCGCGTTTGGGCTAAATGAAAAACAAGCAGTTTTATTCCTTTATGGCATTGCTTTATTGTCAGGTGTAGTAGCAATTTCGATTGAAAGTGTTGGCTACTGGTTAAGCCTTGTGCTAGTGCCAGTTTTTGTGCTTTCATTAGCTTTAGTAGCGGCTTATTTAGGTAATATAAAAATATTGGTTGGTGATGAAAACCTTGTACCAAGTCGGAGTATATTTTCCCGGTTATTGGTTATGTTAACTTACAAAAGAAGGGTTTTTGAAACTGGCCTGGATATGGTATTGATTTCCATCTCGTTATATTTAGCCTTTTTTATATACTACTCTCTTAATTTTAGCTACGAGTTATTGTTAATTTTCCTTAAATATCTAATTCTAGCCTTTTTCACTACCCTGTCATCTTTTTTCATTTTCGGGGTATATCGTAGTGTGTGGAAATTTATAGGATTAAGCGAGGTATTGCGATATTTATTAGCTGTATTAGCGAGCATGGTTTTATTGATTATCTCTAGCATCTTGATTCTGCCCGAGTCTCAAATAGAACCAGTCATAGTCTTGTTATTCTCAATTTTTCTATTCTTAGGCGTGCTTTCAACACGCTTCTCGTTCCGAATGCTAGACATGGCATCCGTTCAATTGCGTTACAATATGCCACTATTTGGATGGCCAAAACCTCAAAGGTGGAATCGTGATCAGGGAACAAAACCGCAGAGGGTGTTAATTGCTGGTGCTGGACAACGCGGTGAATTGACCTTGCGTTGGTTACAAATGAATCCGGAGGGTAGTTATAAACCTGTTGGGTTTGTTGACGAAGATCCTTTCTTGATTGGGAGGGAAATTCATGGCATTGAAGTACTAGGACAAATCAATCAAGTCCTTGAGCTTGTTGAAAAGTATCGGATAGATGGGATATTACTCACCAAAGATGATTACACAAAGAAAGTGTATGAATCAATTTTGAAAGAATGTCTACAGTGGGGGTGCTGGATACGTATTCTTAGGTTTGACTTTGAATTATTTCAATAAAAACTCACTTCTAGTGTATTTTCGATAAGAGCTCGATTATCTTTGCTTGGAATTCCTGATTTGTATTGATTGTCACTCTAAGATTCGGGAACGTAAAATTTTTGCTCGGATTCGGTTCTGCCTATGCTCAAGTTCAGATAGCCAGTGCGAGCTCTCATAATGGCTAATCGAATTTCGACTAAGAAGATCAGTTACTAAGTTTATTGCCGCGTTCGTCCATTTTTGAGCGGTTTTATTTTCTTTTTGCCTGTGTTCGTAATATTTTGCAATCTCGACATAGGCTGGCAAATATTCATTATCTGCCGCTTGTTCCCATAAAGGTAGTGCGTCCGAAAAATTACCATTTCTCTTGTAAATAAGAGCCAATCGCATCAGAACATCGGTAACCAATTGTTTTGTCTGTTGCCCAGTTCCATCTTTTTGGCGGGAAAGACATAGATTAAATAATTGGGCTGCCATGTCCTGTTCACCTGCATCTTCAAAGAGCTTTCCGATAGCATAGATATCTAAATCGTGGGTGATTAAATCAGATAATGGATCAGTCAGAATATCATTTGTAAAGCTAAATAAAGCGGCGAGCGAGACAATATCTACTGAGTTGTGGTATACAACTCGTTTCAATGGAGATGCGTCACCTGTCATTAAATAATCGAAATAGAGTTGAGGAATCGCCCAACCCGGTATATCTTCCTCCGTCCGGACTGCTCCCAAGATGTTAACTTCCAGGTTTCCTAATGCTCGGCTTGATAAACGATCCTTCCATAACCTTCGGGCTAAATGTAGCATGTCAATATGGGGATGTTTTTGAAGCGGAAATGGCCAGCGATGGGTTTTATACCGTGTTTTTAAGAGCGGTATATCGAAAGATTTGCCATTAAATGTAACTATCGCCTCACTGGGTGCTAATATTTCCTCGAGCGTGACAAGTTGTGCAGGTTCTTCAGCTGGATCACGCATAAGGATCTGTGTAACCTGAAATTCACCGCTGATAAATCTCCCAACTCCTATCAAGAATGCATATGTACCTGTTCCCCCCATCAACCCAGTTGTTTCGGTATCTATGAAAGCGAACGATTCAAGCGACAATTCCGAGATAGCAGGTTCACTCGAACAGCGGGACAATGCGTTGAAAGAAAATTGAGAAGCCAGGTTTACTTCTCCATGTTTGTATGACTTCTCAAGTGTATTTTGGATCATTAGCGTGCTTCCCAATCTGGTTTCATATACATGACCAGAAAGGACCTCATCAATTGGTCTGTAATTGGCACCTCGGCTTTTGCTATTCTTTACTGCCTGCAAACCTTGTGTACCGACTTGCACACCTAAGGCTTTCAATTTATCTGCCAATGATTGCATTCTGAGATTTTACCAAATATGTTGAATAGTATGATTGTTTCTATATTCTCTTACTAGTTGAAAGAATTTCAAGTATTTCTATCGCTTCATATTTGCCACCCTGTCCATGTTCACCCCCCGGTCCTACGCATGAAGGACAACCATCTTTGCACTGGCAAGATCGAACTAGTTTGTAAGCTCGATCAATTATCTCAGTGTGCAACTCAAATAATCGTTGGCTGAATCCGATCCCATCCGGTACCTGGTCATATATCACGACAGTTGGCTTTCCGTTGGTGAGATTGGATTGCGGATCGGAATGTACTCCAATATCACGCCGGTCGCACATCAAGAAAATTGTAGAAAGATGGCTCAGTATGAATGCCAATCCACTCAATCCACTTCGTATCCTTACACTGGCTTCAAGTCGCTTATGACAAGATGGACATAACGTAACTAAATTATCCAGTGCATTAGCCTCTAGGAAAGATGTGAATTGCCTAAATGGTATTTTATGATGTACATCATGAGCTTTACCAGTCTCTGGGCTTCCACAAATCTGGCAGCGGAAGTTATCTCTTTCCCGAACACGATCCCTTTGTCGATTCCAATTGAGCCCATAATTAATTTGATCACTACCCCATAATCCTTTTTCTCGCATTTGAGTAACCGTCTCCTCATCCAAAGAAAACCAGTAGGCTGTGGTTTTCAAATGAGTTGGAGGAAGATCAAGTTCCCCTGAGCCAATGTTTTCATGGGTATACCACCTGATTTTGCGGTAACCAGTCACTTGCTCAGTGACTATAATTTCGCCAATTTCTTTCAATGCTCCTGTCGTTTTCTCCTCAAGGTGCTTATTTATCAGCTTTATCTCTGTCCGTTTTTGGGGAAGCGTATAATAATCTGACGCAAAGGGTCGTAGTTTAGCTTGATTTGATTCTAAATCTAAATCGTCAACCAAATAGGACTCACCTTCGTGTAGATATATTGCGTGAGGATGAACCATCCAATAGGCACTAACCCGATCGATCTGTCCAACCATCCGATTTTGTTCGCCCATACTTTCCTGGTCGTTGTCTAACACTAGTTCTATGTTTTCAGCGGAGGTAGTGCGAATTGAAATCGATTGAGCGGGGTAGTAGTCAGCCATCCAATAATATTTTTCACCGGATTTATACAAGAGACCTTGGGTGCAACAAAAATCGAGGTATTCATGAACCACTTCTGCCTGAAGATCGCCAAAGTCTTCATGAACCGAAAATGGCAATTCAAAAGCAGCGCATTGGATGTGACTAAGCAGTATGAGGGTATTATCGGGATTTATTAAAGCTTCTTCACTCGGGCGATCCAACAAATATTGCGGATTATTAGCAAAAAATTGATCGATAGGGTCTGGGGTAGCGATCAGAATTGCCAGGGATTCTTGCGCTCCACGCCCGGCTCGACCTACCTGTTGCCTGGTGGCTGCGATTGTACCTGGATAACCGACTAATATTACAGCCCCCATCCCGCCAACATCGATACCTAATTCGAGAGCATTTGTTGCAGTTACGATCCGAATATCGCCATTCCGTATACCCTCTTCAATTTGGCGGCGTTGCTCTGGAAGATAACCGCTGCGATAGCCCCGGATAAACTTTTCCACTCCATCCTTGGTACCTGAGAGTTTCTCACGCAAATAAGAAAGGATTAGCTCGACCGTCCTTCTCGAGCGGCAAAATATTATTGTTTGGATTTCTTGCG
>SMYQ01000123.1 GCA_007050885.1 Candidatus Bathyarchaeota archaeon
TATGTTAGTAGTGTACGTTGGGTTTACAGTCTCATTCTTCGCTGCATGGATGATGAGAAGGCTAACCGAGGTTCATGGATTGATAATCAGCATCGGTGGAACGGTGACGATTCTTGGACAAATTCTCAAGGTATTTCTCCCTATCACATTAGTCTGGGTTTCAGAAGTTATCGAAATACTAGGCCTGATCATCCTTTGGGCTGGTCTGAACATCAAATCTGAGAGGACAAAATTACCACCACCAACCCAAAGCCCGCCAGCGTAAGGGTCTCTAATAAAAGTGAACCAGAGGAATCTATCTGACTCCCCATTGAGTAAAAGAATAGATTGCTGGTTCTATCACTTGTTAGGGAGCAGTCGCAGTTGCGACAATGAGATGTTCTTGTGCTTGGTCAATGGTTGTAATTCGTGGCATTTTCGTTTGCCCAATTGCACATTGTTGGGATTGTAGTCTGTTGAATTCGTAATCATCGAAGCGTCCTGTAGGAACCGAGTGAATGACCGCAGGACCGATAGTCTTTGCGGTGCGAACTTCCCAGTAGAGGTGATTCATCTCTTTGAGTGCTGAATCGAAGCCCCTCGTGAACCCTCCTAGATCCTGGGGGGCACGATTGAATTCGACGAAGAGATGATAACAACTACTAGTTGGACTCACTAAAGGAGCGACAACGAAATCGCGGACTAACGCATCTTGCTCCTCACTTGTGATTTTAAGAGCAGCGCTAATATGTTGTTCAGATACCTTTTCACCGCTCAAATTCAGAATGTTTGTACTTTTGCCGAGGCACCGGAGGGTGAGTGGATTTAGAGAGGTAAACATCACCACATCCTGCAAGTCATACCGCCATAAGGTGCTGGGGGTCGTAACGATGATACGATAGGGGGTGTCTTTCTTCACTTCGCCTAGGGGAATTGTCTCAGTATCTGGGGCTAGTGGGTCTTTCTGCATACTAGCAAACTCGAACACAATGTCATCCATCATCGGGACAACACCCACATGGTCTTCAAATAGTTGAATTCCGTAACAGGCCTCTGTCCCAGCGTAAACTTCATGGATATGAACATCACCTGCAAGATCATGGATCATCGGTTCGTATAAATCGCGAACAACCCCGCCATGAAAAATCACTGAAAGGTCTGGCCATAGCCCTCTGATGTCTAAAGTACCTTCATCGATGAGAGCCGCTTGGAGTCGCCGCTGTGTTTCTGGGGACAGGGTAGGATCGGTCTTTAGCCAATCATAGGACTCATATTTGATGCGGCGAAGGAGTGCGAGTATGAAGGAGGTTATTCCACCGCATGCGGTGACTTTGGGAGTGCTTAGACCTTGGCGAATCGTTTCATGGAATTTGAGTTCCCAATCGGTGATGTCAAAGACGTCGGTCGTTGGTATGACTTTACTTTTGATAAGTCGGCTTCCGCCCTTCATCGCTTGCCCAGTTCCGTAACCGACCTCCCAATCACCAATTTTGGTGTACACTGCAGGAGCAACCATGACGAGGATTTTCCCATGCAGGAATGGTCGGATTCTTGCTGCGGCCGCAAAGGACATGATCCGAAGACGTTTGAGTGATTTCAAGCAAGTCGCTGTCTGGGGGATAAGCTTCGGTTTGCCTGTACTCCCACTCGTTGACAAGACCACCTGGATGGGTTCAGGATACAGCGTGTTATTGATTCCGTCTAGTTCCTGCTGAATATATGGTTGGAGATCGGCATATTGGTTGATTGGGATGTTGTTCACAAAATCTTCATAACTGCGGATGTCGCTGAATTGGTGACGCTTGCCATAGGCTGTTCCTTCCGCATAACGGAGTAGCTCGTGAAGTCGTTGTTCTTGCGTTGCCACAGGATCTTCAATTGTCTTAAGAAATGGTGTGAGTTTCATACGTTCAAGGATTTTTGATGCGAGCGACCAAATCATAATCTTTCTCTCCTTTCTATTTGAGTCTGGGGTGATGAGAGCAGAACAGGAAGTCTGGTTACCGTTTCCAAAATTCTGGGTATGCCACACTCGCCCAGAGCTGCTGACAAATCCAGAATTGAGAATGTTAGCAGAACCTTGGTTTTCGTGAGTTCTCGCTCCATCAGGCTTGCCGCGTGAATTCAGGTATTTTTAAGCGATATGGTGACAGGTAAGGCAAGTGGATGGCAACTCATACCAGTTGAAAATGCCCTGGAACGCCAAAAGAGAAGCCTTCCTGTAATTGTTATGCACACATGATAGAATGAAGTGAAGGCATTCGGATTGTCAGCGTTGAGTTCGGTAGTTTTTTTACTGGGTCAAAAATCGAATCAAATAATTTTCACGCCCCTGCAGAGAGAGCCAGGATTTTCGTCTACAAGTGCCGGAGACTTGGTTTAATCGCTTTACAGTGAGGCAGGGCAAACCCTTGAGCCATTCTAGCGATGGAAGTATTTGACGTAACGCTTTTAAACTAATCAAATTCCCCGCGCCAGTGGACACAGCCTCCCTTACATTGAACAAACAAAGGTGCGGAACGATATGGACCCGAGATCCGATGGCCCGATCTTACCATGTTAAGACCATAGAATTGCTAAATACTCTGGGATGCGCAGAGAACTTATCATTGCCATCCCACTTTCTTCTTTTTCCCTATTTTTTCAGTTCTTTCAAAATATAGGTGATAATTTCTTCAGATGCATCGACGCCTGTGGCTTTTTGTAATCCACTCCAGTTCGGTGCAGCATTTACCTCACTTACCACAAGTTTATTGTCTGCCTCCAGAATATCAATCCCGGCGAAGTCCATTTCCAAGGCCTTGCTGGCACCTAAGGCTAGCTTCTCGAGCTCAGCAGATACTGGGCATTCTTTCGGTTTAGCTCCTCTTGAAATATTCGTCTTCCATTCACCCGGCTTCGCATACCGGTACATCGCCCCAATTACACGCTCACCAACAACAAATGCACGGATATCACGAGCTGGAGTTTCGATGAACCGCTGAATCAAGAGGGTTTGATTCGCTGTTTGGAGTATTTTGAAAAGACGAAACGCCAGATCAGGGTCCTGTAATCTGAAAATGCCTTGGCCCTGAGAACCCCGCAGAGGTTTTGAAACAATGTCGTGATACCGTTTCGTTGCAGCTACAGCCACAGCCAGTCGCTCGGTTAGCGTTGTTGGAGGAATGGGAATCCCGTGATGTGCCAGCCATACCAAGGTGGCAAGTTTATCTTTTGCACGTCGATGACTATAAGCCCGATTGAAGACTCGAACCCCAGCTAGTTCAAGAGCTTCCAGCATCGAGATCCGACTAGTGATTTGATCAGTTGACCCAGCCCCAATGCTCCGGAGGATAATTCCATTCACATCTAACGGGCGACGGCGTGGCAAGAGAAACTGCATCTGCTCCGAATCCATATGCAGTGAGAGGTTCTTCAGACAGAAGGTAACGCCCTCACAACCTTTAGCCTCTAATGCCCGAATCAGGCGACGAACGGGCCAATTTGGTCGCTCGCGGCTCAGGGCAATACCAATTCGCAATACATGCACACTCCAACAATCTTAGAGTATGCGTGGCACGCCATGACATATAAAAGAGCACTAGATGGGATTACCAGCTAGACCGGGCGAGTGCTTCGAATGAAATGTTCAAAGATAGTTTCACTCAAGGAAAGAGGATAGGGTCGTGGAGGAGCCTTGAAGCCATAGGAACACACAGCATCGATGGGTCCAGTGAACCCTCGGTCTATTCCGATCTGGACTCCACGTATAACATCGAGCAAAATGGAGGTGCTATTCGGAGCATCTTCACTGACAAGGCGGAGATCGATTTTGAAATCTGCATCTCCAATATACTGACCACGGAGATAGAAGTAGCTCTCACGACGGTTACCCAAGAAATACACATAATCAGTTGAGCCAGCAGTTATAGGCACTTGATAGGGAACTTCCTTTGAGACGATATTGGTTTTCAATGACCGTTTCTGATCACGGGCACGTGTTAGTGATTCAAGGGATTCAGTACCTCCGCCGACATCGAGTGCATAGCTTTCCTGGATCCTGACCCCACGTTTCACTAAGAAATCAAGCAACGCTCGATGCAACGCTGTCGCACCAATCTGACTCATAAGGTCATCACCGACTACAGGCAATTGAGTATCATTAAATCGTTGAGCCCAATTCCGGTCGCTAGCCAACATCACAGGAGAAGTGTTGATATAGGCACACCCAGAGTCCATCGCTGCACTGGCGTAGTGATACACAGCCTCACTAGCACCACTGGGTAAAAGCCCAACCAGGATTCGTGCTTT
>SMYQ01000061.1 GCA_007050885.1 Candidatus Bathyarchaeota archaeon
AAACACCGTTCATAGTAACAGTTTCAGAGCTTACTGCTAGATTATTCAGCATCAGTAAACATTTTCATAAAATGAATACAAGTTTTAGAATATACCACCCCCACCCATGGGTGAAATATTATTTCATTATATTATTCGTCGTCGTTATTGGAAAGAATTTTTTAAAGAGAGGGAGTCTTAGCTGGTGAGAGCGTCCAGAATTGAATTTTAATTTTCTAAGAATTTCTGTAATTCTTTTTCTGAATTGTCTGCTTTGATGAATATTGGTACATTTTCCATTCCTGTTGCTGTATAGCTTGATAGTAGCCATTCTCCTGGAGCAAACTCGAGGGTTTTTTCAAGTATGCCTTGGTCTATGGTGAAGGTGTTGCTTACTAGTGTTCGATCGTATGGTCTGGGTAAAGGTCCTACAAGATATGTATGAAGTTGCTGTAATGCATTAGTGTTAAGATAGGCTATTCTCTGTGTGGCTACACATCCGCCGAGCCCATATTTTCTACCCTGTCTCAGCAAAGTCTCAATTTGGAAAGTACATTCTTTCTCTATACCTCTCGCTTTATCATATGCTGGAATAAATTCTTGCGCTTCATCAAATACAAAGAGTATTTGAGGTTCTACCTTGAATTCTCTTTTACGATTTCTCAAAGCCATTTTCGTCAAGTCTATTGCAAGAGATTTTATCGTATAAGGATCCGCTATGGAAAGACATATGATCTTTGAATCTCCCTCGATCATCTTGGATATTGACTTCTTGGTTGAGCCTCCTTTACCCCCATCTTCTTCTGTTGAGGTTAGTTTATCCTTAAGATGAATCCTGGTATCAGCCCAAGTGTAAAGACCGCCTGACTTCCATATCTTGTATTTCTCCACAGCCTCTAATGCTTTGGTGCTCAGAAAATCTACAAATGCTTCATCTATCGGGCTGCCATCACCTATTTCCTTCTCCTTAAGATAATCAATAACTGCCTGTTGAATCTCATCTAAAGCTTCTAGACTGGTAGCCCTCTCATCATTTTCTGCTTTCAATAAAGCAAGCTGGTTGAAAATATCTTCATAAGTTGTGATTTGCGACTTAGCTTCTTCAAAATAACTTACTTTATCCTGCTGTAGAATATCTTCGAAAGCTTTCTTAGCTTTCAAATTCTTCTCAAAACCTCTAGGTTTCACAACCACCTTATAGAATTGCTCAGCATCATTAACAGGCGTATCCAAAATAATCTTACAAGGCAACTTCGGATCCGACAAAACATCTTGAAGCAGAAAAGGATACTCCATAGAAACATCAAAAATAACGATCTTAGTATCTTCCGCATGATAGACTAATCTCCGAAGAATATTTGATAGTAAATTAGATTTTCCTGCACCAGTAAAAGCGAAAATTCCAAAATGGTAGCGTACCAATCTTTCAAAATCAACATAGATAGGAATCTTTTGCTCTTCACCCTCAAACATCTTAACCGTGCCTAAACGTGGATCCTTTCGAGCATCTGAGCTTGTCGTGATTTTTTCCCATGGAAGACCCATCCTCTCAAGAATCGATTTGTTATACATTTGATGGATAGTATCTTTATTCAGTATACGAACAAGTTCACCAATCACTGGATACGTAAAACCTTTGACGTATTCAGCGTCACCATTACCATCCACTATTAGATCATGGTTCAGAGGAATTGTTGAGAGCTGAATCATCATGGCAGATTTATCGTCTGTAGCCCAATCTTCTACAGACTGCTGAATAATCTCAAACTGGTAAGGATAGTAACTATCCCTAGACAATCCTGTTAAGCCAAAATGTTCTGGTCCTATACGAGATATTTCAAGGAGAGTGAAACGTTTCCCGTCATGGTGTCCGGACTTGAAGTTGCGTACTGCTGCAAGCATTCCTTCTTCAAGCAGACTCATTAGATCTTTTTGATACTCAACTTTTATCTTACAATCATATTTGGAAGATATTCCAGTAGTTTCTGATGGTGTCTCAGATCTTCTTACAGGTATTACCGCTCCCAATCTTGCAATGAAGCGGCCGTCAAAATCGGTGAAATATTTCTTATCCTCTACGGGTTTGCTCAATCTCAGCTCTCCTATCTCGGAAACTATGCATATAGAATGTAAACTTTCGTAACTTAGGATTGTTCATTAGCATATGGCCTGTCGCCTCCATCAAACCCCTCATTTTCAACCGTTGACCTTTCGCAATCTTGTCAGCGATAAATAGAGCTTTGTTATGTCCAAACGCTTCAGGTATACTATGAGCCCTCATCGAGCTTAAAATAATCATAACAAGATTCTGCAGACTATTCGAAACAGTCTTGGAACGGTAAAGTATCGGTTCTATTGGTTCTGTTGCTCCTCCATATTTATGTTTGAAAGAAACAGTCTCTTCCTGATCAAATTCGGGATGAACTAACCTGTCAGTTAGCAGAACATTACTGCGCAGTTGAGGATCGCTTTTAGCCTGATCAAGTTGAACATATGTCTTCAGAAAGATTCGTTCAGCTATGATTCGATTTTCTATAGCTCCACTAACGAAACCTTCACGCCCATCAAAGTTTGGAACTATCATCCTGAATGCTGCATCATACTCGATTAGAGACCAGGGAACAGGAATTTTATCGTGATTAAAATAGCTCGTAGCTTGTAGAAGCATTCTATCAGTGCTTAGTTGGTTAGTTAATTTATTCTCGTCAGCTTTCCATATACCAGCATTAATACAGACTGGGACTAGATGATTTTGGAAATCTCGAGAAGTCGTGTCTTTAGCTATTCCTACTAGGAGAACTTTTCTCATCCAACACTCCTCAATAATCATGAAGAAACAGTAGAGACTCAAGAACGCCAGATCTTGGGTCGTCAACCATTGAGTTTGATCATCTTTCTTTATACGCATAGGGTTACCAGTTGGATCCTCAAATAGTTGATTGCCAAAATTTTTTACAAGTTTCTTTATTCGTTCCCAACTATTCGCATACCTAGGATTGATTGAGTATTCTCCTTTGTCCTCTATCAGATAGCCTTCATCAACAGATTTTTTGAGATATTTTTCAACTCGTTCTTTACGATCTTCTGTTTCAACTCCAAGCTTTTCCCATATCTCCTTTAGCTTCAGCGGTTTCCCCATTCTCTCAAGAAGGAATATACTTGCATACCTAACAAAATCTCCACGAGCTGGTGGAGTACAAAGTTCAGAATTCACAACATGATGCCTACCATAACCCATCTCATTAACATCTATAGGAATTCCATCTATTTCGAAACCATAAATGGATCCATCACACTTCCACACTGAGCGTTTAGAAGTATCATACATTAGCGCGGTATGCATAGCTGAAAGACATCTGTCAAGAAGCAGGATCCTAACATCTTCTTCAACAACCATCTTGTAAGCCAGATAAAGTTCAGAAAAAGTCATAACCCAACCTGGAATAGTCGAATTATCAACAACAGCTTGTTCCGTTAAATTATTTGCAACAGTCATCATTCCAGGCAAAGCTTCTCCATTTGAAGCATTCAGCATCTGGTCAACTTCATGTATCCTATCAACATAGATCGGGATACAACTCGATAAACCTCGGCCACGCTCTATGAAACCAGTCTCATAATTCACACTAGGATTCTCATTCTCTTTGAATTCAATTGTACCAGTTGAAGCATAGGATCCTGCCCAGAAGACTGCTAATCCTGAAACGAATTGTTGATCTTGTGAACCATCGACAGCACCAAATTTCACTTTCTTGGAACCAAATAATTTGAAAGCTACATCATGAGCCTTGGAAAGATTAAATTCGCTAATTAGAAGTTCAGACAGTAGACCTTGATAGAGGTCTTTTGCTGATTCGAGTTTGTGTTTTGATTCCTCTATTTGATCTTCAGCACCGATTCTAAGAACATCACTCAAACGCTTAACATGAGCACTTAAAATTGAAGACAATTACTCCCACCTTTCTGTACACACTATCTACTTGGAGATCTTTACTGTCCAGATAGAAAGTACATTACTTCCTGATGAAACTTAAACCGATTTGTTCTACAATCCTATTTTAAATAGACTGTACAATGAAAGTCAACAGCGCGCGCTTTCATCAGAATGTAAATTTTCAGATTATCACATATAATACAAACCATTTATCATGAGATTCTACTTATTTAATAATAAGAAGTCAGCGATGGATTCCACTAAAATCAGACGTTATGATATCGATTGGCTACGGATTATAGCAATTTTCATAATTTTTCTTCTTCACGTCGCAACAATTTTTGATTTAATATC
>SMYQ01000291.1 GCA_007050885.1 Candidatus Bathyarchaeota archaeon
GCCATTCGAAAGTATGCAGCTCTCGCTTTTAGATACCAAAAACCGGAGCTGAAGTTCAAACAATGAAAATTCGGCTATCTTTACCAATGACACGTATTGAAGGCGAAAGCAAGCTCATTGTGACGCGAGACAAGGATCGCATAACAAATGTTGTATATAATATGCCAACTGCACGAGACTTTTTGAATGTTCTAATTGGACAACACATTAATGACTTACCAAAAATTGTTCCCCGGATCTGTGGAATTTGTCCAGTTGCCCATAGAATTGGAGCAATAAAAGCAATAGAATCGACAACTGATGTATCAATTCCCCCAATTGCCGAGTTAATCCGCGAACTAGCGCTCCTGGGGGAAATCATCCGATCGCATACATATAGTGTGTTTTTTTCTACTTTGGCGGATTTGATGTATCTTACAAACCAAATTTCTCGACAAGACATCTTTGGCATTGATCGCATGCAACCACGGGTTCTACCAATTGCTACAAAATTATACGATTGTGCAGAAGCGTTAATCACAGCAACAGCGGGTAATACTAATTTGGCCTTTAACCTGATTCCAGGTGGAGTCGTACAAAACATCAGTAGTACTCAACAGCAAGATCTTATCCAACAACTTTCGTTAACACTCTCGGGAGTAAAATGGGCTAAAGAATATTACAATTTGCTCCTAAATGAAATTGAAGAGGAAATCCAAAACTATGCACTTCCTCGTCCGCTTTATATCAGCTCCTTTGAAACAAAGGCCAATCGATTTTCTGGTATTAATCAAGTCCAGTTCATTTCAGATGATGGAATACAAGAAACCATTTCCGGTGATGATTTTTCTGAATATCTAGTGGAGCAGGACTTGGTAGAGGCCCCCACAAAGGTTGCGTATATCAAATCAAACGAGGAATCCAAGAATCTTCTAGCGGGACCATATGCCCGACTAGCTGTACTCCAGTCTAAGCCAAGAAAAAGTAAGAAATCGTCCATTGGAGAGCCTAACCTGTTTCGATCCGGGCTTCTTCGAATTGATGAAATGGAATTCGCTCTCACGAATGCAATCAATCTGTTGGAAACAGAATGGTCGAAAGATGAAGACGTATCAATTGGGGTGAATCCGGGAACCAGAGTTGGGGCTAGCGCCGTTGAAGCTCCACGGGGAATCCTCCTTTATCGAGTAAGAACAAATGGGGGCAACAGAATCGAAGATATCGATATTCGAGTGCCAACAGAGCTTAATGCCCGTGCGATAGCTGTGATTGTAAAAAACGTTATGAATGCTTGCATAAATCTTGGTTGGCCAAATGAAAAAATCCTTGAACGGGCAATGATGGCCGTTCGATGTTTTGATCCCTGTGTTTCGTGTGCAGCTCATACAGATATTAGATTCCGAGAAGCGAGATGCTAGAGAACGAAAATCATGATTTGAACTTAGGAGATACCGCCACGATCTAGTTCACAAGATGTGCATTGGACAACGAGCTTGACGATAAAAATTGTCATGTTTTCATTCAAAATAAATTTTCATCGCCTTTTTCTCAGATTGGAAGAAGTCTTAACTGCCTAACACTGGTAGGTGATCGTTTGAAAACATTAGAGCTTGCCCCCTTAAGTGGGAAAAAATTGCGGGTCTTCTTAATTAGAAAGGCCTACGACGAACCGTGGCTCATTCATTCGCCTTCTTCTGAATCTGAATCGAAGATTTCTGCAATAAAACGCCCTTCTATGGCTTATTGTGATATGATCAAACAGATTGCAGAATCAGAGTCACCAGATTTTGCAACAGATGAATTGGGTCTACGGAGCCTGAAAGAATTCCGTGAAGACAGCCCAGTTGCGGATGTATTTTCAAAATTAAAGATTCCTTTTTATGCGGTTGAGATGGACGAAGTCGCCCACTCATACCTCTCACGGAGTATCAAACTGAAACTGGAAAAGCGCAATGAGGTCTTAGACGGTTTAAGAATTCTATCAGATGAAAAAATTACTCCAAGTGTGCAAGACAAAATCGATCGGCTTGTCGCATACGGACAGTATTTGCACGATGAACTTGAAGAGGAAATTAGACAAGTACAATTTGGAATTCGTGAAAGCTGGATTGCTATGGGAATTTTAAACCAAGCTGAGCTTCTTAAAAAGAAGCGATTAACCGCCTTTCACTTGAGCAGCCCTAGACATTTCCAAGGTATGATGGAACTTTTACAATCCTTAGAGGTGGATGTAGTCCCAATAAGCTTCAAACGAATTCTTGCGGAAGTGCCTAAAGAGGAAATGAAAGGCATGACGGAACTCACAGGAGTCTCTTCAGTTTCTGTTGTGCCAGTGATTAAGCGGCCAAAAACAAAACTCAGTGATATTCTTTTTTTCCTAGAAGCGGATGAACACGCTAGCCCGTTTGATATCTGTGTAGCGTATGACGCAGGATTTGATGTTGTAGTTCCATATTCTGGGGTGTCACTTAATCAAATTCAAGACTTAGTCCAAGATGCGATCTTTTCAAGAGGAACCAAAGGAGTAAAGCATCTCTGCTTCTTTGTTGGAGGCCGGCAGGTTTCAGTAGCCCGTCAAATGGCAGACAGAATTCAGAAGGCAATGGTGAAACCTTTCGAAACTGCAGTAATTATCGATCCACATGGTGCATTTTCCACTGCGGCGGCTATGGTTGCCAAAGCTGAGGACGCGCTGCGCAAACTGAACCAAGGTTCACTCAAAAGTAACATTGCCTTAATTCTTGCAGGTACAGGACCAGTTGGAGAGAGTGTGGCTCACTTACTTTCCAAGAGCGGAGCTCTCACAGTATTAACCTCACGAAATATTGAACGGGCTAAAGAAGTAGCTAACCGGGCATCAATCGAGGGTAATAAAGTAGAAAGGGTTCAATCAACTTCACCTGAGGACATTCATGAACTTCTAGAGGATGCTAACCTTATTTTCGCTGTCGGTGCGCCTGGGATTCAATTAGTATCACTCGAACAGCTGCAATCTGTTTTAGGGACAAAAATCCTCTTGGATGTAAATGCTGTACCTCCAAGTGGAATCGAATCTCTAACTCCAATAGATGATCTTCGTGAGTTAATCCCTGAAAACTATGGTATTGGTGCGTTGACTATTGGTGATTTAAAACTCAAGGTGCAGCGTCAGATGCTCCAAGAAGCACGGAAAAACGCTCAAGGCATCTACGATGATGAAACAGCCTTGGACATTGCTCGAAATATCCTCAAAGAACAACGTGAAGCGATTAGTAAACCCAAACTCAAAATTGAGGTTGTTACAGCATAGAGAGACGGGCTTCAAAAACCATCTTGTGTCAATAATGGCAATTATGTCTTCGAAATCCAACAAGAATGGTAAATAAAACCCCAGAAAACTGCGTGCTCAGAATAAAAGCAGCTTTTATGTTATGCCGCTTCGTTATTACCAAGGAGGTGAACTGTTTGAAACTCGTACGTTCTGAGGAAGAATTTGCTCAGTTGAGGGAGTATTTTGCTAGGGGCTATTTGCTCGATGATGTCACCATGGTAATGGCCTTATTCCGTACGGATCCAGAGGTCATTAAACGCATCCTACCACCCCCCCTAGAACCTGCACCTAATCCAACTGCCAATGTATATGTTGCGGAGTTTCACAAAACCAATTTTGGACCCCCCTACAACGAAGCCGCCCTCTTCCTATCCGCACAATATAAAGGAGAACTCGGTAACTATTGTATGTCGATGCCCGTAACTGAAGATAACGCTATGTGGGGCGGGCGAGAGAGATATGGATTTCCGAAAAAAATCGCTGAAATTATCCAAGTCAAACGGAAAGGAAATGTCGCCACCGGCACCTGCATTCGGCGCGGCCATACCATCTTCAAGTTAACCGTTAAGCTAGCTGGTCCTTTCACCGAGGAAATTCCTTCAACACCGAATTACCTTGTTAAAGCCTTTCCCAGTGCAACTGGTGAAGGATTTGATTCACCACCGCTTCTTATCCAACAACATAATGAAATCAATTGGGGCGAACGGGAAATCGGTCAAGGCACACTTGAAATAGGCGAATCCAACTTTGATCCTTTACATGAAATTCCCGTCCTAGAGGTTCTGATGGCAGGCTATACGACAAACATGCAGATTTGGATGAAACCCGGTAAAATCCTCACCCAACTTGACAAGAAACAATATCTCCCATACAGCGCAATTAAGGAAGATTGGCTTTAGCCGAGTCACTTTAAAACTAATAAAAAA
>SMYQ01000203.1 GCA_007050885.1 Candidatus Bathyarchaeota archaeon
ACTACCTATGGTGCTATCTTTTTTGGATTTGATGACAATGGTGATCCGGCTGATGGGTATCCTCAAGGTGGAATGAATGACCAAGGATTATGTATCGATGGTAATGCCCTCAGCGAGTATTCAATACATGATCATCCTGAAAGGGATACGCCTTACTGTGCGATGATGGCTCAGGTGCTTTGGGAATGTGCTACTGTCGAGGAAGTTGTATCCTGGTATCAAACTCACCGTATCGGAACGTCAATGCCCTATCAATTACACTTTGCTGATGCGACGGGTGATGCAGTCGTCGTCGGTCCCGGTGATGACAATGAAATTGCCTTTACACGCATTCAGACCAACACCTGCCTGGTATCAACCAATATCAATGTCGCCGATCCAACTCGTGATGTCTTTGATTGCTGGCGATACAGCACTGCCATGCTCATGCTTACGGCCATTTCGTCAGAATCCGCTCTCACAATGGAGGCGTGCAGGGACGTCCTTGATGCAGTTCACCAAAACGGGCTTTATGCAACTAAGTATAGTAACGTATTCGACTGTGTTAGTCGAGACATCTATCTGTGGTATGATCGTGACTATACAATGGCTGTAACGATGAACCTTGATGTTGAATTAGCTGCCGTACAACCGGGAGCTCCCGGATACACTGAATCACTCACTCTCTATCATGCAGTCGCTGAAGATGGTAATCTTCGCTACAGAAAACTCGCCCTTACGGACTTTTTTGCACCACCTCCTCCAGTAACTCTCTATCTAGTAATAGCGATTGGGGGCACTATCGCCACAATTGTCATTTTGTCGTCTGTCTTACTCCTGCGACGAAAACACAAAGCTAAGATAGCTTGATATCAAATCAGAATTCGATGACCCGAGGAAGCTCACCGGCAATCTTTACAGAATTTGTCGCCTCTTTTGGAAGAGGGGCAATTCCATCAAACCCGGTCTTTTCTACAAACTCAATTAGCATCAACCGAAGCCCTTCTGGATCCCATTTTGCCATTTTCTCTAAAGTGTCCACACCAGCATCGTAGTATAACCGTGCACGTATCCCTTTAACGCCGGGTAGTCTGGCTAAGTCGGATAGTTTCACCAATTCGAGGATTGCTTCTTCGGGGATGTCAAGCTCGCTAGCGAGCTGCACTCTTTGTGAGGGAGTTGCTCCCCTAGTCCGCATCTGTTGCACATCACGGATTCCTGCGGCTTCGAGTTTTGCCACATACCCGACGTTGACACCTCTGAAATCTCGTAATCGAAACTCTTTTCGCGTCTTTTGGGTTAGGGTTTTCCTGAGCTCTGCAACTCGGTTCGCCATTATCTTATTACCTATGTATCGGTAGTAATAGTGGATCGCCCACAGCTGACCCTTCGCCGCGGTTTCTTGGTCTTCTTCGAACCAAGTAACATAGGTTGAAATATCCTCAGGGGCTGCGTCGTCAAGGGTTTTCCCATCGGCATACTTGTGCAAGTACGCCTCATAGCTGTGGACTAGCCTGAGAATGCGCTCCACCACATGAGGCTTGCGACCCCCCCTTTTCAGAAACTGGCGAAATGCTTCTTCGTCCACGCCCTGAACACCATCCACTGCGATGTTATGCGTAGTTATGGTTTTTATTTCTTGACCTGAGATTGGTTATAATTCTCTGAATGGTTGGGTTGTGTGAGGGATTTTTATTGGGTAGATGAGGAGCTAGATTCATGTCTTTCTCAACAAACCTATTCCAACAGATAATCGAGGTGACGGGCTGTGACCAAGAGCAATTAATGGACTGCTCATTTGTTGAGACTCTAATTCGAGACGTAGCAGAATTAAGCGAAATGGAAATTCTACACGGTCCAGTCATCGTTGAGGGAAGACCACACAATCCAGGGCTAACTGGATTTGCAATTATCGATTATTCCCATATCGCGGTACACACCTTTCCCAGTGACCGTGAATTATTCCTCGATTTATGTTCGTGCAAAGTGTTTGATGCAAAAAAGATTGAAGACTACATGCAACAGAGGTTGAACGTAAATCCATCTCATGTGAAGAGCACCCGACTCAACTTTGATTGAGTTTTATTACTTGTTCGAATGACGTTTCTACTCAGGTCGGACCGTCTTCCAAAATAGTTATACAGGTAGTGATAGGACACACGCCGAAGTATATCCCTTCATGAGGGCCGCTTATGTTCGCAGAGCAAGGATTACCGAAAAAGCAAGTACTCGAACTCCTGTCAAAAACACTGAATCTGGATTCAACATATGATAGTGGATATCCTGTTTCCTCGATGTCCTCAACTCCACATAAGTTAGGTATTGAAATCTATTCGGATACTATGGATCGAAATGCTGGTCGCTATTACACCTTCCAAGGCTCCGAACAAATCGAACATGAAACCCTCAACATGATTGGAGATCTATTCCAAATTAACCATCCTTATGGAACTAGTACCTCAGGAGGGACTGAATCGAATATCCTGGCGATGCTAGCCGCACGCGAAACTAGCTCTAGTAGCATTCAACGCCCCACCATTATTGCCCCCGAGACAATCCATTCTTCCGTGGAAAAAGCAGCCTGGATTCTTGGACTCAACTTGTTTAAAACTAAAATCGATGATCAGTATCGAGCCATCCCTGAAGAAATTGAGCAAGCCATCACCTCAGATACCATTGGGATCTTTTGTACTGCTGGAACCACGTACTTAGGGCAAGTCGACCCGATTCCTGAAATCGCTTCCATTGCAGACACGCATCAACTCCCTTTACACGTTGATGCCGCCTTTGGTGGATTTGTTCTGCCCTTCCTCAAGGCACTTGGCTATCCCAGTCCTTCCTTTGATTTCCAAAATCCGGGTGTGACGAGTATTAGTATGGATCCACACAAAATGGGTCTTGCACCCATTCCTGCAAGTTTTCTCCTCTTTCGAAATCAAGAACCATTACAAAAGATTACGATGAATGTCCCCTACCTACTTGGATCAAGCGCAAACCAACGCTCTCTTCTTGGAACAAGACCAGCGGGACCAATTCTCGCGACTTGGGGGATTATGAAACACCTAGGTCGCAAGGGGTATCGGAATATTATCGAAATATGCATGAATAATACAATGTTAGCGATGAACCGAATCGCCGAGCATCCAAAACTAGGGGTACCAATTCAACCAATCATGAATCTGCTAGGCATTCAAATTGAAGGAAAGCCCTTACAACAAATCGCTGGTGCCATGGAGCACAAGGGTTGGCGAATGGCGCTCTCCCCAATACCACCGACGATTAGAATGGTGGTCATGCCTCATTTAGAACCGGATGCTATTAATGCCTTCTTTGATCAGCTCATTCAAGAACTTGACTAATCATCTTTGATCGACAACCGCATCACGTACCCTTGGTTACTTGCTCTCCCTGTATTTTTTCATT
Organism: Candidatus Bathyarchaeota archaeon; assembly: GCA_007050885.1. The sequence goes on from SMYQ01000203.1 coordinate 3,403, forward strand.
TCTTTCTCATTTGTAATAACACTTGTCAACAGAGTGTTTGAAATCTCAGACCAAGCCTTCTCCGTTTCAGACCGATCCATCCCAAAGAGCTCGTAACCTTGCAATCCATCCTGTAATGCAATTAAACCGAGAGCTAAATTGTGGGTGTTGACATCGCGCCGAATGATTCCTTTTTCTTTTTGGTCTTCAAAAAAAGTTGTCAAGTACTTGAGGGCATCATCATACATTCTTTGAAGGGAATTAGCTAGTTTAGGTTTCCGTGACGCTTCGGAGACAATTTCAAACATGAGACTAGGCGGCCAGCTAGGCTCAGAGAAAAACAATGGTGTACTCCAGAGCTTATCGTAGAAGCTGTTCGAGGAAATGTCCAATAGATTCCCCGATTCTAAGAGTTCAGCAAGTGGTTCTTCTTCGATCTTTTCGAAGGGAATTTGGACCACAGCTTCAAATAGGTCTTCTTTGCTCTTGAAATATTGATACAAGGTGCCCTTACTCACCCCGACTTCTTTGGCGATGTCGGTCATCTTCGCCCGGTGGTAGCCCTTCTTGGCAAAGACCGTAATCGCCGCTTCAATGATCCGTTTCTTGGCACGGATTTTATAATCTTGGAGCACGCGTGGCATCATTTTCACCGTATGGCTCTCTTAAAATATACTTCTCGTATAAAAAGGTAACTGACCAGTCAGTCAATAAAATGACCAATAGGTATAAAGAGGAATGGATCTCCCTGAACTATTCAAGGTTAGAAACAATGAACGGTCATCTGCTCTTC
>SMYQ01000021.1 GCA_007050885.1 Candidatus Bathyarchaeota archaeon
AAATGATCAAAATATTAGGTATTGTAGGAAGTCCTAGAGTAGGTGGAAATACTGAATATATTGTAGCGAAAACTTTGAAAACTATGGAAAAATATGGTGTTGAAACAGAGCTAGTAAGATTATCAGAGAAAGAGATCAAACCATGTGATGCATGTTTATCGTGTAGAACAAAAGGAGATTGTTGGATAGAAGACGATCTCAACTCGATCTTCAACAAGATGATAAATGCCGATGGTATAATTTTATCCTCGCCAGTATACTTTGGATCCGCGACGCCCCAAATCAAAGCCCTTATCGATAGGGCTGGATATTTATCGATTGCAAAAGGTAGAGTTTTCGAAAACAAGGTTGGAGGAGCCATCGTTGTCGCAAGGAGAGCAGGACATAATTTTACCCTTGCTCAATTGCTATTCTTCTTCCTACATCAGGGGATGATTGTTCCAGGATCAACATACTGGAATATAGCATTCGGAAGAGAAAAAAATGAAGTAATTAATGATGATGAAGGTCTTCAGACGGCAAAAAATTTTGCAGAGAAAATGATCTGGCTCATCAGAAAGATAAAACCAGAATAGATTAGTATGTAAATGAATGTTTTATCTCTGCAATCAATAATAGGGCGGTCGTGGGTAATTATTAGATCTCAAAGAGTTCCATCGAATTGGTATCAATATGATTACTATGACTGCAAGTGCAACTCCGACAATTCCCCCATACCAGAGCACAGGGAAGAAGGGCGTTATCGCAAATCCTGCTAATAGTATCGCTGCTAGGACTATACTCATAATTCCTCCCGATCTTTTATTCTTCCAAAGTAGGTAGAATGCTGGTATGGTCAAGACCCCGAGTCCAAGATAAATTGCACCTAATCCACCAAGAACCCACTGGTTGATTAGTGAAATATCTCCGATAATAGGTATTCCAGCAAACGAAGCCGGGAATGCACTTGCTACAATTAGTGTAATACCGCCTCCAATGCCAACTATTCCTAAGATGAGTAATATGATGGCGGCTGCCGTTATTACACCAGCTCGACCGAAAAATCCGTATGGTGAATATGGCGGTCTTGGAGGACCATATTGTCCTGGATATGGCGGTGCTGAGGGACCATATTGTCCTGGATATGGCGGTGCTGAGGGACCATATTGCCCTGAATAAGTTGGTGCTGGAGGACGGACTTGCCTTCTAAAATATTCCGGATTATAATATTGAGATTGCTGAGCATACGATTGAGAATATTGTGGCTGGTAGTATTGTGATTGGGAATATTGTGGATATTGGGATTGATAACCATAGCCAGAGCCTGGATATGCTCCTTGGGATCCATATCCGTAGCTTGAAGGATAGCCACCATATCCTTGTTGGCCATAATTATATTGATTAGAGTAGATTCTTTGATCCCCCGTACTGAAACTATTATTACTTTAGTCTTTTAATGATATCTCAAGTAAACTGTATTTAAATCATCTAGTACAGGACACTCATTTATTTAGTAAGTTGTATTATACTGATTAATTGTACCTGTATAAATCAAAAATTCTGAAATGATTTGATATTTTACAGGTATAGTAGAATAACGCTGAAATTATTTCAATTTATGCTTGTTAAATATCATCTCTGTAAAAAATCATGCAATGTTTCTATTTTCGATTGATTAATATGAAAATAAAATTGATAAAACGTGAGCATATTGGTAACATGTAATGGATGTAATACCGAAATATCTGAAACCGCAAAATACTGTCCAAACTGCGGTAAAAACACCGCTAAAACAATTGTAGAAGAATTTGATGTCAAGTCAGAAGAACTAATTCAGAAGACCAAAAAAATCCTTCATGAAGGGAATGTCACTAAATTAATTGTCGAGAATGAGGAGGGAAAAACGCTTCTTGAAATACCGGCAACAGTCGGCATTGTTGGTGTATTCATTGCGCCTTGGCTTGCTGCATTAGGGGCAATTGCCGCAGTAGCGACCAAATGCAAAATAAAAGTTGAAAGAAAGGTCTAAACGATTTCTCTACATGAATCTAAATATGTTTAAATCATCAGAAGATTTTTTTCATAGCTTGCGTTTTTTACTCTAAAACATCGAATCAATTTCTTCACCAATTCTCATTTGATGCTGCCATGAACCATTCGCTTTTCCCGTTGCGGTTAGTTTTTGGATATAATTCACGTCATCGCTGGTAATTCTTCCTGGAGGGAATCTTTGAAATGGTGTTCCTGGTAGCGGAATAAAAACATGAGAATGAATTATTCCTCCTTTATCAATCACAAATTTCATTAATTCCCTTGTTTTCGATCTGTCTTCATCATTCTCTGATGGAAGACCAAAAATAATATCAACATATGGAATTATTCCGAATTTTTTTACAATTTCAATGCAATTCATACTCTCTTCCACAGTGTGTTCTCTATGAATGAATTTCAATATTCGATTACTTCCTGATTGAGCGCCTATCGACAGAGTTCTATTGGTGCAGTATTCGATAACCAATGAAACAAGGTCATCTGTTACAAATTCGGGTCGTACTTCAGATGGAAAAGTCCCAAAAAATATTTTTTCCATGTTCGGGATTTTTCTTATTGATCTCAGTAGATCTTCTATTGCTGTTTCATTAGCTTTTCTACCATCAAATGAACCATATGCAAAGGCATTCGAAGAAATGAACCATGTATTCTTCTTTCCTATCTTGGATGCATATTTCAAGTGTCGACAGATGTTAGAAATGCTTCTATGACGCATTGAACCACCATGAATTCTAGGTGTCTGACAAAAATTGCAGACGAAAGGGCATCCGCGAGATATTTCAATTGGGGAAAATAGACGATGCACAGGTGCAAAAGCTGGAAAATCGTTAAGGTTAATCCAGTCATTGGATTTTTTTATGAATGATTGATGATTTTTCTGATAGGCTAAACCTTTCAAATCTTCTATAGAATCATTATTCTTTATTTTGGAAATTATATTCCTTAGTGTTTTTTCTCCTTCACCAATTACGATTATATCAAAACCCATCTTCAGAGTTCCTAAAGGATCACCTGTTGGATGTGGTCCGCCAGCTATTAGAATGAGTTTTTTACGGATAGAGTTATGCAGGGAACCAAGACTGTCTATTTCATTTCTAATATGTTTGAGATCAGGAGTCATAAACGAAATACAAATTATTATCTTATCAAATTTTTTAGAGATCCGCTCGATTGATTTCTTTAGACTACCACTAACAATTATAATATCGATATCTATTAGTTCAGGATCGATTTCAATTGCCCCTATTAAAGCGCTCAGACTATAGTTTCTCGACTTAGCCCAGGGGAATGTAAGAGCGATGCTCATGTTCTCCAACATTCGCAATTGATTTCTCTTGGATAAGCATTACTAAGTCATTTGTCAAACTTGACAGAATTATTCATAAAAAAGAAATCTAACTTGAATCATGGAGCCCCGGCTGGGCTTTGATCCCAGGACTTACGGCTTACGAAGCCGTCGCTCTACCGAGCTGAGCTTTCCCGCCTTGAACATCCTTTAGGAACCGGGGCAGAAAAGTGCCGGGGCTTACCGATCTCTTAATAGTCATGCTCATAAGCATTTTTTAGAGTAAAAGTTTCAGAGATATTATATCTAATGTCTTAATGGTCAGCGATTAACTATGTTAAAGAAAAATAAGCTGACTGAGAGAAAAATCATCGACATTATAGTTAATCTTCAAGATAAGATGAAGAATAATCCATTGCCTTTTGGAGACGATGTTGCTGCAATTCGTATTGGAAAAGGCCAATTAGCCGTTATGAAATGTGATATGCTTGTTGCGAAGACAGATATTCCAAAAGGCATGAATCTTTGGCAGACATCTAGAAAGGCAGTAATCTCCGTCATAAGTGATCTTGCTGCCAAAGGTGTCCAACCTATGGGCATATTGATTTCTTTAGGAATGCCTAGAAAGATAAGTGAAAATTATGTAAGACAAATTGGTAGAGGGATGAATGCGGCAGCTAGAGAATACGGTACACATGTAATAGGTGGAGACACAAACGAATCTACTGATTTAACCATTGATGTATCTGCTTTTGGCATCTGCAAAGAGAGGGAGCTCATTAGGCGTGACACTGCAAAAGTGGGCGATATAGTAATGGTTACCGGAGCTTTTGGATTGCCGGCACTTGGTTTGAAGATAATTAAGAAGAAAATGGAAATCTCTAAAAAATTAAAAGAGAAGGCCATTAAGGCTGTATTCATGCCGAAGGCAAGACTATCTGAAGGATTAACTTTAGCAAAAAACCATCTCATAAATTCATCAATAGATTCAAGTGATGGTCTTGCTTGGAGTCTATACGAGCTTTCAAAATCAAGTAACATAGGTTTTCAAATAAATAGGATTCCAATACATCGAGAAGTAAGAGAATTTGCGATAAAGAATGATCTCGATCTGATTGATCTTGCGTTTTATGGTGGGGAGGAATATGAATTAGTCATTACTCAGAAACCCACCCTATACAAAAAAACAAAGAAAAAGATTCGTACATTAATACCAATAGGACATGTAACAGAAAATTCTGGAAAAATTATTCTAAAATTGAAAAATAAATACCGTGATCTTGAGCCACGTGGCTTCGAACATCATAGTAACAATGTTTGATTAGACTCCAAGGAAGATGTTAGTATATCACGCACTACACTAATGTAAAGTAAGTATGCTAGCTTACTTCGGCGTCTAAGATAAGCATTATATATTCTTTGAGACTAGACTCTGGCATGCACTATTAGTAGTCAAATTTGTTGAATTAATCTATCAGCTGAGGGCAAGATGTTCGCTACAAGAATGGAGGGTTGTTATTAATGGGGCTCGAGCGGGTCTCTGATAGATTAATTATAGCATTCTTAGGATTCGCATGTCTATTTTTCATATCATTCATCTCATTTCCAATTGCAGCAGTCTTCTTGCATCTAGATTTGGATATGTTGATGCCTCAATTAAGAAATCCACAGGTTCTAAGCGCTTTGACTGTAAGCATAGTAACTTCATCCTTTGCTACTCTTACTTCATTTATCTTTGGTATTCCAACTGCATATTTACTTGCAACTAGAAGATTCCATGGTAGATCTATTGTTGATACTGTACTTGATATCCCAATAGTCCTTCCACCAGCAGTTGCGGGGGTAGCTCTATTGCTAGCTTTTGCCCCTAGAGGAATATTCGGACCTACACTCAAAGAATTTGGAATAATCCTACCAGGTAGTGTCCTCGCTGTCGTCTTGGCTCAAATCTTTGTTGCCTCGCCCTTTCTAATACGATCAGCTAAAGCAGCATTTGAGGATGTTGACCGGAATTTAGTTAATAGCGCAAAAATTTTGAGTCCTTCAAGATTAAGAGTTTTTCTCACAATAACTCTTCCTCTCTCTTCACACGGACTTTTGGCTGGTACAATAATGACATGGGCCAGATCAATGGGGGAATTTGGTGCAACATTAATGTTTGCAGGTAATCTTCCAGGTGTAACACAGACTATGCCGTTAGCCATTTACATGTTAATGGCTGAAGACCCTATGGCATCAAATGTCCTCTCAGCGATCCTTATAGTAGTATCATTCGGAGTCCTCGCACTCTTCAAAATACTTGGCCGAAAACGATACGGGGCAAGACTATGATAGAACTCAAAACAATAAAGAAACAATTTTCAGACAAAGAAGTTCTTAGAAATATAAATTTACAAGTTCAAACTAATGAGCTTCTATCAATAGTTGGACCAAGTGGCTGTGGCAAGACTACTATGTTGAACATAATATCTGGTTTGTGTTCACCAGATGAGGGAGAAATTTACATTAACAGAATTCTTGTTGATGGAAAAAAAGGAAGAAAAAGAATCCATGTTAGTCCCTCAGATAGAGGGATAGGTTATGTATTTCAAAATTATTCATTATTCCCTCACATGCGAGTTGATGAAAATATATCATACGGATTGAAAGCTAAACATCTGCCAAGACATGAGATTAAGAAAAAAGTCAATTCACTTCTCGACTTTATAACATTGAAAGATTGTGCCCAATGTTATCCACATGAGCTTAGTGGAGGTCAGCAGCAGCGCGTAGCTTTAGCAAGAGCTTTAGCAATTGATCCTACACTTCTGCTTCTTGATGAACCTCTGTCTGCATTAGATCCGAAAACTCGAGAGAGTCTAAGAACCGATTTTAAGAATCTTTTAGAACCTCTTGAAGTAACATCAATATATGTAACACATGATTTAGCTGAGGCATGCACCATCTCTGACAGGATAGCTGTGATGGGTGAAGGCGTAGTAGAGCAGATAGGTAACCGTGACGAGATACTAGAGAAGCCAAACTCTAAATTTGTAGCCAACTTCCTTGGACTCAACGTATATGATGGGAAAATAGTTCAAGCTGCGTCAAGTTCCGCTAAAGTCAAAATAGGTAATATAGAAATCTTGGCGCCATTGATTGGAAAAAGAGATGGAGAAAAAATTATTCTTACAATCAAACCCGAAGATATCATTTTATCAAATGAACCATTAATTAAGAATCAGAAATGGTGTGGATGTGTCTGTAACAATCTGAAAGGAAAGGTATCTAACGTTGTTCAGATGAAGTCTAGTGCAAAGGTTTTGGTGGACGTAGGCTTTCCAATTGAGTCAGAATTAACATTGAGTTCCTTCAAAGATTTGTGTATAAATAAAGGGAAAAAGGTGTATGTCCAATTCAAAGCGGACTCCTTGAATGTCTGCCAAGGATGATCCATATCGATATTTTTTTAAAATTAGAAGAATTAACGTTTTCTTTTTGTCTTTTGTCCTTTTCTCAAATATCTTTTTGCGGTTCCTCGCCGCTGTGTCATTAAGCGTTTGATCCTCGTAGCCAACTCATCGTAAATGCTCGGTAAATCCCATCCAGAGTGAGAGTAGTTGACGACTCCCTTGAGTGTTTTCATTACGATGTCTACTTCATATCTTCTTCTTTCCTTTCCCTTAATGGACTCCGAGATTTTAATAACTGAACGTGCTTCCTCTATTTCTGGAAAAGCTCTTTTTAATGTTTCAATTGAGTTCAAAAATTTTGATTTAGCAACTTCAGCCTCGAATGGATCTTCTGGCAATCCTATTATGTAGACCGGGATTTCCACTATGGGTTTGGGCTCGGCGAGAAGATTAATGTAATCTCTTGGGGTTACAATACTTTGAACCATTCCCAGGACTTCAACTAAATTGTAAGTCTTGCCTGCTCGGAGCATGTTTGTTAATGCTTCTGATGCTTTATCTCTGGCTTGGCATGTCAATGGGGTCTCCATGATTGAACTTGCTTGGTATCCAAGGTTTTTTTGAGCGCCGCGCGTACTTGTCATCGCAATAGCAATTCTTTCTCTTGGTATAAGTCTGAATACTATCTCATTAGACGTCACGATGCCAGCAATTTTTTTATCAGAAATAACTGGTAGATGATCAATTTTCTTATCTACCATTAGGTTTCTAGCCTTCGCTACTGTATCGTTCTCAGATATTGTTGTTAACCTACCTGTCGTGAGCGACTTTACTTGGAGATTCAAAGAACCTTTTTCTAATAAGAATTCAAGAATTTTTCTTGCTGTCAACGCACCTGTGAGTTCTCTTCCTTCCATTATAGGTAGTGCCCTGAGTCGATAATCAGTCAAGATTCTTGCAGCTTCACCTAAAGAAGTAGTTGGTGAAAGGCTGGTAGGATATTTCATAATACTAGAGGTCTTTGTGGTTGTAGGATGGGAGACTCTAAGAATGTCTCTAATTGTTACTATTCCAACTTTGCCCTTTTCAGGAATAAATACTTCATAACAATTTTTGTCTTTTAAGACACCAACAATTTTTGAGATGGTATAAGTTGATGGGATTGTAATGGGTGGAGTTTGAAGTTTTCCGACCTCAACCTTCTTTAAAGTATCCAATATGAGTAGCCTTCTCTAGTATTGAATCGGCTAGAGAAAGACTTATGCCTCATTCTTAAATGTTAGCATATTTTAGCATGAACTGTAGCCAATGACATATGAATCCAAATTTTTCAGCTGAAATTTTTTTATGAGAAATGTATTAATTGGATATCCTAAGTTCTTCATCAAGGAATGAAGATCCATTCCAATGAAATGACTTGAACTCATCCTGCTCATTTGAGTAGATAACATAAGAACAACAAGGTTGATTTGCTTCTTTGATATCCATCTCTGATGGTTTTGTATCTCCAAATGGGTGGCTATGATAGTACCCCAAAACCTCGAGTGATATTTCATCGGCTTTCATATAGATATTTAATTGTTCCCGAGGATTGATTTTATATTTTGTGCGAGATTTTAAAATATTTTTTGTCGGAAATATTTTTGTAACTATCTTGATATTGTCTTGTTTCTTTCCCAGAATTATGCCACATGATTCAGTTGGAAACAAATCTCTTGAATGTTGAGCGATTATTTGAAGATCTGTCTTCCTAAAGACAATCAAAATTATTCACTGGAACAATATTTTAAATCAAGTTTGAGTCTCATTATTCAGCCAGTCGATATATGCTTTAGATCCTCCTATGATTGGCAGAGCAAGAATTTCTGGTAGTTGGTAGGGATGATTTTGCAGCACATCCGCAATCAATTTTTTGAGAAGTCGCTTCTTTGATTTTATGATTAAGAGGTTCTCAGAAGATTTTTCGATCTTTCCTTTCCATCTGAATATGCTTTCAACATTGTTAATCGTGTTTACACATGCAGCCAATTTTTTTTCTATAAGCGAGGAGGCAATATTATTTGCACTTTCTTTATCTGGGCAGGTAACCAAGACAATTATTGACGATTTTCTTGAGTCTGTAGTCTTTTTCAAAGAATCTACATTCCTAGATCGGTAAAGAGGTTATTGTTGAAAATTTCGATTATTTCTTTAATCTTACTTCAAGTACGCCATTATTGTATGAAGTATTGAAGCTCACTATTTTGGATGGTAATTTCACGACTTTACGGAAACCAAGCCCACCTTTAACTTCTAGGAAATTTTCTTCTAAAAGAACTTTTATTTTATCTCTTGGACCTGGCACTTTACCGACAACCACGATTTCGTCCTTGTTCTCTATTATATCAGGTGACCATTCTCTTGCCTCTATTTCTCTTACTTTAAATTCTGTTTTCATTGTCTTCCTAATTTCTAAAATCCAATAGATTACAAGTGCAACAGCCAAGCCGCCGAGAACTATGCCAAGCAATCCTCTTTGAAATCGAACTAATAGTGTAAGTATCACACCAACAACAATGACTCCAATGAAAATCGTGATAATATTGATCGCATCACCGATTTCACGTCCACGTCGTTTCTTATATAGACTCATCTTTATTCCTCAGGATTTTCTTCAACTTCTAGAGTGACGGTTATGTAATGGAGTTCTGTTATTCCATTGATGTTTACGAGTACTCCGAAGTTGATATTAGATCCTTCTTGCCACATAAGAATTTTGTCTGTCTTAATAGCCCAATCAGAGATAAAATCTTCGACTAGATGTCTAGTCTGATTCCATTGATCAATTGATACATAATCCCTAATCCCTTCATTATATGAAACCGTGGGATTCAAAGCTTCAGGAGTCATTAGGGTAACATTTGCTTTTTCAAAGATATTTAGTACATTTGCAATTCGCTCTTCAGCATCCTCCTCTGGCTCTGTAGGGACTTCAGGTATAGGCAACTCAATCTTGGCTACTGCAGCTAAATAGTCTCTATAAGCCTCTTCTGCCGTATCCCCAAGACCAACATAATATTCTCCAGTAAATCGAGCGCCCACACAAGCAACAATTCCCAACTCAGTAACAACACCTCCAGCTCCGGCAGTATAAACAGGTATAAAGTATACATCATGCTCACCCACTCTGTATAGAATATTGTCTCCTATGCGCGGTGTTCTAAGTAGAGTCCTCAAAGTGGCGAATTCCGCATTTTTCTCGAGGGCCTCACGTGTTCCTGTAGGTCCAAGTAATTTTGTCTCTGACTCCAGAGAAACTCTATTGAACGTCATTACACCGAGTCTGGGATAATCATTCTCTACTACCATATATCCAGCTAAGTTCCGTCCCTTCGCTCCTCGAAGTTCAAGAGAAAGCAAACCTACAAATTCAGGTTCATTGAAACCTGAAGGTTGAGACATTATATAATAAGTATCCAAGCCTTCTGGAACTTCAAAGAATTCTTTTGCAACTATGAAGGTAGCTGGATCAGTGACATGGTAATAATTAAACATCCCAACCCTCCACTCGAACAGTTCCTCAGGGTATCTTATCTGAAGTTCAAGCCATTCAGGAATTTCTGTTTTAACATATTCACTGTATGCATCCTTGAATAATTCACTAAAGAAGTCGTCTCCGATCATAAATATTTGGATATCACCATTATATACGTCGATCAATGCATAGCCAGCTAGTCTCAACAATGGATTGTTACTACTCCATGGAACCTTTCCTGTATCGAGTCGAACAATAAGTGGCATCAAGTAATATGTCTGCACACCATCTGTAACTGGGAACATGTCTACTTTCCGTCCGAAGAAGTCGTATTCGAAATATGGAAAGAGCATCTCCATCCGATCGTAAATGTCTCTATACCTTAAGACCTCCACCGTCTGTGTACGATAGGCTAGAAAGAAATTGAATTCGAAGATCCAACTTAACGGAGGAGAGAGACTTACACCACCGTTTCCCGTATAGAAATATCCTTCCAACTCCTCGCTTTCCTCACGGTCTTGTGGATATGTAGCCCAAGTCTCAGATAGGAGGCCTCCCTCACCATAGTAGATCCTCCTCTGCTTGAAGAATTGGTCAGCTTCTTCGATCACGCCTTCGTTGGCATTAAGAATGAAGAATCCATTGGGAACGTGTGTATAGACTAGGTGTTCAGCATACCATTGATCTGCTTGAAGAACTGTCTCTGGAAGTATGGGTTTCATGGATGAGCTCCAGTATAGTGTATTGTTAAATCTTAGAATGTCGGAATCTTGGTAATCAACATAGGGTATGAGACCAATCTCAGGTTTTAGTTTGGCGAAGGCAGCCTCCCAATCCCATAAACGAATCTTGTTCAACAGATCTCTATTAACTGTGATATGTTCCTCAATCATGCTTTTCGGAGTAACCTTTAGACTAATATCATACGGGACCTCTCTTACTTTATCAAGTTCAGCAAAATATCGATTGACAGCAATCTGTTGGGATGTGTATGGTCCAAGCCATTCAACTTTTCTCGCGTCAGCTACGCTATTATTTATGGCAATGATTGAACCCGTTACCAGAGCTATCAAGAAGATGCTGAGTATTCTGATGGTAACCCTGCGTCGTCTAAGTGTAGAGAGCCCTTTTGAATAGCGTAAATCTAGATAGTAAAATATTGCAAATAAAATGCCGCCTACAGCCAGACCTCCAATGATGTAGCGTGTATTGTAATCTATGACTGCTGAGAAGAAACTATTGAACATGACCCAGAAAAGGCCTATTGATAAAATACCTTCGAACGAGGCTAATCGCCAGCTAACTCCGAAAGGAACGGCGCCAGAAGCCTCTTCAGAAGTGGGTGTGAATATTCTTGCAAGTTGAGTAATACCGACCAAGATTACTAGACGGGTTCCGAATGCGGCTAGTAAAGGACCTATTAAAAGTGTTATTGCAGGTATCATGGGTAGAACATTTACCTGAGCATATGCACCATCCATTGGAGGAGTAATGAAAGGCAGTTTGAATACACCAAGTACTAGATCAAGCCTTGGATCCCAACCTTGAGACATGGCATAGGTAGCCATGCCGAAAATATAATTCCTGAATAACATCATTCCTAAGAGAACTTTTGTAATTTGCCAGAGAATGAATTTCGTTGGTGTTAGTTTAAAACTTTTAAAGTCAATTCGATTTGGTGGAATTGCCCCATATCCTTTGAAGGCTGAAATTATTAGATTAATAAACCACCAAATTAGAGAGCGCCTATTTAGGATATCGAGTCTCACGAAAGCGATAATAGCGAGTATGGTTCCGCCTATTATCTCAAAAAAGATTGGTCTGAGAAAGAGTTCACCAAACTCTTTGAAATTAAGTATTAACCAGATCAGCTGGCTGCCTATAGACCATATCACAAAAATTGCAAAGAGCACCGCTATTACAAGCATTACTTTTCTTGTCGGAAAAGTCGGCGCTGGTTGCTCCTCTTGATCGTAATATTCCATTTCAATGATTTGTCCAAGCTCTCCTCTTAAAACTGTTATGGCGCCAGAGATTCACTGAATTAGTGCCCAAACATTTTCAGATGATCAACGATATCTTGAAGAAGATCTTCAATGATAAAAATGAGAAATTGCGGGGATCGCCTAGTCAGGTCAAAGGCGTAGAAGCAGTAAGCTGCGTAAGCTTCAGGAGCCTATCCCGTAGGGGTTCGTGGGTTCAAATCCCACTCCCCGCACCACGTAAAATGAAGAAAAATCGAATATTACTAATTCCGTTTTCTATATGAATTCTAGACTCTGATTATCTTTGTAGAAAAAAAATCTATTAATTAAAATGCCAAAAATTTTGTGTTCTACGTGATACTGAATATAAGTTTCTATTTATTTTTTGTAGATGCAATCACACGTGTTACCTTTTGTGATGTCTCACTAAGATTCATTCTTTCGATTGGGAAGCTAACTTTTCCACTCCTCTCAGGAACAATTTGAACCTGATTACCAGAACTTGTAATAGCTGAATCATTAATTATCTCTGGTTGGAGATCTGCTTGTCTAACATGTTTCAATGCATCTAGAAAATGTAACTTTCGGCAAGCTTCACAGTACATCAATCCTCTACTAGTTCGTTTGCCACAATCAACACATTTTTTAACCGTCTTCTAAATCGCCTCCCAACCCTTGATCAATAATCATTCCAAATTCCGGTAAGGTTGTGAATTGTCACAAAACCATTGTGCCTTAAAAACATTATACCGTAGAAGAACCATATAAAATACTTGGTTACTTTCTCCATTTACCTGAAGTTACAGTTGTTCAGAACGCACTATCTATTGTTCTGAATGGGCTCTAAGAATAAGATTCTCTATCACTTCTCGTAAATGATCCTTCAAAAGAAATCTGGCGGGCCCGACGGGAATTGAACCCGCGACCCTACCCCAGGAAACATTTAGATTGTTTCCTTCCGGGTGGCCTCCAAATTTGTTAAAAGCCCGGTACTCTCCCTGACTAAGCTACGGGCCCGCTTACTAGCAGCTACTATTCAATAACCTAGAAAAACCTTTCAGCGAATGAGTATTGAATCATCTTAATAGCGTTTTTATCTGAAAAAAGAAACGAGAAAGGCTTTAAAGTTACGATAAAGTGTATAGAGAGACCGGGCTATCTGAGTTAGAATATTCCGTGCCCAATCAGAACAAGGATGCATAAAGGTAGTATAGTCTGGCCCAGTAAGCCTGAAAAAGTCTGGAGTGTACGGCTGTCACCCGTATGACTTCCATCGGAGGGAAATAACGCGGGTTCAAATCCCGCCCTAAGGAAAGAGTGTCTAGCTTTTTCCTGGCGATGGGCGCTAACATTACCCGCGTTCTAATCCCTAATTTTATTGCACTGTTGGTGCACGCTAACTGTTTTCCTGTATTTTTAGATTAACGGCAATCAAATTTTTTCGTTATCTCTTTGATGAATATTCAAGCAACAAGTTTGTATCCGAGCAAATGATATTTAATAAGGATAAAAAGATGTCAGAGCCTTATTCTAGAATAGAGCAAATTCAAACTCAACCTGTAGATTGGACATATATACCAACCAAATCAGAAGTTGAACAATATTATCTTTCAGCTACATATCAGGATTCTCTTTCAAGAGAATCATATTATTATCCAGCCTTTGAGATTAAACCAGATCAATATCTAGACCATAAAATAAAATCAACAGATGATATTGTCAAACTCTATGAATCTAACGGATTCGAAACTCGAAACATGGTAAATGATCCATTTGGGCATCCTGGACCAACTGTCTCCTGTCCAATAGGCTTTCCTTTCAATCTCAAGAAAGAGTATCCCGAACTTCGAAGATATAATCGTTGGATCTGTAGAGTACATGTTGACGTTTTCAAAATTGAAGATGAAGATATTGTATCACTTCCACATATAGAACCTGATCCTGTTTTTCATTCAATACCTCACTTCTCAGACAAATCAATAAGAGGTAATGTAGTTAGAGGACCTATTGCCATTGAGATACTCAATAGTTTCCTGCGTCTGAAACAGTAAAGCTATTACTTCGGACCTGTACGCATTTAGGTTCAAAGATGTATTGATAATACAAATCTTGAGTTAGATATTTTCAGTAGAGTGTATTCAAGATGGAAAAATTTGATCTTTTAGTGATCGGCGCCGGAAGTGGTGGATGCTTAACAGCTTATACCGCTGCCAAAACAGGATTGAAAGTTGGTTTGATGGATAGCAAACCAGAATCTAAGATTGGAGACAAGGTGTGTGGTGATGCCATAGCGGGGCATCATTTTAAGAGACTAGATATTTCAGCGCCATCAAAGGGTCTAGATTTCGATTCAGAAGTTAAAGGAGTAAAAGTAATTTCACCTGATCAGTCGATCAGTTTCAAAATAGAAGGTCAAGGGGTTTCTGGATCTGTAGTCGATCGATTTCGTTTTGGCCAAAGATTATTGAAATCTGCAATTGATAGTGGTGCCGAATTTCAAGATTCCATGCTTGTTATCGAACCTCTAACGGAACAGGGATATGTAAGAGGCGTAACGGCAAAGAATTTGAAGAGCGGACGGAAAGAGGATTTCCATGCCAAGATCACTATCGATGCAACAGGTATTGCAGCTGCCGTTAGAAGCAGACTCCCAGAAGGATTTGATATTGAGAGAGAGGTATCAAGGCGAGATCTCATGGCATGCTATAGGGAGATTCGGGGTAACGTTGAGCTAGAAAAAGGATATTGCCAGATATATCTCAATCAATCTGTATCACCTAGAGGATATTTCTGGGTGTTCCCAAAAAGTGGAGGAAAAGTAAATGTTGGCCTAGGCATTCAAGCAAGTATGAAAGGACCACATCCTAAAACTCAACTCTATAATCATGTTCTGCAATTGCCATTTCTTAAGGATTCCAAACTTCTTCATGGGGGAGGAGGATACGTGCCAACTCGACGACCTCTGGACTGTTTTGTTGAAAATGGATTAATGATTGTGGGCGATGCAGCGTGTATGGTTAATCCAATACATGGAGGCGGAATTGGACCTTCAATGTTCAGCGGTAAACTTGCCGGAGAGATATCCTCAGATGCAATAATGCGAGATGATGTGAGTAGAAAAGCACTCTGGCAGTACAATATAGATTATATGAAAGGATATGGAGCCAAACAGGCTGGTCTAGACATATTCAGAATCTTCCTACAAGAAATTACGGATGACGAATTGAATTATGGAATGAAAAATAGACTTGTTAAAGAAAGTGATGTTCTAAGAGCCAGTATGGATGGAGATCTAAAAATTAGCATAGGTGATAAGGCGGAAAGAGCCTTCAGAAACATCAGACGACTTGATTTCTTGATCAAACTTAGAGATGTTTCAAAAAAGATGCGTAAACTAAAGAACCATTGCCTCAACTATCCGTCAATCGAGCAATTCCCTGAATGGAGGGCACAGATCAAGAAATTATATTGAACAATCGATACCAAGATAAGAACTATATACCGCATAAATTCGAATGATAGCGCACGCTGAGTTACAAATGAGTTCACAGATAAAAATACAGAAAGAAAAATCGACGGATATCGGGTTTAAGATAAAAAATATAGATGGAATATTGAATGTTCCAGAAAGACCGATAATCCCCTATATTGAAGGTGACGGAATAGGTCCTGATGTCATTAAAGCGACAAAAAGAGTTCTTGATGGTGCCGTAGAGAAAGCTTACGGACCACAGAAAAAGATTGTCTGGCTTGAAGTTTTAGCTGGTGAAAAAGCTCAGAAGAAATATGGTGAATACCTTCCTGAAGAAACGCTCAAAAAGATAAAGGAACATGCAGTTGCATTAAAGGGACCTTTAACAACTCCAATAGCTGGAGGATTCAGGAGCCTTAATGTCACCTTAAGACAAAAACTTGATCTCTATGCATGCGTTAGACCAGTAAAATATTTACCAACAGCACCCAGTAGACTCAAGAATCCTGAAGAGCTTGACATCGTGATTTTCAGGGAAAACACAGAAGATGTGTACTCAGGAATAGAATTTGAGGAAGGTTCAGAAGAAGCAAAAAGAGTAATCGAATTCCTCAATGAAAAAATGAATACTAACATCAGAATAGACTCGGGCGTAGGTATAAAACCAATAAGCGAATACGCAACCAAAAGAATCGTCAGAGCAGCAATAAACTATGCAATAAAGAATAATCGGAAAAGTGTTACCATAGTTCACAAAGGAAACATAATGAAGTTTACCGAAGGAGCTTTCATGAAATGGGCATACGAAGTTGCTAACAAAGAATTCAAAGACAAAATAGTTACTGAGACCGAATTATACAAGCCTGATGGGCCATACAAAGGAACAATGCCGCAAGAGAAGATACTTGTAAAGGATAGATTGGCTGACAGTATGTTCCAACAACTCTTGCTAAGGACAAAACAGTATGATGTTCTCGCTCTACCGAATCTTAATGGAGACTATATTTCTGATTTGGCTGCTGCTATGGGTGGTGGACTAGGACTAGCACCTGGAGCCAATATAAACTATGAGACAAACGTTGCATTATTCGAACCTACTCATGGTACAGCTCCTTCATATGCAAATCAGGACAAGGTGAACCCGACCTCTGCAATATTATCAGGAGTTATGCTGTTCAAACATATTGGCTGGAGAGAGGCAGCAGACACAGTTGAGAAAGCTTTAGAGAAAACAGTGAGTCAGAGAAAAGTCACATATGATCTAGCAAGACAGTTTGAAGGTGTCCAACCGATCGCTACATCCAAGTTTGCTGATGCTGT
>SMYQ01000004.1 GCA_007050885.1 Candidatus Bathyarchaeota archaeon
TGTGATATCAATTCTATACATGAAATATTAGGAAATGCCTCACGAAAGTTTAGGCTGACTAGTAGTACAGCTATAAACGCTATAGATTCAGCCTGCTATGATCTAATGGGAAAAAGTAAGAAAATGCCTGTTTATCAAGTCATAAGAAAAGGTAGATCGAAAAATGTTTTGAATACAGTTACAATCTATCTCGGATCCTTAGAAAACACTGTAAATGAGACCATAAATATATTGACAAAATATCGAAGATGTGGAATCAAGAGGATCAAGCTCAAACTTTCAGGACAACCAAAAATTGATAAAAAAAGAGTTATGGTAGTCACAAAATTATTTTCTGGAGATCTGACGTTAGATCCTAATGAAGCTTATAGAGATGAAAGATTGGCTGTAAAGATATTCAATAAGATTTATGATCTGGTTGGTGATAGAATTTTGTTAATAGAACAACCATCACCAAGAAGGAATCTTGAAAAACTACGATACATTACCGAAAGATCCAAGATACCAATATTTGCAGATGAATCCAGCGCTAATTTACAGGATTTGTATCGAATTTTAGAAAGTAATGCTGTAAATGGCATTAATATAAAATTACAGAGAGCAGGAGGAATATACTGGGGGAATGAGATGTTTGATCTAGCAAAAAAAAATAATCTAGGAGTCATGGTAGGCTCTATACAAGAAAGCGGAGTTGGGGTTTCTCAAGATGTTAACTTCCTTGCTTCAATTTCTGATTATCTAATCGGTTCAGATATCGATACTGATTTGGATCTCGAAAAGGATATTGTAACCAGTAGTTCTAAAATTCCTTTCAGAAATGGAGGACGGCTTCCTTTGAAAGATCACGGTCTTGGAGTGAAAATAAAAAATTCAGTAAAAAATTTGATGAGCTCCACATATGAAATAAATGTTGATTAAGTTCTTATCTTAAGTATTCGAAGACATGTTTTATACTGTACGAAAATCTTTTAGATTATTTCTAAATCTTTGCCAAGGTTTTCTAGTGAACCCAGAACATAGTCCAATTCCTCTCTCGTGTGATTCGCGTTCACAATAGTCCTAATGCGGTCTGCTCCTTTTGGTACTACTGGAAAGCTAAAGGCTTGAACAAATATTCCTTCTTTCTCATAAAGAAGTCTGCTAAGTTTCTGAGCCTTTTCTGGTGACCCAATTATAATAGGTGTTATCGGTGTTTGACTTATTCCTATGTTAAATCCTAAATTCTCTAATCCTTTCTTGAAATATCGAGTATTATCCCACAATCTCTTAATACGTTCAGGTTCTCTACGGATTATCTCCAATGCTTTCAATGTTGCTCCACATACTGCGGGATGTGGGAAGCCTGTGGAAAAATAGAAAGGCCTTGAACGACGATGTAAGTAATAATAAAGTTCTTCACTTCCAGCGACATATCCGCCAAGTGTTCCGATAGCTTTTGAAAGGGTTCCCATTTGAACCTCAACCTTCCCATAAGCATTATAATGCTCTACAGTGCCCTTGCCTGTCTTCCCAAGGACACCCGAGGCATGTGCTTCATCTAGGAAAATAAAAGCGTCATATTTCTGAGCAATTTCTATCATTTCAGGTAATTTACAAATATCGCCATCCATGCTAAATACAGAATCAGTTATTATCATTGTTTTTGCTTTTGAACGCTCTTTTACACTATTTTTCATCTTAGTTTCAAGGTCTTCCATGTCAAGATGTCTATATACTATGCGATTAGTTCCTCTCGCCAATCTACATCCATCGATAATACTTGCGTGATTAAGTTCATCGCTAACGATTGTGTCTCCTTCAGACATTAAAGACCAAATAGCACCCATGTTGGCGGTGTATCCCGTTGGATAGCATAATGCAGATTCTTCATCTTTGAATTCAGCTAATTTCTTCTCCAGCTCCAGTATTATTGACATTGTAATAACTCCTCTTCCGGCAGGAATTCCAGCGCCATATTTTTCAGCAAAATCTTTAGCTGCTTTTATCATCTCTGGATGATTTGCTAATCCCAAATAATTATTTGAGCAGAGAAATACCACTTCTTTGCCATCGATAATTGATTTTGAAGAGACAGGTGATGTAACAATATTTATTTTTGATAAAAAGCCGATATTCTTCAAATCATCAACTTGAGATTTTATAAATTCGATATATTTTTTATTCGACATTTTTTTACTCACTTAAAATAACTGTTGGAAAGATGTAATTTTCAAATTTTATTAAGATTTTAAAAAATTATATCGGTTTCTGTTGACGTAATATTTCATATGCTTTCTTTATTCCGTTATCTAAATTGATATTTACATCAAGTTCAGAAAAAGTCAATCCCAATGTAGTTAAAAATTTCAATATGTATTCTTGTGATATTTGCCATTCATTAATCGTACCTAATTGAAATGTATCTGGACGATAGGGTGTGCGTGTAAGTGAGAGGTGATATCTTTCCCCCATTATTTTTTCAACATCATTATGATCAACTTTTGGTGGATAGGGTACAGTAGTCACTACATCACTACAAAATCTTTTTTCTGAATTACATCCTTCACAATTAGAGCAGTCTGGAAACACTTCGAGCCCCATTTCAAGAAGACCAATTCTTAGGGCTAGAGCGGCCAATTCATGTAGTTTGTAAGCTTCTTTGGGACCAATAGATAATATCCATTCCAGTGTGGCTCTTACAGCATGTAACGTCATTGTTGGAAGGGGCGGTTCACATTCCAATTCTTGGGGAGCTCTCCAAGGAATTAGGTTATTATAAACACCATAAATCGGGGTTTTTCTATTTTGAATTACATTCCAAGCATCTTCACTCATAGATATGAAAGCTAGACCTACAGGAGCAGTCATGCATTTATGCGATCCAGAAAAACAAAAGTCTGCTCCCCAATCATCGACCCTAACTTCCATTCCACCAAGTGATGTAGCACAATCAACAATGTATAATGCATCTGATTCTTTTTTGACTATTTCGCCAATTTTCGAAACACTATTGACAATACCTGTGTCTGTTTCTACATGGACAACAGCTACTGCTTTTACATCATTATTTTTTCTTAAGATATCCTTGACTTTTTCTACATTAATTGGAAGTTTAGGATTTTCTTCATAAACTATTGATTCCCCTCGATATGAATTTATGACCTTAGGAATGTGATTACCCCAATAACCGTTAGTTAATACGAGTACTTTGTCAGCAGGTTCTAATATATTACTAAATATGGCATCAAATGCTATTCTTATTGATCCAGTTAGACTAATAATCTGATTCTTTGTCTGAAATATTTTTTTTAGCATCTCTTTTGTTTCATCAGAGTATTGATGAAATTCCTTTGTATGCAAATTGAAACGACCGATCATTGATCTAATAGTTTTAACATCAGAATCTGAAACCCCAGTCGATGTATTCGCATATCGATCAAAAAGGTTCTGTCTGGACATGAGTAGTTTCTCCGGGGCTCTCTATTGTAATTTAAGTGAATATATAAGATTTCGAATTACATTTTAAACAAATTAGTAAAAAACCTATAATTAATTTACATAATATTAGAATGAAATGTAAGTGATTATTATTTAAAAAAGAAGTAAAAAATGTTAACACACGACAAACATTCTAAAAAATAAATTGCAGAAAAGGATTTCAAATGAGAATAAAAAATACTAGTCGATATCCTAATAGTGATATTCTACGATTAGTCAAATTCGCTTCTAAAGGAACAAATTCGGAAAGAGTAGAAATGCATGTAAAAAATTCAAAATGGGCTTTTGCTGGAAGAGCATGGCATGATGTTGGAAATAGTAGTATAATAAAAGTTGATGAACAAATAGATGACCTAATTGTCATAAGAATTGGTTCTCCAGATAAATTTCCAATGACTTTCAAATATCCTGGATTAAAGAGAGCACCAAAATATACTGTAAATAATTGGAAAGAAGCAATTGTGTCTTTAACAGCTCATGAATTATATCATATTAAACAACGAAGAACAAGAAAAAGAGCTAGTGAGATCAGAGCTGAGATATGGGCGATGAAGAAATTAAGAGAATATAGGGAAATTTTTTGACTCTTATTCATTTATCATTTATTTTGAATTTATACTCACGTTCGATATCATCTAACATGGTTTCCATGTCATATCTCATTTTCCATTCCCAATCTTTTTTAGCGCAGGTATCATCAATCATTCCAAATCCTTTACCCATTAGTTTAACAATTTCGGGATCTGGTTTGAAAGTAATATTGGCAGAAGGAATATGTTTTTTGACTTTATCCACAAATTCTTTGGCTGTCAATGAAATGCCTGCTAGATTATAGACACGGGTCTTAATATTCTGACATGGAGCGTCATGAATCATCAGGAGTGCGAGTACAGCATCTTTATAATATAAACAAGGATTTCTGGTGTCTTCGTTTACCCAAACGTCAAAGGATTTATTTGATAAAGAATTTTCAATCATCCAAGACATGTATTGGGACATATGCTTTGTTCGAGCGCCTAGACCAATTACAGTAGGATATCTTATTGCTCTGAAGTCAAGTCCAAACTTTTTGAAATAGAATCGACCGAGGTTTTCACAAAAAAGTTTAGTTATCCCATACATGCTTTCTGGGTTTCGAAGAGTTGACTCATTAATCGGTAAACCGTATCCCGCATATACGGCTGTAGTACTTGTAAAAATCACTTTTTCAACATCAAATAATCTCGCAGCTTCTAGAATATTAAAGGTTCCATCTGCATTTACTCTATAAGCCGCCCATGGATTTGTATCTGCAGGTATACTCAGCATTGCTCCCAAATGAAAAATGCTTTTGATATTATAGTTCTTTACAGCGTTAAACACTTCTGACCAGTTTGATAGGTCACCGCGAATTATAGTTATCTTATCTTTGATTTTTTTAACAGCATTAACATTAGGTGAAACATCGAAAAGTATAACCTCATCTCCTCGTTCTGCTAGTCGATTCGCTAATTCAGAGCCTACAAAGCCTGTACCTCCTGTGATCAATCGTGTCATTTTGTTTTACCTTTTTTACACAAGCAGAATATTATGTTAAAGTTATATTGATTTGTAATTAGAAGATCAATTATATGTTTCGGGATTAGATTTTATCTCCTGTATAAAGTCCGTTATTGCTTGTTCCGCGGTGAATTTTCTTTTCCAACTCCAATCTTTGATTGCGTCTGTTTCATCGATCTTCTGGGCCCAACTTTTTACTATTCTAGTTTTTTCTGGTTCTGGTTTGAAAAAGATTTTCGCATCTGGAATGGTTCTCTTGACTATGTTTGAGATTTCTGCGGCGGTTAAAAGTTCTCCTGCTATACAATACATTTTCGATTTCAACAAGTCAGAAGGTGCATCGTGTAATTCAATAAGACATCTTATTGCGTCCTTATAATATAAAACTGGACAGACTGTATCCTCTGAAACAAATACCTCATAAGATCTATTCAAGGCTGGTTCTTGAATCATGAGTGTAGTGTATGAAGATAGTCCTCCCAGTCCTCTTCCTGGTCCAATTATTGAGGGAAATCTAACCCCTCTGAAGTCAAGTCCAAACTTCCGCCCAAAATATTCTCCTAGCAATTCACCACAAACTTTTGATACACCATACATTGAGAAAGGTTTCTGGGGAGAAAGATTAGTAATTGTTTCTGTCTGACCAAGACTATAGGTAGCAATTGAACTAATGAATGTCAATTTCTTTACATTAAAAATATTGGCTGCTTCCAATATATTGAAAGTGCCATTAATATTTACGGTATAGGCTGCTAACGGGTTATTTTCACAAGCCTCCGATACCATTGCGCCAGTATGAAATATTTCATCTACATTATAGTTTTTGACTGCTTCCAATACTTCTGGCCATGAAGAAAGGTCACCTTTCTTGAATTTTACTTCAGGAGTTAATTCGGATAGATTTTGATATTTTCTCGGCGGGAAAATATCAAAAAGGATTACCTCTTTCCCTTTCTCTTTAAGAGTTCTGGCAATATTCCATCCGATAAATCCTGTTCCTCCAGTGATCAATGTAGTCAACGTAATTCACACTAGCAAACAGAATTAATTCGTAATAATAAATTATTCTTATAATTTAGATAATCCTTCAGATAGCTCTTTTATTGTTTCAAGTGAGTATCCTTGAGGATAAGAGAAGGCTACATGTTCAACTCCAAGTCTTTTCAGTTCTTGAATATAGATGGGTAGTTCATCTTGAGAGATGAATATTGAGAATTTTTTGATTATGTTTTGTGGAATTAACTTTAGAATTGATTCGTCAAGTGATTTTGACTTGTATGCTATCCTAGCAGGTTCCAGACTTTCGTCAAGTAAAAATTCTTTGAGGACTGTTTTGGAAGTTCCTAGCGCTACGGTTGCTGCTGCGTAGCGAAGCATCTTCTGAATCTTTGGATTGATTTTCTCATATACATATGATGGTGAAAATATTCCAATCGATCTTGGTATGTCAATCACTCCTTTGATTGTGTCTAATGACCATTCTATCATTTCGATTGCTGAGTAGTTTAGTAGAACACCATCGAACGCCGAGACTATTTTTAAAAGTTTAGGTCCTTGAGCTCCAAGCCATATTTTTGATTCGATGTCACGCTTCTGTAATCTTATCGAAATATCTTCTTTTGAATTTAATAGTGATTGTAAAATATTTTTATGATTTTTGAGATCTACGCCAACTCTGTAGAGTTCATCTCTGTCACCTGGTCCTATGCATAAGTCAAAGCGGGGTCCGTAAGACTCAATGAGTGTGGTTAATGAGCTAGCGATTTGCTGTGAAGTGTGAAGAAAGGGGCTGATTAGGCCTAAACCAATCCTGATTTTACTAGTTACTTTTGCAATAGCTGCACAAACCGCTGGAGCGTATCTTTGACTTGGTAAATCCGAAACCCAAATATAATCTAGGCCAAGGCGGTCAAGTTCGATACTTTTCTTGACAGCGTCAGATATCGAATCGTTAGAGTTAAGGCTTACAGCGAATTTCATGAATTCTTACTCCATGTCTGGGCGACTTGAGCCATTGATTTCCTTGCATCTTTTCCATAAGGTGGGCCAAAAACTACTTCTTGAATTCCGAGTGATGAATAAGATTCGAATTTATCACAGATTTCATCTGCATCACCACTTATACACAGTAAGTCAATTATCCGGTCAGGAATTTTTTCAGAAACTTTTTCAATTCCATGAGCCTTCATTTCAGATCGAATTAAGAAAATTTCACTTTTATTGATTCCAGACATCTCAAGTATATGATCAGGTGTATCTAAGGCCACTATGGCAACAGTCTTTTTTACAATCTCCAAATCCTCCTTTTTACGAATCAATATTGTTGGTACCCATAGAACAAAATGAAATTTTTTAGAAGAAAGATTCAAAGAATTCCGTTTTTCTTTGATCATCTCAATTGACTTTTCAACAAACTGTCTGGGTCCACTGAGGATGACGCCATCTGCGATAGATGCTGCTAGTGTCATTAATTTTGGTCCTCTAACTCCAAAGAAAATTGGAATGCGCTTAGAACTATATTTTGCAGTGTAGTTATGAATTCCAAGATCCTCATTACTTATAGAATTAACATTATTGACCCATATAGTTCTAAGAATCTCTACTGCTCTGTCCATTGAATGGACTGGCTTTTTAATGGGAATACCTAAAGATGAAAGATCTTGAATTCCACCAATTCCTAAACCCATCCTAAATCTATTTGGTGCTATTTCACTAAGAGTTGATGAAGCTCTAGCTATTGTTGTAATATTACGGATAAGTGGACTGGTCACTCCGATTCCAATATTGACATTCTCTGTATTTAGTAATAGGAGAGCAGCTGATGTGAAAATTTCTTGAGGACTTCCAATATCTTCTCCTATCCATAATCCATTGAGGTGCAAACTGTCTGCATTTTCATAGATCCATTTCATTCTGTTAGCTGAGATACTAGTTGTTAAACCAATACTCAAATGCATAGATACCAACTATGTAATTTAGTAGGCATAGGCTTCTAACGGATTGAGTATAAGATTCTTCAATCTTTCCCAAACTTTTTCGAAATCAGGAAAATAAATCCATTCATCATTGCCACCAACTGTGGACGTATTTGTTGTGGAATCATAAATCCTGTCGACAATATTCAGGCAATATCTATCATCAGGTTTTGTGATAAAAATAAATCCACCACCTTTGAATCTCTGAATATTTCCACGTATCCTTATACCTTCATCTTGATCCATGGCTTGTATTAATAATGTCAGGTCTTCAAGATTATCAACTCTCCTCTCAGAATATGGTGCCGATTTCTTAACTTGGAGATGTTGGTGTTTGTCTTCTTGATTCTTCAATAAGCTACCTTCTATAGACATGCAAATTGATAATTCAATCTTAGAGCCTGGTTTTTGTCTTTCATGATTGTATACACACAATCACCTAAATGTCAATAATTATATTTAGATCCATGCTTAAACAGGATTATCATATTTAGCATTTGTAAGAAAGAGTAATAATGATACTTCAAGATAGCATACTTAATTGGATGTGAGGCTGGATGTCTTCGATTATAAATTTTGTTCCCGCATTAATGAGATTCGGATTGACAGAATATGAAGCTAGAATCTATGCGACTCTTGCCAAGACAGGTTCGAAAACTGCTGGAGAGCTTAGCTTCCTTAGTGGAGTCCCTCGAACAAAACTCTATGGTTCTGTTCGAGGTCTTGAACGAAAAGGCCTTGTGAAACTCCTTCATCAGAAACCAGAGACTTTCGCAGCCACCTCTCCCAATGACATACTTTTTCCTTTAGCTGAAAAATTAATAAAAGAAGCTGAAGAAAGCCTCGAGAAAGTTCAAAACGCGCGCGCTATGAATCTATGAAGCTGATAGCTGGCAGACGGACTTCTCTGAAAACAGAGCTGTCAATAATTGAAGGACGACAAAAGATCACTGATAATATTATCAATTCAATATCACGAAGCCAAGAGTCTGTTGATATTATCGCTACGGCAAATGGAATGGTACGCCTCTATAAATCCCAATCTAAAGCGATTGAGCGTGCAATGGCAAGAGGAGTAAATATAAGATTAATTACACAAGTGACATCACAAAATAGTACTGTTGCCAAAGAAATTGCGTCAATATTGAAGTTTCGTTCTTCCCCAAAAGTGCATCTTCATCAAGCCGTTTTCGATTCTAGCGACATAATGTTCTATGAAGCCGTTCCGGATGATATGGAACTTGAAACAGGTAATGATGTTGCCATTTTATCACAGAACCCTCAAATAATTGAGAGCTTCAAACGTCTTTATGATCTTGTTTGGGGAACTTTACCAACAAATTCTGAACTTTAAACTATGCTAATTCATTTATCGAAGTTATTCTTGTTTAATAATAATTGAAAAATTGATACATGACACTTAGTTTTTTAATACAGTAAAAGATTTCACAGTTAGATTCTAATAAAAAATAAATTAAGTGATTATGAACTATGTTGAGGATTGATGAATCATGACAAAACGCTTTGGAGGATTAGATAAAATAGACTTACTCATCAAAGACAGACCTATTGACAGAATGACTTGGCTCCAAGAAGTATTTCCAATTTGGGGGACCTTTCTTAATGAAGAAATTGAAGATACCATTGTTGAGAAAGGTAATATTGCTTTATGGTGGTTTGGAGCATGCGGTTATTGGTTTAAAACACCTGAGAATACTGATATTTTAATTGACAATTATTGTGGACCATCGATTGCAACTAAATGGGATATTGGAGAATCCGAAAGTCCATATGGAGTAATGAGGCAGACTGGTGCAAAGAGTCAAGTCTGGCTCAGATTGAACCCACAAATTATAGATCCTTTCGCCATCAAGAAAGTCGATGCTCTGCTTTCAACACATCCTCATCTAGATCATTGTGATATATACACAATAAAACCGCTCATTAAGAACACAGACTGCAAATTCATCGGCCCACCAAAATCTTGTCAAAGATACGAGCAATTCGGAGTTCCTAAAGACCGTATTGTTGAAGTCAACGCGGGAGATGAAATTATGATTAATGAGGTCTGCTTGAAGGCTCTGGAAGGAGCAGACAATACCGCTGTTTTAGAAGCTGAAAGTATGAGTGAAACCGCCGTGAATTATCTGATAAAGACACCCGCAGGCAATTTCTACCATGCAGGGGATTCACATTACTCAAATATGTTCTTCCGACATGGCAGAGAAAATGATATTGATGTAGCTATGGTAGCATTTGGAGATAACCCATCAGGAATGACTGACAAAATGACTGCATACGACGCATACAGAGTCGCTAAAGCACTCGATACAAAACTACTGATCCCAATGCATTATGATAATTGGTCGATAGTAAAAGGAGATCCAGAGGAGCTAGAATGGATAATAAGAAAAAAAGCACCTAGTATGAAAATTGTAACTCTCCAATGGGGATGCAAATTCCAATATCCCAAGGATCAAGATATCGGAAGAGCAATATATCCAAAACAGGAAGAAGAATTCTTACCTGAAAGGTCATGGGAGTACGGAAATAAACCAAGGATCTTTTTGAGAGTCGAAGAATAAAACCAGACCTAGATAGCATGCAATATAAACTGATAATATGGGCCCCATAGTACTTTACAGCATAATATCAAAGACAAACAGAGTGTTTAAAAGTTCGAAGTGAAATCTATCGATGATGTTGGCGGCCATAGCTAGGAGCTAGGACCCGTACCCATTCCGAACACGGAAGTGAATCTCCTAGGCGATCTAGGTTGTAGTGTTGTGCGAGAGCCTACGCGAACCCTAGACCGCTGCCAACTCTTCTTGAAAAAACTTATACATGAATCAATATCGTGAAACGTTTATAACTGCGACTGGAATCCCTACTAAAAGACAACTTATTTGAGGCATAGTTTGTTGCTGAACACGCTCATACTGGGATTGCCAACTGGCGAAAATAGCTCGATGAGTACAATTATCTCTACTATGATGTATCTTTCATTCATACTCTTCATACTTTTTGGCCAGAAAATTCAGCTTTGGACAATGATTTGGAACATGAGTGGGGCGCTCAAGAAGCTTGAAATAATGAAAATTGAAGCTAGAGAACTTACGATAAAGACCTTAAAGGATATAGGAAAACCAAAGAATGATATCACTCCCAGATTAAATGCTCTTCTAGAACAATTTTTAATTTCACCTGTGAACATGGATCCAGCTGGGATTGTCTGGAAATTTGATCATCTCCTTGATGTGCGCGAGGAGAAATTCAAAGATGATGTAAAAAGGCTTGCACCTGAAGCTGATAATGCTCAACTAAACAATATGGAGAATCTTGTTGAGGGTAGCCTTGCCCTAAACACAGTTTTCCGCATAGTTAGACATTTTTACCTGCTTGGTCGAAAGACACAAAGTTTCTATCTAATACTCCAACTGCAAATGATTCTTCCACTAATAATGCAGGAAGCTGAGGCATTAGTTGGTGCTACTAAAGCATTCGCTCGAGGTCAACCTATAGGTGATGGGGTGGGCCCCTTAGTAGCTTCAAAACTTATGAAAGATAAAGAAAAAAGAAAAATTGAGAAAGATGTTGTTGTGTCTGAACTTATGATGGATGGAAGGAAAATACTTGCTTTAAAGGCTGAAGGCCCTGGAGGAAATGTTGGAAAACCAGGAGATGCTATCAAGCAATTGATTGAAGAGCGAGAAGGAAAAATTGCTATGGTAGTTATGGTTGACGCAGCACTAAAGTTTGAGGGAGAGAAAACAGGAGATGTCAGCGAAGGAATCGGAGCCGCAATTGGAGGAATCGGAACCGAACGTTTCAAGATAGAAGAGGAAGCTTCCAAATACAAAATACCGGTTCATGCTGTAATTGTAAAAGAAAGCCTTCAGGAGGCAATAATGCCGATGAAAAAAGATATCGCTGAGGCTACAGATAATGTGATTACCAGGATTAAAAGTCTTTTACAAGAACGAACCCAGGAAGCAGAAACAATAATTATAGCTGGTATTGGAAACACTATTGGCATAGGGCAGTAGGTGAATGGCAACGGTTCAGAAGAAAAGTGGGCTCTATTTTTATTTAGCGTTAATCTTCAGTATTGGGGTACTTGCATATTCAGCATGGCTAATATTCAATTCAGTCCTTTCTTACGAACAAGGTCAAACTGGAGAGTTTTATTATGGTTTAATATTGGGAGCAATTGGTGTTGGACTTTCAGTATCATCACTATCGACCATGAGAAGGCGAATGCAGACCATCAAGACTAAAGAATTGAAGAACTTTACAGTAGAGTACTGTGAGAAATGTTTTTTCAAGAAACTTAGAGAATTTAAAGTTGGAGATTATGTTTATAAAAAGATTGGTGAGTGTCCCCAGTGCAAAGAAGAACTACTGATTAGTCAAATATACTCAGAATCTCCTAAAGAATAACATCTATCTTCAAGTAATAATTCTGCATCCATCTTTTTCTACTATTACAGTATGTTCTGCCTGTGAAACAGGTAATCCACTAGCTTCAACTAGAACTTTGTAAGGGATTATGCAACGAGATTTGGTGAGTTGCTCGAATATGTTATCAAATTCTGGATAGGAGAACTTTGACCTTAACCATCGTGATGCGAAAGGAAGAAAGCGATGCTCTTTTTTGATGTATTCAAGAAGAGCCATTGCATCTTCAGATTTCAAACGCCGATCTTTATGATATCTAAAAATAAAAGTCTCGTTTGAGTCCCTAACCATGCCTGCTGCATTTTGGAGTGTACTAAATGGTTCAACAGCATAAATTTCACCTTCTTCGATTGTACCCCCCTCGATTCCGGAGATATTTGGTATGCTTTTTCCAGTATGGAGGTTGAATCTCTCAATTCTATGCCCCATGAGATTTCTTATAGGTCGATATCCAAATCGTGTAATTGTTTTCTCAATTATGGCTCCGACATGGGACACTTTGACACCAGGTTTCATAGCATTTATTCCGCTTTGGAGTGCATCTTGAGCTGAGATTATTAGGTCCTGATAGTCTTGGTTGAAACTTAATGTTATGGCAGTGTCTGCTATGTAGCCTTCAATATGAACTCCTATATCGATTTTAACGATTGAATTCTCTGGGATTTTCCTAACATCATTTGTTGGAGATGTGAAATGTGCTGTGATTTCGTTCACTCCTATATTTACTGGAAATGCTGGTATTCCTCCAAGTTTAATGGCCAGAAGTTCGAGTCTTTCACATACATCTACAAGAGGAACGTTGATATCTGCAATTTTTTTTGCTTCCTCTTTGAGTTTTACTGCTATTCTACCCGCCTCAAGGTATTTCGATAGAGCTTCTGACAAGTTCATTGACTCCTTGATACAATACTGATGTTTACAATGAGTTTTAGGGTCTGATTCAATAGTTGAGATAATCCTATTAGAAGGTTGAGTTGATAAAGACAGATGGGTTACCAATGATCCAAATCGGTATTATTGGGAAAACAAATACCGGAAAAACGACATTATTTAACGCAGCAACACTTCTCTCTGCTGAAGTATCAACCTATCCATTCACTACAAAGAAACCAAATATTGGAACTGCTTATGTAAGAACTCTTTGTGTTTGCAAGGAATTAGGAGTAAAAGATGCTCCTCGTAATTCTGCTTGCATGGATGGTTGGCGTTTTATTCCAATAGAGCTAGTGGATCTGCCAGGGTTGATCAAAGGCTCATGGTCAGGAATGGGCTTAGGTGACAGGTTTCTAAGTGTCGCATCACAGGCTGATGCACTGATTCATGTAGCAGATGCTTCTGGAAGTATCGATGCTGAAGGAAAACTGACTAGGCCTGGACTTGGAAATCCGATAATGGATATCTATGACGTTGAAGAGGAGATCATACTCTGGTTTGCAAAATCAATAGCAAAGAGTGTTAAAGGAATTAGAAAGAAGGTTGATTCAGGCGAGTCTTTAAAGAAATCACTTTATCGTTCATTAGCTGGATTAAAGGTGAAGTTTGAACACATAGAGAAAGCTCTTGAAAACAGCTCTCTTGAAAACAAGTCTGTAAAGAAATGGAGCGATAAAGATCTAAAGCTATTCGCGCAGGAAATAAGAAAACTATCAAAACCAACAGTTATAATAGCTAATAAAATGGACATTGCCAACGCCAGTACAAATTATGAACGTATGATAGAGGAATTCAAAGGCTCATTTGTGGTTCCAGCATGCAGCGAAGCAGAGCTTGCTCTGCGTAGAGCGGAAACAAAGGGATTCATCAGATACGTTCCAGGAGAAGAAAAATTCCAAGTGTTGAATGAGAACGAACTTACGAAAGAACAACAGTGGGCTCTTAATTATGTACAGGAAAGAGTTCTAACAAGATGGGTAAATACTGGAGTTCAATTTGCGATAAACATGTGTATATTAAAATTGTTAGGTATGAATACTGTGTACCCTGTTGAAGACATAAAAAAAATGTCAGACCATGCAGGAAGAGTTCTTCCTGATGCATTTCTTATACCTTATCATGCTGATGTCAAATATCTGGCAAGAGAGATACATACTGAATTGGAAAAAACAATGTTACATGCTATTGATGTTCGAACAGGTCTAAGACTTCCAACGGACTATGTTCTCAAAGATAGAGATGTAATAAGTATAATTGCAGCCGCTCGTAAGAAAAAAACCTAATGCTTTGAAACAAACTTCAAAAGATCTGCTTTAGTTACTATTCCTCTTGTATGTCCTTTTTTTGTCACTAAAACTGCTTGACTATACTGAAGCAGAGAAGATATTACTGTAATAGGAGTGTCTTCGTTTACTATAGGAAACGCATCTTCCATAATTAACTCCACTGTAACACTTGAAAGTTGTTTAGGATCTTTCCTCACAAGTATTTGATTGAGGACTGTTTTCTCAGTTATGCTTCCTACAATCCGAGTCCCATCGAATACTGGAAGTTGAGAATAACCTGTATCATTCATTATTCGGGTTGCTTTAGACACAGTATCACTTTTTTGAACTCCAACAACTTTTCCTTCAAGAATTTCTCCAATCTTGATTTCTCTCTTCTTTTCAAGACTTTCGAATAGATCAAAAATGTCCTTTGTTTTATTGTATGAAGGGTTTATTCTACGAGTTTCGATTTTTGCGATCATAGATTGGCTAACGCCAACCATTTTTGCAAGTTCTTTTTGACTCAAGCCTAGACTTTTGCGTCTTTTTTCGATCTCTTCAATATGTGGGAGCATGATTCATTTATCCTCTGCCTGTAAGTAAGAGAGCGCCAAATATAATCAACAATTTTCTGAGTTTTTCTAGGGGATAATTGATATTTGTATTGTTCATTCAATTATCCATCGAATATTATTATATCTTAATACTAATCAAAGAACACGATCTGTGGGCGTCTAGAATGCAACTTGAAGATGTTATTTCCAACTATCGTATTATCGATTTAACACATGTTTTGGAGGAGAGGACTCCTTGCTATTTGCCATTTTATCATATACCATGGATGTCTAGGACGCAAGGAGACGGTTACAATGCTTACGTACTACAAATTGCCGAGCATCACGCAACTCATGTGGATGCACCTGGCCATGTCGGTGGGACAAAATGGCTAGATGATATCAATTTGGATAGTTGGCATGGACCTTGCCGAGTAATAAATCTGAAAAACAAAAGATTGGCTGAAGAAGTATTTACAAAAGACATTAAATTATGGGAGAAAAATAATAGTCAAATCAATCAAGATGAAATTATACTTCTTCAATATGGGTGGGACAAAAGATGGATTATCCAATATGATAAAATCAACACACCTAAAAAGAGTGAATATTTGAAAGATTTTCCAGGTCTATCTGAAGAAGCAGCAACATATCTGGCGAAGAAAAAGATCAAACTAATTGGAACTGATACGCCAACAATTGATTCTGTTTCTGCTTTTCTTGATGCCCAAAATCTTGGGAACACAGAACCTTCACACATAAAACTTCTTAAAGAGCATAACATCCCAATTTTGGAAGGCCTTAAGAATTTGGATAAATTACCATCAAATGGAGCGTATTTGTTTACTTTACCCTTAAATATAAAGCACGGGTCAGGGTCACCCGTGAGAGCTGTTGCGTTCATCCCAAAGGATAAGAAATGATTAATCATCGTATTGTCTTTAAAGAATTTATAATTGTGCACAAAAGATGACTCGATGGATTGGAAAATCAAAAGATACTTGGACAGAGGGTAGAACGAAACATAAAAAGAAAAAGAGTAGGAAAACATCTAGATAGCTCGCGCTAATTTTCTATTAACTGATCCAATATTTCTTAACCCAGCAATCAATTAATAATCAAGGAAATTAAGGAGAAATATTGTCTAATAGATCTAAGTAATCTATCAATAGTCTAGTTATCAAGAAATTATCGATAACTTTTTTCTTACTTTTCTCTCCAAATCTCTTTGATAAATCAGCATCCTGTAATAATTGTAGAATACGATCTGCAAATCCTTTCTCATCAAATGGATCTAATAGAAAACCATTCTCCCCATCTTTGATTTGAAGTGAAATTCCTCCTACGTCTGAACCAACTACAGGTTTTTCTTTCCAGAGTGCTTCAGTTATAGTAAGCCCAAATCCTTCTTTGATTGATTTTTGTATTATAACATTTGAAATTCTCTGGAAAATATTAACTAGAA
>SMYQ01000013.1 GCA_007050885.1 Candidatus Bathyarchaeota archaeon
CCAACGATATAGCAAAAAATGAAAATGCCAACTCAGAATGTTCTCATTCTTTTGGATACTTAGCTGTTCGTCCTAAAAACTCTCCAATTCCTCAAGAATGTTTGTGTTGTCTTAAAGTGATAGATTGTATGTCTAAAAATTAGACAGAAAAAATTAGGTGAATCAATGAAATTTCTACGATTCTTAACAATTAATCATTTTAGTAGTGCAGCAAATTTGACACACTACAACTAATAAAAAATATAACCAAAAACGAAGGATACCACAAAAAACTAGACAATACTTCTACTTTTACCAACATTGTAGATTTCAAAAAATTAGATTTTTAATTAGTATACGCACGCGGTATACGCACGCGCATCCAAAAAATCATTGTTGTCGTTATCATCTTTTGATTTAGCATACCTCTTAAATGGAATCGATATACTCTAAAATAGTAAAAAATCAAGTAAACCTTCCATGAATTAATTCATAATCGTAATTTATGCTAAAGAGGTAAAGCAAAGTGGATAGATTCAAGATCGGAATCGATGTTGGAGGAACATTCACCGATATAATTCTCTACGATAATATGACTAGAGAGTCAAATATTGTAAAGGTACCTACGACAACAAAAAATCCTGAAAGTGCTATTGTGACAGCACTGTGTGATCTATGTAAAGACCCAGAACAAATAGCACTCATAAATCACGCAACAACAATTGCAACAAATGCGTTACTTACACAGACTAGACTTGCTCGAACAGCATTAATTACAAACCATGGTTTTAGGGATGTTCTGGAAATAGGTAGACAACGAAGACCAGAACTTTATAATCTCTATACGAACAGACCTCAACCTCTGGTGAAGAGAAAAAACAGGTTTACAGTACATGGAAGAATTCGAGCAGATGGAAAAGAAATTGATCCACTTCATGAGCATGAGGCAAATAAATTAGCAAAAATTATTGTAAATAAAAATTTCGAATCAGTTGCGATTGCATTTCTCAATGCTTACATAAATGATAGCCACGAAAAGAGAATGAAAGAAATCTTGCTGAACAAGAACTTTGGGGGAACAATAAGCTGTTCAAGTGATGTTAACCGAGAGTATAAAGAATATGAGCGAATGAGTACAACCGTTGTAAATGCAGTTTTATCGCCATTAATGTCAACTTATCTGAGAAATCTTAAAGCAAATTTGGAGATTTCTGGATTCCAAGCACCGATATATGCTATGAACTCAGATGGTGGAATGAATACCATACTGTATGCGTCCACTTTCCCAATTTCAGTAATAGAATCCGGACCAGCTGCGGGAGTACTCGCCTCGCAGCATCTTGCAAACAATCTCTCATTAAAAAAAGTTTTAACATTTGATATGGGTGGCACAACTGCAAAAGCTGGTGCAGTTATTAATGGTGAATGTGATATATCTTATGAATTTGAGGTCGCCGGAAGGACACACAGTGGACGATCAATCAAGGGAAGTGGATATTCAGTTCGATATCCATTCATTGATTTAGCAGAAGTTAGTGCTGGAGGAGGCACTATTGCATGGGTTGATGAGGGAGATGCACTTCGAGTTGGACCAAATAGTGCTGGCTCAGAACCTGGACCAGCAGCCTATGGAAAAGGAGGAAAAAATGCTACAGTTACAGATGCAAACATCATCCTGGGCAGAATCAATCAGAACTATCTCTTAGATGGAAAAATGCCAATTTATTCCAATCTAGCAAAACAGGCAATTAACGTAATTGCTAAAAAATTAGGAATGACTCTTAAGGATACCGCTGAAGGTATAATCAAACTCGTGAACCTGAATATGTCTAAGGCAATTATGACGGTTAGTGTGGAACGAGGTAGAGACCCCAGAGATTACACATTAATTGCTTTTGGAGGTGCAGGCCCCATTCACTGTTGTGACTTAGCCGAAGAACTAGAAATCAATCATATTATTGTACCTACACATGCTGGAATTTTTTCAGCCTTTGGTTTACTAGTTGCTAATATTACTCGGACATTTTCCCTTCCAGTATTTAGTACAGACTCTTTCCTTGAACCATATTTCGATGAAGTCCGTAAAATAGCTTCCAAAACAATGAAAAAAGAAGGATTTCAAAATTATCTTTTCAAAGAATATGTTGATGTAAGATATTCTGGACAATCCTTCGAATTAAGAATACCATACCAAAAATCAGCAGACATAAAAAAACACTTTTCTGAAAAACATGAAGAAACATATGGATACTCATCTGACGACCAAATTGAGATTGTAAATATCAGAGTAAAAGCAGTCATACCTACTTCAGGTCTTAATAGAAGAAGATTAAAGCAGAAATTACACGGAGAACAGAGCGAGCCCAACGAATATCGAGAAGTATTGCTTAAAAATAGCCTAAAACAAACTCCCATTTATTCACGAGCAGAACTCAAAATTGAAACATATGGAGAAGGACCGGCCATAATCGAAGAATACGACTCTACCTTAGTAATTAATCCGGGATGGAAATGGGAAATGCATGATTACGGTACAGAGCTAAGGAGGTTGGTATTTTGAACAAAATTACAGGACAAATAATTAGAAGCTCATTGTTATATGCAAGTGAAGAGATGGGAATTGCACTACGAAATTCATCATATTCTCCCAATATCAAGGAAAGAATGGACCATTCTGCTGCAATTTTTGACTCTGAAGGAAGATTGCTGGCACAAGCAGAACATATTCCCGTGCACCTAGGTTCCCTTCCATGGGGACTCAATAAACTAATAAACACCTCAATCAAAATAGGACTTCCGTTCGAAGAAGGTTCTATGATTGTTGCAAACAACCCATACATTACAGGCACACATCTAAATGATGTAACTGTCGTAGCTCCAATCTACTATAAAGATGAGCTATTAGGATTCGTGGCCAATAAAGCACATCATTCCGATATAGGCGGAAGCGTTCCCGGAAGTATTAGTATAGAAGCCAAAACACTTTATGAAGAAGGAATCATCGTAGATCCTGAATATTTAATGCTTAAAAACGAATTCATTGAAGAATTGTTAATTCGTTTCTCTTCACAATCTCGTATGCCAAATGAAAGAATAGGAGACATAAAGGCACAAGCCGCAGCTAACATTACAGGAATAAATAGGGTTAAAAAAATTATTTCCAAGTATGGAGTGGAAAATTTTGAAAAAGCAGCGACTGAATCATTCAATTATTCTGAATTACTAATGAGACATAGAATATCTGCTCTTAAAGAGGGAACATATTCTGTAGAAGATTGGTTGGAGCATCCAGACGGTAAAGATATTAAAATAAAAGCAAAATTAACTATCTCAGACCAAGGAATCAAAATAGATTATAAAGGAACTGATAAAGAAATTGATTGCCCCTTGAATGCTGTCTTTGGGGTGACTCTTTCGGCGGTTTATTTTGTAGTTAGAACCCTCATAGGTGATGAAATACCTGCTAATCATGGTACTTTTGCACCAATTTCTGTAATAGCTCCGAAAGGGACAATTGTTAATCCAACATTTCCGCATCCAGTTGGAGGAGGAAATGTGGAAACAAGCCAAAGGAACGCTGATCTTATATATAGTGCATTCTCTGAGGCAGTTCCAGAAAAAGTGCCTGCAGCATCTGGGGGGTCTATGAACAATGTAATGATTGGAGGCATAAATAATGGTAAAAGCTGGGCATTCTATGAAACAATCGCTGTTGGTTTAGGTGGAAGAAAAGGCATGGATGGAATCGATGGAATACATTGCAATATGACAAATACTCTAAACACCCCCATAGAAGAGATAGAACGAAATACTCCCCTGTTAATCACTAGATATGAATTTCGTGTCGACAGCTCTGGGGCTGGTAAGTATCGGGGAGGTTCAGGAGTGATTAGATCTTTTCGAATGACTTCTGACTCTACAATCTTTACCATATTGGCAGACAGAGAAAGACATGGACCTTGG
>SMYQ01000076.1 GCA_007050885.1 Candidatus Bathyarchaeota archaeon
TTTCTCTATGACAATTCGTGTCCAACCTGACACTTTGTTAAGTCCGCTTTCTCCGAGACCTTTGATAGTAGTTGGAAAAGCGTTAGGCGGTAGAGCCATGTAAAATACTCGATTACCTGAAAGTTCTTTTTGAGTTTCCAATTCCAATATTCTATCGGAAAGTTTTTTGTAGTCTTCTAGATTTCCTTCACCAATGGAATGATAATGTAAACATTTTTCACACCATTCTGAGAAGGTCTTATCATTAATGGATAATCCTGAAGTTTCGAGTAGGTTTTTGATTTGGTTTCGAAAAGTAGCATCATTGTATTCTTTGCTTCGAGACACTCCAAGTATTACTGATTTCCCTTGAAGTACACCTTTAGTTGATAGCTGATATAGGGCTGGAAACAATTTTCGACGAGCAAGATTGCCAGTCGCACCTAGGATGATGAAAATATGGGATTCAATTTGTTTTTTTAACATGTTATTTCTTGACCGCGTGTCCACCGAATTTTTGTCTCATAATGGCTAGTACTCTATCTGCAAAGGATTCATTATCTCGAGATCGTAATCGTCTTAAGAGTGATAAGGTTATGATCGGTGCTGCAACATCTAAATCAATCGCCTCAAATATTGTCCAACGACCTTCACCCGAATCCTCAACATATGGGGCAATATTTTTCAATTCGGAATCCTCTTCAAAAGCTTCTGACGTTAGATCAAGTAACCATGATCTAACAACACTTCCGAAACGCCAAATCTCAGCTATCTGATGTAGATTTAGATTGAATTCACTCTTCTTTTTTAGTAAGGTAAATCCTTCGGCATATGCTTGCATTAAGCCGTACTCGATACCGTTATGAACCATTTTTACAAAGTGACCTGCACCGTTTGTTCCTACATGACCCCAACCTTTGTCCTTAGCAGGAGCAAGTGTTTCGAAGATCGGTTTAAGTTGTTCCACAACATTCTTCTCCCCGCCTACCATCATACTATAACCTTCTGTTAGACCCCAAATACCACCACTAGTGCCAACATCCACATAGTGGATCTTATTCTCTTTAAGCAAAGCAGCTCGGCGTATACTATCTTTATAATTCGAGTTACCCCCGTCAACGATCACATCACCTTCATCTAATTCGAGCGAAATGTCTTGAATTGTTTTATCTATTGGGTCTCCAGCAGGAATCATTAACCAAATTATCCGAGGGACAGATAATTTCTGAACCAATTCCTTTAGTGAATAGGCTCCATCTATTCCTTTATCCTTTGCCTGATTGACTGTTTCTTCACGTCTAGCATAGCCAACAACTATATGTCCACTTTTAACCAGCCGAGTTGCCATATTCAGA
This sequence comes from Candidatus Bathyarchaeota archaeon, assembly GCA_007050885.1. Next base: position 1,335 of record SMYQ01000076.1, read on the forward strand.
CCCATACGTCCTAGCCCTATCATTCCTAATTGCATTCTTTATGCCCTCTTTTTTTTCTAAATAGAACCATGTATAAACTTACAAATAGATTTTTTTTGAAATTGTTCTGATTTTATTTTTAGTAACACGCGCGTTAACCTTTAAAAAATGATAGTTTATTGCTTTAATAATCTCTGAGCTCGATTAACAACATTCTTTACGGTAAAACCAAATTTCTCATAGACCACTTTGCCAGGTGCCGATGCTCCGAATCGATCCACACCAATTACATCCCCTTTATCTCCAACATATTTTCCCCAGCCTAGAGATACTCCAGCTTCAATGGCAAGCTTAGGCAATTCTGGAGGAAGAACTTTCAGTTTGTATTCTTCTATTTGCTCTTCGAAAAGCTCCCATGAAGGCATCGAGATAACACGAGCTTCTATTCCGTTTTTTTTCAATTCTTTGCTAGATGCTAATGCTAAATGAACTTCTGATCCAGTTGCTATTAATATAACATCAGGTTTACCAGATTCGGCTTCAGATAAAATATAGGCACCTCTAGGAACTCCATCTCTAATCGGATATTTCACTGGATCGAGAATTGGCAGTTTCTGTCTCGTGAATATTAGGACAGTTGGGCCTTTCCTGTCGATCGCCATTTGCCAGGCCATCGCGGTCTCATTGGCGTCAGCTGGCCGAATGACTGTTAATCCAGGAACAGTTCTGAGACTCATTAACTGCTCAATTGGTTGATGTGTTGGACCATCTTCGCCAAGACTAATACTGTCATGTGTAAAAATAAAAATCACATGAGTTTTCATTAACGCTGCCAGTCTTATTGGTGGACGCATATAATCAGAAAAAACAAGAAACGTCGCTGTATATGGAATGAAATTGCTATGTAAGGCCATGCCGTTGGCTATAGCCCCCATTGAATGCTCTCTAACACCGAAGTGGACGTTATGGGCACAAACTTTACTCAAACCCAAGTCACCATAACCCATCAATAGTGTCTTTGTTGATGGCGCAAGATCCGCTGAACCACCTACAAGAATATGTGGAGGCGCCCCATTTAGTGAGTGTAGTTTCCTTGTTAGATTATTCATGACTTTGCCTGAGGCTGCTCTAGTTGCTAATGGACCATCCTTCGGGTTGAAGAATTGTATGTAGCTCTTCCAGTCAGCAGGTAATTGCCCTTTTATTGTCTTCTCAAATTGGGAATAGAAGTCAGGATATTTCTTTTGATAAGAATCTAGAACATCATTATATTTTTTCTCAAGCTCGGCTCCTTTCTGAATAGATTTCCGAAAATGGTTTAAAGAATCTTCAGGAATGTGGAATGATGGTTTAATGGGCCATCCTAGTGATTCTTTTGTGGCTTTCAAAGCTTCTGGACCTAGTGGTTCTCCATGTGCTTCTGCTGAATCTTGTTTGGGGCTGCCATATCCAATGCGAGTTCTAACTATTATGAGAGAGGGTTTTTCGTTTTGGGATTTTGCAGAATTTATTGCTTTTTCGATGTTTTCTAAATCATTACCATCTGGAACTTGAAGAACGTTCCAGCCATAGGCTTCAAAACGTCCCTTCACATTTTCAGTGAAAGCGAAATCAGTCTCACCTTCGATCGAGATATGGTTATCATCATACAAGTAGATAATCTTGTTCAGTTTTAGAGTTCCAGCAAGTGAGGCAGCCTCAGAAGCGACACCTTCCATAAGGTCTCCATCCGATACTATTCCATAGGTATAATGATCTATTATTGGACATTTTGGGAAGTTGAAGCAATTAGCTAAGAAAACTTCAGCAAGAGCCATTCCGACACCCATTGCAAAACCTTGGCCTAGTGGACCTGTTGTGGCCTCGACTCCTTTTGTTAAGCCAAATTCTGGATGTCCTGGAGTCTTGCTTTCCCATTGTCGAAATTGCTTCAATTCTTCTAAAGGAAGATCATACCCGTACACGTGTAAGAGAGAATATAGTAAAGCAGAACCATGTCCTGCTGAAAGTATAAAACGATCTCGATTAATCCATTTTGGATTCTTCGGATTATGATGCAAGAATTTGTCCCATAGCACATAAGCCATAGGTGCCGCACCAAGAGGAAGACCGGGATGCCCTGACTTGGCTTTTTCAACCGCATCAACAGCTAAGAATCGAAGTGTATTTACACAAAGTCCATCTAGATTAGTCAAATTTAGATTTACCCTTCCAGTTAAAATCTATTATTAGGAAATAGTTCCGTTTATCTTATGCTGAGCGAGAGCAGCTGCTCCAACTACACCTGCCTTTCCACCTAAAGATGCTTTGGTGAACCTTAAATTTTCGATTGCTGGTTTTAACGCTTCTTTTTTAGTTTGTTCTTCTATCATTTGGATAAGTTCTGGTATTCCCTCTATTACTCCACCACCAAGCACGATAAGGCAAGGATTGAATGCATTCACTATACTCGAAACACCTGCTGCGATATAACGACTTGTTTCCATAACAAGATTCGAAGCTAATTTGTCACCATTATGGTATGCTTTGCTTACAGTGGCAGCGGTAATTTGTTCAGCATGACCAGCTATTTCTATTAACGCCTTGCCAGCAGAAGAATCATTTCGAACAGCTTCTTGAGCTCTTTCAGCTATGGCCCATCCACCACCATATGCTTCCATGCAACCCCTTTTTGGACAATGACATTTTCTGCCTTCAACTACTATTGTAATATGGCCAAGTTCTCCGGCAATATTACCACAACCCGTTAACAATCGACCGTTGGTTATTACGCCACCACCTATTCCCGTCCCAACGAAAAAAAGAACTAGATCATTAACATTTTTTCCAGATCCATATTCCCACTCACCCAATGTCGCCGCACGTACATCATTGGTCACAATTACGGGCAATCCTAATTTTTCTTCTAATTTTGTTTTAAGAGGTACATCACGCCAATTGAGATTAGGCGCAGATCTCACTACACCATCAACATCGATCTGACCTGCAACACCAATTCCCAAAGCTTTAGGATCATACTCATCCTTTCGGAGACGTTCAGTTATACATCTTACAAGATCTTCAACAACACTATCGGATCCTTTTTCTGAATCAGTAGGATACTTATGCGAACTTAGAATATGGCCTTCCCTATCTAATATGGCTGTAGCTACTTTCGTACCGCCGAGATCAACACCTACTGTCGTTGGTGGTAGAATTTTTTCAGTCAAATATCATACCCAACTTTTGATCTAATAAATTGCAAAATTTACTATAATATCCGATTATGAAATTATTTGAATAACAAATAATTCTTTCTAAACATATAACTACAAACAATTTATCTATTTGATAAACTCTCAGTTACTAAATAAGTTCTCATATACACAAATAAAATTCCAAAGGTGAATTTCTATGAAGAAATTAGAAATCATTGTTCCGTTAGATGTTCCAAAAAGCTTCAGAGAGAAATATATTAAAAATTATTTCGATGCGACATCAGGTGCTGGAAGACTTATGCTTTTTGCGGGAGATCAGAAGATCGAACATCTAAACGCCGACTTCTTTGGTGAACACATTCATCTTGATGATTCAAATCCAGAACATCTTTTCAAAATTGCAAGCAAAGCAAATATAGGAATTTTTGCCACTCAGCTTGGTCTTATTGCAAGATACGGTATGCATTATCCAAAAGTTCAGTTCCTTGTAAAATTGAATTCAAAAACCAATCTTATCAAAAAAAATCAAAAGGACCCTTATAGCGAACAACTTATTGACGTAAGTCAGGTAGTTGAATTTCAGAAAAATAGTGGATTAAAAATCCTTGGTGTAGGCTATACCATTTATCTTGGAAGTGAATATGAGCCCGAAATGCTAAGAAAAGCGACACAAATCATATACGAAGCACATGGATATGGACTAATTACAGTTCTCTGGATTTATCCCAGAGGAAAAGCTGTTAACGATGAGAGAGATCCTCACCTTATTGCTGGCGCAACAGGAGTTGGTGCTTGTCTTGGTTCAGATTTCGTTAAAGTGAATTATCCCAAACAAGAGGGAAAAGAATCAAAAAAAATATTCAAAGAAGCCATAATTGCTGCTGGAAGAACCAAGGTCATATGTGCTGGAGGACCTTCAACTGACGTTAAGGCTTTTCTTCAGGAACTTCATGATCAAATTGAGAGTGGAGCATCAGGAAACGCGACTGGCAGAAATATACATCAAAAAGGACTGGAAGAAGCAATCCGAATGTGCAATGCAATATATGCAATAACTATAGAAAACTCTACTGTAGAAGATGCATACTCTAGGTATATTCAAGAATGAAAAAAACATTAGTCTGTCTCGATAGAGACGGTACACTAATTTACGATAAGAAATATCACCTTGGAAGAACCGATGATTGGAAATCTAAAATCAAAATCCTACCGACAGTCATCGAAGGTTTAAGATTACTAAGAACTCTTCCGAAGGTAGTAATTTATGTAATCACAAACCAGCCAGGCGTAGCGATAAAAGACTTCCCTCTATTGACTCTTGATAGAGCACATGAAGTAAATCAATATATCTTGACTCAAATTACAGAAATGGGTGGACAGATAGATGGCTATTTCTTGTGCCCACATGCAAACTTACAATATGTAAAAAAACGGACTGACTATAATTTTGATGAAAGAATGGTCTGTGATTGTGAGTGTGAAAAACCGAAGGCAGGAATGGTTTTTGACGCACTCAAAACCGAAGGATTAACTCGCGAGGAGACTATTATATATGTGATCGGAGACCGTTCAAGCGATGTTGAAACAGCACTAAATATCAATGGTACAGGGATCCTGATTCCTTTTGAAAATGAACCTAGACATATTGAAAAAATAAAGAAACTCAAGCAAACTAATGTTTACATTGCAAGAGATTTCTTAGATGCCGCAAAATTCATTGTGGAGCAAAACAAATAAAATTCCTAATACACCAAAATGTCAACATGTGCAAAATATGAATTCATGAATAATAATTCATAAACAATTAAGAAAACTGTGAATAAAATGATTAACACAATTTTCACAGATTTTGATGGAACTCTTCATGATTCAGACTCTAAATTTGAGAGTAAATTAGATGGATTTCTTGGTTTTGATGGAAAGACTGTGTGGCATACATTCTTTTTCAAAGTTCATAGAGAAATAATTCATAAAAAATTTCCAGAGAAACACAATGATTCGGCATTTCATAGTGAGTTACTTTTTGAATTATTAGGGAAACAATATGACAGGGAAGAAGCCAAACATTTTATCCAAGTATGCGAACAAGCGGAAGAGGAGTGTTGGACAAATCCTAATTATTTTGACGAGACTCACGAATTCCTACAGAGAATGAAGGATAATGATTTTAAAATTTGTTTGACAACTGGATCTCATGCTGAAGAAAAAGCTAGAGGAATAGAGAGATTTTTCTCAAAGCAATTTTTTGATTTTGCTTTTGATGAAACAATAATTGGTTATAGAAAAACAGAAAAAAATTACTATAACAAAGCATTAATTACTTCAAATTCTAAGTCTCAACAGACTGTAAGTATCGGCGACACATTGTCACACGACATTTATCCCGCAAAATCTATAGGAATCATGACAATTTGGATTAATAGAAGAAATGAAAAAAAATCTAAAGATAAAAATATGCTAGATTATGAAATATCTAACCTTCTTGATGCTTTGGATAAATTGAATTTAAAGGAACATCTTTTCTGACCACTTACAAAGGCTACCCAAAGTTTTATGTTTAAAAAACGTTGACAACATATTATGCCAAAAACTAAGAAGAAACCAAGAAAAAGGACAACACCCAAGAAAAGTAAGAGTAAATCAAGACCGAAAAAGAAGAAAACAAGATCCAAGAGAAAACCAAAACTCCATACCAAAGTAAAGAGAACGATACGAAGGGGCACAAGAACTACAAAACGTAAAGTTGGCAAAGGCTTAGTCAGGATTGGCAGAAGCATAAGTAGATAGAACAGCCTAACCAAATACTAACTCTAAAAACTCATCCATTATCTAAGCGTAGCTAATAGATGACTTAAAAATAGAATTCTGCAGGCCTTAGAATTCCATTAAGTTATACGAAACCATAGCGGATTCAAGAGGCGTTCTTCCAGCAATCCAATTAGCAGTAAAGATTACTATCTCGCTTTGATTAATTACAACAATGAATGTAGCTTTACCGTTTCGTAAATTTGTTCTCGTAGAGTTGAGAATGGTTGCTGAATTAGGTGGATTTATTATTAACTCGATAATGTCATTTCTGCTTTCATCTATTTGGCCGTTAGTATTGGTGGCGTATACCGTTATGATTTGTGGTTGACCAATTGTTATAGTATTTGAAGGGGGTCCGCTGATAACTAGCTTCACTGCTTCTGAAGAATTGTGCTTAAAAAAATTTGGCCATACACTATAAGCTGAGATAATTATAATGGAGAAAATGATTAAAATTGATAAAACAGTTTGTGCTATCTCAACCTTTCTCCATTTTTTCATATGTTATTGCCGACTCCATATTATTTACACATGTCAATGAGGGAACGTATATGTGGTTCCAATAATGTGATATCTTCATCTGATGCTCCGAGCTCAAGTGATGTTACTGGGATACCAAGTTCTTCTCTTATTGTCTCTTTCACTATTCTATCGGATTGGGATAAGTTTCTACATCCAACAAGATTTCCTATTAGAACTGCGTCTGGATTCTGTTTTTTAATATAGGATGTCAGTATTTTTGATCTTTCGATACTTGGAATATTATGAGGCATACGCCAAATCCATTTTGCTAGTTCCTTTTGAACATTGGTATGCTCAGGAATCAATTCATAGAATAATGAGAGATATGTGTCGCAGCCGACTGATACTCCACCACAATCCTCGATAAGATTCCAGAATCCCAGTTGTTGGGGAGCCATACCAACAAAATATATTCTTGGAGCACCATCTTGGATTCCTGGTGCAGTTTCACCATGTTTATTTCTAGATTCAATTTCTGTTTTGATTCTGTTCAGAATCGGTCCTGTTATGTCTGGATCTTGGAGATAGTCCCCTGTAGATGCTTGTATTAGAAAGTACTCTAAAGCTGGTACTGGCACAGATTGAATGGATAAAAATTTGGTGATATCACTAAGAAGATTTCTTATATAATTCCCTTTTTTTATTGCTTTAAGGAGTTTTTCTTCAGAGAATTCATAACCTCGCCGGCGACTAAGTCGATTGAACATTGAAGATAATTCTTGCTGAATAAATGAGACGGCATTATTATCTGATTCAAAATTGAATTGGGGTATTTCTATTGAGTAGAATGGCTTCCCAATCCTTTTAGACATTGTCCGCCAGATTTTTGAAGATATGTCACAAAATCCTACTGCTGCCAAGAACACATCAATGTTTGAGTCATTTTCTTTTGACAGCATTTTACTGGCTGCTAATAGGTTCCAAGGACAGCAATCTGCGCTCAAACCTGCCTCGATCGCATATTTTGAAGTGTTTATCTCGTCATCTTCTGTCGTAACTAATCCTTCATGAAGAAGCAGATCGTAAGGGATTGCTCCCATCGAAAAGATTATTTCTGGAGGGAACAAACGCCATTTTGCTACAACTCTGGATCCAGTAACACCTATTCTATTCTTACTGTCTAATATCAAATTCCATAATCTGCTGAAGCTTTCGAATGAATCGTCAAACCGGATCTTTCTAGATGAAGTATGTGCTATGATATCAGGCACCTCTCACCATTTCAAGAAAAGCCTCAATTTTTGTTCTAGTAGTCCCTATATCCGCTGGTGAATATTCAGTTTCGATCAGCAACGATGGAATTCCAAGCTCTTTTTTAACATCTTCTTCAAATTCCCTGAATTCTGACCTATATGTGTCGCAAGATTTTAGATTATAATATATTAGACCTTGGGATTTACTCTCTCTAGCTGCTGCTATTACATAATTCAGTCTCATCATGAAGTCCATCATGTGGGCACATGGAATATTGTATAGATATCGATCTACGAGACCGTCCATCAGCGACCCCTCAATGGAAACATCTTTTCGCCAAAATCGGGATCCCGTGCATAGAGCATCTGCGACTATTTTTCCTCCCGAAACTTCGACGATATCAAGTATTTTTGTGTCTTCAAAGGTCAATATGGAACCATACAGCATCAACCTGATCTGTTCTTCACTTCTTTCTATGCTAGTCTTAATTCTAAGTTCTTTAAGGATATTTGTTATCTCAAAAAGAAATTCGTCTCTATCGATCAGATATCCCAAGTGAGATATTCTGAATATGTCACGCCAAGATATTTGAGACGATCCGATATTCAAACGGTCATATAGTCTTCTCATTCTACTTCGAATCAAATTGTATAATCTTATATTCTCTTTGAGTCGTTTGTTCGTGATCTTTGTTCCAGTCAATCTCTCTAGATCTTTTTTGAGCCGAGTAAGTTCACCCTTAAAATATTCAGAGCTATGTTCACGTGTTCGAAATCTATTCGAAACTTTTGGAACTCCGACCGAAAACACTGGTATGTTAAAATATTTACGCCAATATTCTTCTACATTTTTCATACCGTCACAAGTGCCTGCAACGCAAATAGCATCAAGAAATTTGTATAATGAATTTTCGTTTACTCGGTTTCCAATGCAACTTCGAATATATGGGCAACAATATGATTTTACATATTGCTCTCCAGCCTGCATAGCTTCAGGAATACCACCACTGACTAATCTTATTGGAACCGCATCTGCTGATTTGATCAATTCCTCGGGAATGTAGTTACAGAAATATCCAATAATTTTCGAACCATTTTCTTTTTTCTTCGCTAAATATTCAGGGAGATCCTTGAACTTCTCATTCAATGCCTCAATCAAAGATAGGTCACTCTCTCCTCACAGAATATTGTAATAATCGATTGTGATAGATGGATTTGCATCATTAATCACTGTCCAAGGCAAAGCTCTTTCTATTCAAGCGTGTTCAAACCTTCTATTGCTTGATTTCCTATATGACAAGAGTTATATTTTTTAATCTATCTCATGTCTAACCACTATGGAACCAGCAACCAGTACCCGTAATGCCATTATTGCAGCAGTAGCAGTGGCTATTTTCTCATTTGTCCTATATGTTAGACCTTATTTTATCGTTGGATTATTAGCTGGAGTTCTAATTGGGTCTGCAACTTATTGGGTTTTACGTGCTCGAGAAGTACAACATATTAGAAGATCAATTCTAATTTTCTTTTCAACTGTTGTATGGGTGGGATTCTTCGCTATTCTTAGCTGGATCGGTTGGTTATCATTAACCCAATGGGTTAGTGACCATCTAAGAGTTTACTATTTCCAGGGAGCTCCTATGTATGGGACTACAATAATTCCGTGCACTCGAACACTTCCAGAGATTACTCTTGGATTAGCGGTTTATGGATCTGAGTCACAACCAGGAGCAATGCTTCATTGGCCAACAACTTTGGTTATGCTAATAATGGTAATGGTACCATTTGTAGCTACAGCTGTTGTTTTTGGAAGAGGTTGGTGCGGTTGGATATGTTTCTTTGGTGGTACTGTGGAGACATTCATACATGGAACAAAGGAAAGATGGAAACTTAGAATAACTAGAACCACCTTCCACCCCCCTCGTGGAGAACCTTTCTTAGGTGGATTAAAAGAAGAAATCAAAGATGTCAAGTACGGTATCGCCGTGGCACTGCTCTTAGTGGCTCTTGGAGCACTAGTTCCCATAATATGTTTAGTCTGCTGGACTTTCCTAATACAGTACATATGGCTTGGAATAGCTTTCATAGCTATAGTCGCAATCTTTGTCATAGTATTGCCGATAATGACAAAGAAAAGATGGTTCTGTATTCTATGTCCAGTTGGTGGTATGATAAATCTAGTTGAGAGTTTAAGTCCTTTCAGAGTTAGAGTAGACATGGATAAGTGTGATAAGTGCTATGACTGCATGCATGTCTGTCATACTTACGCTATGACACCTAAGGCTATCGAAGAAAAGGGAAAACCTAATCTTGACTGCACAAAATGTGGAAAATGTATAGAGGTCTGCCCCAGAGAATGTATAGATCTATACTTGAGAGGTACCAACGTCAAGATCAGATCATGGTTTTTCCCACTTGCTATTGCAGCAACAGCAGCTTGGTACGTCTGGTTTGTTTTCGCTCTTATCCAATTGGTACCTGCACTAATACCAATCTAAACTAACTGAAGTTCATAGTATATCGAAACAGGAGTTTTAATAAATGGGAATACTGGCAGCTGGAGTGGACATAGGAAGTACGACAGCAAAGTCGTCAATTATGTTCAATGATGAAATTCATTTTGGACCAATATTATCAACTGGCGCAAATCCAACCGAAGCTGGAGAAAGAGTACTCAAAGAGACAATATCAAAAGTGAATATGGATGAGGTAGATAGAAAATATATTGTGGCAACTGGCTACGGAAGAGTCAAGGCTCCTTTTGCAGATGAAACTGTTACTGAGATATCATGTCACGGACGTGGCGCACGCCATATTGCACCTAACGTTCACACTGTAATCGATATTGGAGGTCAGGATTCTAAAGCAATAGCACTTGGTGAAGATGGTAAAGTAATAGATTTTGCTCTCAATGATAAATGTGCGGCCGGTACAGGCAGATTCTTAGAATTTACATCAAAACTTGTTTTAGAGGTCCCTCTCGAAGATTTGGGAAAACTTTCAATGAATTCAGATAATCCAGCAAAAATATCAAGCACATGTACTGTGTTCGCTTTAACAGAGATCGTCTCATTACTTGCCGAAGGAACTAGCAAGGAAGACATCATCGCTGGACTTCATAATGCGATCTCACAAAGAGTTGCGACGATGGGAAAAAAAGTCGGTATCCGACCAGAAGTGATGTTAACTGGTGGCGTATCAAAAAATCTTGGTCTAAGATCTGCTTTATCTAGAGACCTTGGCGTCCCAATTCATATTCCAGAAAAAATTGATCCTCAACTAGTAGGTGCTTTAGGCGCGGCAATCATAGCAAAAAGCCGTTTAGAAAAAAGTTAGAACTGAAATTATTCTCCTTCATACCATTCTTTACTTTTAGGTCTCTTAGTAGCCTTTGCAACCAAAATTATACTTATCATAGCGGCAATACACAAAATCACTACTACTGATAGAAAATACTCAGATTCTTGGATAATAATTGCGACAATAATTACGCTAACACACCATGTCACTGCATTACCTAAAATTACTGTCTCAAAATCAAAATTCAATATGAATCGATAGTTTGTTCTCTTAATAGATATTTAATACTTGGCTCATTAAATTGTAACAAACAAGAATTTGATGAGTAATAACGAAATCAATGGATAACGTCATTTTTTATATAGATTTCCATCATATGCTGAAGTTAAATTCAATCCTGAAAGAGATTGTTTGATGTGACTACCAAACTAATATCTCTACTAGTTTTAGAGTCCTTTTTCTACGGAATATCTTCAGCACTTACAACAGGCGTTCTATTCGTTTATGTTGTATCTATTGGAGGAGGAGTCGGAGGTATATCCCTAGTCGTGGGCGTAGCGGGAGTAACTAAACTTCTAATCCATTTAATAATATACAAATTTCCAAAAATCCTACTAACAAAAGTAAAATTCAATTTTCTTATTCAACATGCAGTAGATCGAATCATATTTCTTTTCATTCCTTTTACTCAAGACGTTGGAGTTATCGCTTTAATCTATGCATGTGCGGCAGCCACACCAACAACAGCTTTCACAAATCTCGCCATATTTGGTTCCTTATCAGAAGATGAGATAAAAGATGTAACTGCCAAACGAACGGCAGCATTAGGCTTCTCTAGCATAATTGGTTATGGAATGGCAATATTCTTACTCGCATTCATGCCTGCAGATGTAAAATTTCTATACATCTTTGTATTAGGCGCCGGAATAGGACTGTTAGCAACCTTAACAGTCTCTATGATGAAATTGTCACATCTTGAAAAAGTGAAGATGCCCAAATCTATTAAGCAACCAGAGAGACTGTTTTCCACATCGACATATTTTGTAGCCATCTTTGCTGGGAATTATCTTCTTACAGTAGTCTGGGTCCCATACGTTATGGATTATCTGAAAGGCCCAGATTATCTGGCAATATCCATGTATCTTGCAACAATGCTAACAAGCGTAGTGGCATCAGTTATCTGTAAAGGTTGGCCTTTCAAGAGACTAAGATACGGTGTAGGTTTGGATGCATCGACTCCCATATTAGCTTTAGCCACACCTTTTGCAATAATACATCCGCTACTATCTTTATTTTCATCTTTCACTTACACTGCTTCTAATTTTATTGGCAACTTTCTATTTGCAGGTTACAATAGATGGCTAGGTGCAATCAAATCTAGTATGTTAATTGTGATCATTATGTGCTTGGCGAATATTTTGATCTCGCCTATGAGCTTATTAGTTAATGGAAATTATTTCTATCTTTTCTTGATAGTTTTTGGAATAAAATTGTTCGCTTTCGTTTTATCTACTACTACTATTCCAGAAGTCGCTGCCATACCTGAAGATGAGGCCCTTGCTAACTCTTACTTAATGTATAATAAAACTATGTCAGTACACTATGCCTCATTACGATTCTCCAAGGAAACTTTATTGCTGGTTTCTAGATTGCTTTTTCTTACAATAAGCTTCTTAGCATTATACTTTATCTATAGATTGCTATACATTTTAATGCATCGAGTTTGAAGCTCGCCAGAATTTATTTAGGAATTATCGAAATATCAATTTTTTAAGTGTGTTATTTGTCTTCATTAAAGTGAAGAGCAATGCATTTGGAACTACCTTACGGTGAACGAAGAATAAGTTTCGAACTCGATGATAGAAGAGTTAAGAAAATAGTAAATCCTTCAGAGATATCACCTTCTCTAAATCCAACTCTTGAAATAGAAAATGCTCTGAAAAATCCTATACAAGGACAAAGGATTAACGAATTATCTCCTAAAGGTAAGACTATCGCTATAGCAGTAGATGATGTAACTAGAGTAACACCTACACACATTATTCTTCCTCCAATTCTGAAATCACTAGAAAGTGCTGGAGCTAGCAGGAAGGATATCAAGATCATTATCGCTCTTGGAACTCATAGAGAAATGACAGAACAAGAAATGAAAGACAAGTATGGACCCCAAATTGTCGAAGAATATGAAGTGATCAATCATGCTTTTGATAATGAGACAGAACTTGAATACATAGGAAAGATTGCAGATAATGTGCCAGTATGGATTAACAAAGACTACATCAAAGCTGATATTCGAATCGCAACTGGAAACATCATTCCACACTGTAATGCCGGTTGGGGAGCAGGTGCCAAAATACTTCTTCCAGGATTAGCAGGTGAAGAAACAGTTGGTCGGATGCATGTACATTCTGGTATGACAACACCAAACGGCTTAGGGATGGAAGACAATCCCACTCGCCAATTAATTGACGAATTTGCTGAGAAAGTTGGAATTCACCTTTTAGTAAATACATCCATTACAAGAAATAGGGAAATTGTAAAGGTGTTTTGCGGGCATTTTATTAAGGCACATAGGGAAGGAATTAAGCTTTCGAAAAAAATCTATGGCGTCGAAATTTCATTATTATCTGATTTCACGATTTGCAGTAGTTATCCTGCAGATATAGAATTTTGGCAAGGACAGAAAGGATTATTTTCAGCCGATCTTGCCACAAAAGAAAATGGTGGAATCCTACTACTTTCTCCCTGCCCTGAAGGTGTTGCGGTCATGCATCCAAAATTGCTTGATTACATGCAGTATTCCACTGAACAATTAAAACAGATCTATAGAGATGAAAAGCAAATCGAGGATTATGTATCTCTGGGAATGGCAATGAGTATCGGTTATGTACGGGAAAGACATAAAATATGTATAATATCAAAAGGCGTTTCCCAAAAAGATGCCGACAAGCTAGGATTTGAAAAATTCCAAAATATAGATGAAGCTCTGAAATTCCTATCCAATCGACACGGTCAAGATAGTGAAATCAATATTTTACCTATGGGAGGAGAAACATATCCTATATTGATCTGAAATCGAACATGTCAAACATTTCATCGATCATTTCTGGATTGTACGATTCAATGTACTACATATTTAGAAAAAAACATTCGATATCGGATTCGATTTATTGATTGACTCGATATATGAAAGGTAATTTCCATCTGTAGCTGATAATTAAGGATGAAAATATGTCAGAGACTCTGACTCACCAACCACCCATAAAATATAGATGGGTTATGCTAGCTCTGGCTTGGATCTCATATTTCTGTTTTGGATTAGTATCCTTTTCCTTAGCTCCTCTAGCTACTCCAATAATGTCTGAACTGAAATTAACATATACCCAATTTGGGATTGCTGCTGGGGCATGGCCCCTTTTCTACATATTGTCTGCTTATCCTTCAGGAATTATAGTTGATCGGCTTGGACTAAAGAAATCATTCTCAGTTGGTCTTTTAGCAGTTGCATTATCTGCTATCTTGAGGGCCCATGCAATTGATTTCATTTCCCTATTTACTTCTGTGGCGGTTTTTGGTATTGGGGCACCAATCATATCTATTGGTCTACCAAAGTTGGTAGCTTCATGGTTCTTTGGAAGAGAACGTGGAACGGCATCTGGGATTTATTTCACAGGAGTTTCAATGGGCACTGCTTTCTCTCTGGGGGCAACAAATATGTTGATTCTACCCCTAGTTGAATCTTGGAGAAACACCCTTCTACTTTATGGTATAATACCAATGATAGTGATACTACTTTGGATCAAATTTGCAAAATCAACAAATGGTATAGACCCAGAACTTTCTGTCTCAAAGGAAAACATTTGGAAATCGATGTTCGGTCTTTTAAAGCATAGAAATATTTGGTCCATAGTTTTAATCGGCACTACATCTTTCATGGTAATTCATGGCCTGAACAACTGGTTACCCAAGATATTAGAAACACAAAATCTCACACCCACACTAGCTGGAGTTATGGCGGCGAGTTTTAGCATTTTCAGAATTTTTGGAAGTTTAGGAATACCAAGACTGTCCTACATTTTAGGTTCCCGAAAGAAAGCGGTCACTATAATTCTATCTATAACCGTGGTATCAATAGTGATTTTACCTTTTGGCAACACGAATCTAGCTTTAGTTAGTATTGCAACTGTAGGACTATTCATTGGAGCACTGTCACCACTTCTACTGACAAT
>SMYQ01000226.1 GCA_007050885.1 Candidatus Bathyarchaeota archaeon
GGCACCTGCATTCCCCAAGATCAATAGTGGTTGAGCAAGGCGGGATAAGTAGTTCAAAAGGGTATTGTCAATGTTAATGAGAGGATCAAGTACAACCGCCTGAAATTTAGGCAAGAGCGGGTCCAGGTAATCAGTGATAGTGATATTTGCGACAGCTGACAGAATAGGTACCCACTCGGTTGCAAGAGCAGGAGGAGTGGATGGAAGGTCGAATGTAAGCTCAATTAGAAGCCCTATGATGAGTTTGGTTGTGTTCACCACATTGCTAATTGCGCAGTGAGAGAGACCATCATAAAGGGAATGCTTGTAGGGATCGGGGTATTGGTTAGTCGAAATGGTTATGGATGGAATATTGTTGGTGTGTAGTGTCCATTCGGAGATACACCAACCGAAATCACTTTGAACTGATGCTAGGTTTTCTGCACGGGGGAGCTGCATATCGATGAGCTCAATGCCAAGATTATCCGAAACAGCGTTGAGTGAGCCTTGAATGGTAGTAACATCATCAGTCATATACCGATATAAGGCAAGAATGGTAGGCCAGATTGTCCCCTGGTAAGCGATTTCATCGATGTTGAGGGCCCAGGAGGTGCTGGGATTGATACCAAGGGCATTCAGTCCATGAGAGATGACTCGGTTAGAGCCATATAAGGGTCGAGTGCCGTTACCCTCTTCACCTCCAAGGAAAGCAAATAGGACATTCCACTGCGATGTTGGCCTGTGAGTTTGATAAA
This sequence comes from Candidatus Bathyarchaeota archaeon, assembly GCA_007050885.1. Next base: position 735 of record SMYQ01000226.1, read on the forward strand.
GGATATCCAATGATTCCAGCACAGACGCGATACCCGCTGCGTTATCATTCGCACCAGGAGCATTCGTGGGTAACATCCCGAGTAGACCTTGTCGTGCAGAATCAAGATGACAAGTGATGATTAGGCTGTGAGCCGACGGATTGATGCCCCATGGTGTGATGTATAGATTGCGAGTCCAGTAATATTGATACACATAGTGAGTTCCAGTCCAGACCCCTTTGGGAATGGAAAACCAATCATCAGTGTATGATATCCCATGAGAGATCAGATAGGAGGCGACAAAATCAATGGATGCGTTACCATCACTGGTGAAAGGATGGCGGCTGTTGAAATTTGTTAAGGAAGTGAGAAGACCCAAAAGACGCGACTCGTTCACACGCATCGCTAGTTCGCGTTGCCAGTAGGCGAGAGTTGAGACGTTGGCCACATATGCAACAGATGGAGGGGACGATTCGGGTGGAGAAACAGAGCAGGAACGGGGAGAGGGTAGGGCCGCAGTCTGTGACCAAACATCTTGGGTAGCAAGAGACGCAGAGAAGGAACCTTCAGTGACAGGGTGCACTGAAACAATACTACTGATTAGCAGACTTACGATTACTAACGTGAGGACATTTGTGCGTCTCATGGGTTCTTCGTTGTGCTGGCAAATTTTGGTTTCTTTATATGCATTATGGTGGATCGCAAGGCAAGTAGCGGTGTGTTAGCATTGAAAGAAACGATATTTTACAAACGAATGTGTGAAAAAAAAATCACATAATGGGTAATGGGAGATTTACATTTTAGTTGGATCAATTAAGGGGGACGACCCGGATCGTGTCCTCCCGTTTTTCGAGAAATCCTTCAGCTTTGAGCACATCAATTGCATCCTGTACCTCCTTGGGGAGAAGACCCGCTTCAATACACTGTTGGTAGATTTCATGGATTGGAAACCATTGCGGGCAATCTGTGCGATAGGAGCGAAGGATTTTGAGGACCTGTTGCACTGGTCGGAGATGCGAAGCGGGAGTTATGGGACCATTAATGGTGTTTTGCTTTTTTTGGACTTGGATTTGCGCTTCTTGGACGGTGGGCACAATAACGCCTCGCAACTCGTGAAGGGCCACTTTCCCGTTACATCGAGGGCAGGTATTTCGCCAGGCTCCTACGGGAATGTAGATGAACTCGGAGCAGTGGGGGCATTGGATAATTTTGTAATTCCGTCCCATGCTAGTTGTCACCTAAATCAGATACATTATGGGAGTCACTTGGGGGTTGGTTAATGTCTTCTACAATTTCATCCATCAAACACACGGATCCATCCTGAATGGGTTGCAGGCGTTCCAGGAAGGAATTGAGACGCTTCCGTAAGCGTTTGAATAGAAGACCCCCAATACTGAGACCGAGAATCATTACTGCTAGTGAACTCAGAAAGAGAGGGGAAAAGATGCCTCCTACAGGATTGTGAGGGAGACGCACTAGAAAGGGAGTGGTGGCTGAGGTAGGAGTGAACCCACGTTGGCCTGCAAAATACACCGTTACAGAATAGAGCCCCGGTAAGGGAGTCATGATAGTTAATTGGCCAATTCCTGAAATGTTAGTTGGGATTATAAATTCCGCTAGCAGGCTTCCTTCCTGGGAATACATGTGGATTGAGAGATTTGCTAACAGCCCATATGAGGATGAGCCATTACGGTAAGAGAGTTGTATGACGATTTCTAAAGTGGGTTGGAGAAAGGCATCATCGACCTCGAGTGGATTGATGGCTAGTGTAAGGTTGGGTGTGATGATGCCTTGCAAAGTGACCTGAATTGCTGCTGAGGTTTCTGAATAGAAATCTGGAGTATCCAAGTGTCCAAAGCGTACTATAACCAAATGCTCTCCAGCCAACTCAGAGTATGAGGTTGAAAGGAGTATGGTGCTGGTTCCTTGAGTGATAAGGGTATCCTGTTTCCAGGCTCCATCCCAGTATATGGAGGCAGTGCCATTGGGATAGTCTGAAGTAGATGTGGTCACAAGCACTTCGATGATTAGGGATTCACCGATAAAGGCTTGTGTCGTGTTGCTGGTGAGGGTGATGGAAACAGTATCACGTATGAGATAATCATAGGGTGCAGAGATGAATGGAGCATGAGTTTCCGTGCCCATGATTTCAACGTGTAATGTTTTTACCCCGATTGGGGCTGAAGCGAACCAGTGGCAAATGGCTTTGCCATTAGCATCGGTGGTGGTGGACGCAAGAAGAATGCCGTCTTCATAGATGTGGATAACTAAATATGGAATTTGGGATCCGTTCAATTCGTCTGAGACTTCAATTTCGATGAAACTTTGATTACCAATGAAGACAGAGGATGGAGGAGGCTGCAAAATTTTACAGGCTAGCGGTCGTCGATTGACCGTGATAACAGTTACACTTTGACTAGCGTTGTACATATCTTGGCCCTGAAACGCATAATCGACCCGCCATTGCCCAGCCTCATCTGGCGCCCAGGAGCAGTGGGCTAGACCGGTCATGTTGGTGTCGATTAGTATTGTTTGAAAGGGAGCAGATTCATCGGGACGCGTAATGTTGAAAGTCACGTGATAACCTTCTAACGGAGTGCCACTATCATTCCACAATCCAACTGCTATGGTGGTTGGATCAAAGAGGACTGGGATTGTGGGCAGGATCTGTTCCAAGGTGAGGTGGGTATCAAAGACAACGACCGATAGGGGGACAGTTTCGACATGAGGAGTGCAGTAGGGGATACTAGCGTTGATGCGAAGGAGATGGGTAATTGGGGCAAGTTGCTGAGTTTCGATTGTGACGCTATATTGGTTTGGAGCTTGCAAGGATGTAGGATACACATCGGATGTCGTTTCGATGGTGATGGTAACATCCCCTACTCCAAGCGGGTCTGTAAAATTCTCACTCCCCGCTAGACCCACCTCAACAGTTACATTAACTGGAATGCTTCGAGGCACCGTTGCACTCGGAGTAAATATTGGTTGGAAAGCCAGGGTACCCCAGCCTAGGCAAATGCTTGGATTGTAGGAATAGTGGGGAATGGAGCCTGGGGCATAAGCAATGAGGGTGAGGTCTTGAGGACCGAGGGCAGATGATGAACTCGGCACGGCATCTTGCAGCTCATAGTATCCCGGAACTGCTTGACTGCAGGACTCA
>SMYQ01000220.1 GCA_007050885.1 Candidatus Bathyarchaeota archaeon
CAGTTGCTGTGAAGAGTTCTCCGGTGAAGTTGATCATGAAGTGAAACATCACGTCAGAAAGCGTGCTGCGCCGGTTATTGTTGTAAATCCAGGCCATCAAAATAGACTCGGGAAGCATCGCCACCATAAACAACCAGAAAGACAGCGTACCTACCCCCAGACCGTTTTGGTACGTACCTTCTATAAAAACCAATGGAAAGTGCCATAGTGACCATGCTGTGCCCAGAACTAGACTTGAGGTCAGCGCATTCCATTTCGCTTGTAAACGATCAAGTTCATAACCGCGCCAGCCAAGTTCTTCAGGGAGAGGACCAAAAAGCAGGATGAATGCAGAAAAAGGCAAAATCTTCAAGGGTCGGTTCAGAAAACGGGCAGCGGTTTCAAATTGTGCTCCGCTTCCACCATCAAGGATATCCAACAGGATGGCGAGAGCGGTCAGGGCGGGGATGATAAGCAGGATCACTGCATACCATCTCGAGCCGATACACTTGAAATCGATTACCCGCTGCCAATACTTACGGCGGCCCTCCTTGCCTTGGGTGAGGTAGGTCAGGATGATCCCGGCTAGCGGTGGACCAACTCCACCGAGATAGAACAATAGTGAAACCGGAAACGTGTCAATGCTCTTGCCTGACAATGCAGTCGGTATCCAGAATAACCAAGATATCCCGAAAGTAAGCATTAGAAAAACCCAAGGTGTAGAAAGTTTTGATGGGGCATGCTCATTTCCTCTGTCAGCTGTGGTCATTATTTCTCCTAACAGGCGGCGTAATCAATACTTTTCGCCGGGCAATACTTTAAAGCCTTTGTCTTTCTTTAAAATATCTCATAAATAGTAGAGCAATTGGTACAAAAACGACACACCAAAACAGTAGTACATAATGACCGGTAAAATCTGTCTCGCCGTTTGTTGTCAGAAACAGTCCACTGAGGATGGGTGACGCAATTGTGGGAACCGCAAGCGCCCCATGAAAAAAGCATAATGCTCGTAGTATCTTGTCCTTTGCTTCTGTCAATGCGAATCCAGCGGCTAAGGTGGACAAACACAAAAAACAGTAGCCCAGCATATCTAACGCAAAAGTTGGAGAACCTGGTTTAAAGGTGATCGCCTTCAAAACTTCGCCTGACAAATTAAGTGGATTGAAGGCAACAATGGATAATTGAAGAAAATAGGTGCTGATGCAAAAAGGCGCATAGATGATTGATGACACCAAGGCAAGTAATCCAAATATCTTTAATGGTTTTTGAGTAACATCATAGAAGCTTGCCATCATAATCACCACGCTTATGGCTAATAAGAGGCTGGCAACATACCCGAGGTTCTTCGCAATTTCTGAAAGATTTATCACTTCCCAAATCAGGGAAATCGCAAAAACGATTGTCATGATTGCCATCGCTAGTGCTGCCGCTCGACCGATTAAGAAACCGAAATTCTTATTCATATCATTCTCCTTTTTTAGGTATTACGGTTTGCTCAAATTTTGACGCCCAGCATAAATGTAAGATTAACTACGCCTTGTTTGTTCTTCAAACGTGGAAATTCGAACTTACCAGTCGGCTAGTAATCGCGGAATGGGCCACTAGGTGTAAAGTTGAAAATCCGAGCTGGGGGTCAGGAACCAAAGATAAATTGCTCCATACAGAATAACTATTGCGACAGTGATAATCAATATTATTTTCAATATTCTCATCAATTTGCCACCCTTCTGCCCGCTGATACTATTTAGGCGTGCCTTTTCGGTTTCTCGGATGGCATCCCTTACCATTTCTTGTGCCAATTTTATATAAATCATCGAGATTCTCTATTTCTCCAAATTACGCGCACCAAAACTCTAAACTGAATAATACAAGGAAGACAGTATTAGTGTCATACCCCTAACGTGGTATCCAAGGTGGTAATTGAGATTTGGAAAGTGAAAGGAAAATAAAAAACGGACTGGCATCCGCCGGCCCGTCAAACTGATTGGCTTTATATATCAAAGGTGAGTATGGAGGCTATAAGATTCCAAAGGCCCTGGCTTTGGCTACCGCCTCCGCCCGATGGTGGGCACCGAGCTTACTGTATATATTGCGTGTGTGAGTCTTAATCGTATGCATTGAAAGAAAAAGCTTGTTCGAGATTTCCTGATTGGTCAGTCCTTTGGCAATGAACTGTAGCACTTCGATTTCGCGTTCACTCAGAGGCTCAATCAACCCCGATTGATCCACTTGAGATTTCGTTGAAGTGACTCCTTCCGGTTCGGTAACGGGGAAGGCCGCTAATAGCCGCTGTACATATTCTGGTGTAATTTCGCGTTTGAGTGCTTCATAAAGTAGGCTAGCCATTGGCTGACCCTCATCCACAAAAATGCGGATAAAGCCTTTCGGTTCAGCCAGATTGAGGACATGTTCAAATGATTCCATCGCCTGTTCTGTTTGGCCGGTTGATTGATATGCCAAAGCTTGTAACATCTTGATTTCAATGGATCGACTTATTCTTCCACTCCTTTCAGCAGTCTTGTATAGATGCCTTAACAATTGGATTGTTTCTTCCATCCGATCCTGAGCGAATAGGACACGGGCATATACGATGTGATCAATCATTGAAAGGTGATCAATACTCTCATGGGTATGTTGATCACCACAGACAAGAATCCCACGTTTGTCTGCCCAATTAGAAACTGCTTTAAGGTCCTCCTGGAGCAACCAAAACTTTACCTGCCATGTTGCCATTTGACTTGAAAGCCAGATGGGAATGGTCATATCCCGTTCGAGACGTAACACCTTATCAAAGACTTCTTTGGCGCCTTCCAGATCCTTCTTGGAGAAAAGGACCCTCATCAGATAAAGGTAGCTCATGGACAGAAATACCAGGTTTTGACCACCCTCTGCTATTTTTACGCCTTGCCTGGCATGCTGAATTGCTCTCTCCAGATCATTAAATTCAGCAAGCACTTCACCCAGGATCGTTCTTATGCACCCAACCATGTTGATTTCTGCCAGATTATTTTTTTCTGCAAGTCTGACCTGATCATTACAAAGGTCTCTGGTGCGGTACAGTTCTCCTTGCTCCCTCAATGTGGTGGCGAGTTTTAGGGCTGCTAAGATAATGTAGAAGATGTTGCCTTCTGCTTCGCAAGCTCTTAACGTTGTGAATCGAGCATCGTACGAGGCAGCCATATCGCCTAAATAAGAATGCGCGTCACCTAGCGCGAAACCTGAAAGATTTCGCCAGGTCAGGTCTTGTTCGGGAAGGTATTCTAGAGCACGATTTGCCTGCTTGATTATCCCTTTTACATTGCCGTCGAAGGAATAGATTAAAGCTCGTATTAATGAGAGCCTCCCTGTTAGCTTTAATCTATCTATCTCTAATAAATGTTTGCATTCCAGTGAAGGGATAACCTCATCGCCATTGCCGTGAGGATCCAAAATCCATTCGATTCTTTGGAGAAGCTGTTCAGCAGATGTATATTCACCAATGGTGTGCAGATAATAGGCATGGATGATGCCGAGTTGGGGTTCGGTTAAGAGGAGATCTTCAGGTAGTGCCTGTACCCATCGCCTTAATTTGCCGTGTTCGCCACGCTGCCATAGCACATCGATTTGACTTTGGATCAGATACGCTGCCTGGTCAAAATCCTTACTCTTTAAAGCATGCTCAATTGCCTGGTCGATTAACCCATTTTGCTTGTACCATTCACTTGCTTTGTCGTGCAGTTCTTTCAATTGTTCCGCCTGTGTTTGGCGCAGTCGCTGGCGTAGCAAATCGCCAAACAGGTGATGATAACGGTACCAACACCGTTCCTCATCCAGTGGGACGATGAACAAATTGGCATGGTCCAGCATTTCGAGGGTTTCCTGGCCGTTCTCCTGGC
>SMYQ01000152.1 GCA_007050885.1 Candidatus Bathyarchaeota archaeon
AGGCCTTGCCCTTATTTTTGCTCTCCAGTTATGGTTTAACGGCCTGTGGCTGATATTCATTGGCTGGTTTCTCCACGATGCAGCCAGAGCTAGTCAGCAACAGATTTTGCTCAGGGATTCCCTTACTGGTATCACGGCACGCCAAGTTACGGACTATGGTTGTCCCGTAGTCCCTACCCACCTCAACTTAACGGAGCTAGTCCAGCAATACATATTGCCCACAGGGCGAAGTTGCTTCCTGGTAACCCAGGGAGCTGGCCTAGAAGGCATGGTCACCCTGCAGCAAATAAAGAAAGTCCCCCGCACCCGTTGGGCCATCACCTCTGTGCAGGAGATAATGACCCCAGCCAGTAAACTAAAAGTAGTTCATGCTGACCAAGATGTCTTGAGCGTACTCCAGGAAATGAATGGGGAATATGCCAATCATATACCGGTAATAGAAGCAGAAAAGGTTGTTGGAGTGATAAACCGAGAGGACTTGAGTCGCTTACTTCGCACCCGAGCCGATTTAGGAATGAGATTGACGCCCCGGTAACCGCGGCTCCATTCTGACTTGTGCGGAAAAGTGAAGAGGTAGTAAAACCCTAGGATAAGGGAAAAAGCAGAGGAACGAAGTTTACCGCCGATGGCTAGAAGCGCGGAAAATGGTAGCACAATTCTATCAGGGCTTGTTCACCATCTGTTAGACTTCGCTAGCTCCGATCATAGCATTTTGCAGCTGTCTTTGATCCCCACAAAGCTATACGCCAGGGTTGTTCGTAGTGAACAAAGAGTTGAGGTCAATTAAAGTCCAACTACTGCCAGTATCATCTGGATAATTTGGTGTTTTTACCCATATTTTCTTTTCTGAAGGAATGGCAACGACTTGGTACATGGTCAAATCAGGATTTGTACCTGTATCTTCAGCAAGTACTTCTGTTGCTCCCCCATTGTCTAACGTCGTATCAAGAATAGCCTGCATAACATTTACGTCGATTGTTCCCTTATACTTGTTCCCAAGCTTTAGTAGATTATCATATCGTTCCAAAGACCTTGTGGGAGAAGGTCGATTCAGTATTCCCCAACTTGGCAGCATATAATGGTTAGTGGCTACTAGGAGCCCAGGTTGGTTGGGACCTCTTTTTCTCGTCTCAAAGGGAGCATTCTCATAAGAAAAGGATTCCTCTCCATTAGCAACATTTATTATTACCGGTGTCATAGCACGTGTTGTTTCTATCAATTTGCCTAATGTCTCCATGCTTCCCGCATCCCATAAGAAATTTAGCATATCATTCAGATAGCATGTTCGATTCTTCAAGAACGTTTGCGTTCCCATTGAGTTGGTACCGTTATTCATTTCAATAAACAAGCTCTGGTCATTAATGCCAGTTAAGCCATTTACCATGCCTGCGTAACCCACGGTAGCGCATGAATGACCGCCTGACGTCGGGTTATAAACCACTACCGTGAGATAGGGACTCCACGGCTCGTTGAAAGGTTTAAACCAATCGAAGTTACGACCAACAATCAATGTCCCATCTGCGGTATAGGGTCCCCACGCGGCTATGTAGGAGCATGCAAACTGAATAAAAGAGACGCCTATGTTTTGATCTAGAAGCATTAGTTCAGTAATTGTTAAGCCAGATGTCTCTGCCATTCCTTGCAGAATCTCCAACTGCCTTGTGGTGTAACCTGAAGACAGCTCGCCTATCAACATCAAAACTGCATTTTGCTCTTCTTCCGTAAAGCTTTCCCATGTCGCTTCATAAAAGCTGTTGAGCTCCGCTTTCAGCAAGTTGCCGTATTGCTGCCCCATCTCATAATAATTGCCGTTCAACACCACCACATTTATTTCCCCTGCCTTGTACAGCTTGCCGTCCCCATACGTTTTCTCAAGATTTAAACCTTCCGCAGTAGGCGTTTTTTCAATACTACTAGCCCAGAAATCGTTGAGTAATCGGTATTTACCTTGTGTCTTAAGTTCACCGGCTACTGCAACCGAGTCTCCATCTGCAATTTTTTCTACACTCGCCGAAGCTCTCTTGGTTCCGTCATCCTCCACCATTAAGTCATACCAAACCCGGACTCTTTCCCCACCAGAAGCTAACTCAAAGCAAGGACAATCAAGTTGGCCTAGCAAACTCACTTCACCATAGATTTCAACCCCCATATCATATACGGGATTTTCTAATAATTCAGAGACACTCAGAGCCCCTTCGGTTTCTTGGCTTTTATCAACCGTGGTCGAAGATGAGTCGTCATCACATGACACTGCTCCGAATATCGAAAAGCACGCCACCAAGACAAAAACGACAAATACCTTAATCTTGCTCATGAAATTACACCTCCTTCTTATCCTTTCGCTGGATTCATGTATTTGCTTCTTCTAGCTCAGAATTGAGGGCTTCCAATCATAGTTTTCGAAAACGGCCGAATATAACATTACGATGAAAACAAAGGGGGCATTCTCGTTTATTGCGGTTCCCTCTGTCAATTCGTTTCCGCTGTGTGGATATAGGTTCTCGATAGCATGTCCAATGGTATGAGAATTCTCGATCGGGGATATAGTTTCTTTGTTATTGATGAAAGCGTTGGAGATTGGCGAGCGGCCACTAACTTGCGCACAGCTCATTCTGGGTGCATTACTGACTGGCCAGCACAGTCCAAACTCCTCAAATCTCTTCAGCACACCCCTTATGTTTCCCCTTGAACTGGTGCGGACAACTATGTAGTCGGGAACTTCAAAATTCACTTATTCGTAGATTTCAGAGGCAATTGTTTCTGAACCGCCAGCTCTAAAATGGCACATGGGAATTTATGAAATACATATCACTTCGTTTTCCCATCTCAAGACTATCGAAAAAAACATTCCCATAATCATTATCTACCCTTATTCTACTGAAACCAGCCTATGAATAGCAATGGGATTAATTTTTTAGGTCGGAAGGTTGGCGATGACTAGAATTTTTCCAGACTTCCTTTGGCACAATAGGATGCTACGGAAGCTGCCGTATTTCCGTCTGATACAGTTCCTATTCTTCTATATCCTAGACTAATAGCACGTTGGATACCTATGAAACTTCCGCTGTCTGGAAACACCAGGTGGGCTTCTGGCTATGATTCCTGAACAAGGTATCCCTGACGCTTGGTTCAGCGGCAGGTTTCGCAGACTCGGCCAGCGGGGTAAACCCTTAGCGAAGAGATAGTTGCTTATGTACCGTGCGAACGGAGACAAATAAAGCCTTCATTTGAATTGCTATTTTCTTTCCAGACTCTTTGCATTTAGGAAGCTCTCCCTCCAAAATCGGACTCTTCATCCCGTCAACTTTGATTGGGCTCTATTCTGATTTGTGTGGAAAAGTGAAGAGGTGGTAGAACACTGGAGCAAGGAAAAAGAGCAGAGGAAGGAGGTTTTTCCACCGATGGCTAGGAGACAAGAAAATGGTAGCACAATTCTGTTAGGGCTTGAAGGATATATATGAGGTGGGAAAAGTTATCGGAGTGATAAATCGAGAGGACTTGAGTCGCTTGCTTCGCACCCGAGCCGATTTAGGAATGAGATTGACCCCCCGGTAAATTGACATCGCCCACTTTTCACGCTATTATTTATCCCTTGGTGGAAAATATCTCCGAGCACAGTCCGACGCTTGCTGAAGTAGCTGATGCGTTTCTATCAAGTTCCCCCACACAAGAAAGGGGGGAAATACAGGCAGAGATATCTAAATTCGTCAGATGGCTTGGCTCATCCAGGCAAGTAAGGGATATTAGTCCAGTGGATGTGGCTAGCTATGGAGAGCTAATTATCCCATCGGCAGTCAAACCCCTTAGGTCCTTTCTCACATACATCAAGAAGAAGGGATTAAT
>SMYQ01000254.1 GCA_007050885.1 Candidatus Bathyarchaeota archaeon
GGACCAATCGTCTGGCCTGCTACGTACCCCGATGTTATTGCTGTAGGTGGTGCCTATCCTGAAGATCCAACACTTGCCCATTCGGATTTAACATGGATAGCCTCCGATGCAGCTTCTAGTGGCACCTCAGTTCTGCATCCCCCGCGTAAAGTCCCTGATGTGTGTGGATTATGTGGTCCTGTGGTAATAGAGGATTTGTTTGATAGATTTGGGAATCAAATTAAGGTCAGGTATCCTGCCCCCTATCAAGCCATGCCCACACAATGGGGCTGTATGGCAGATGATAAGATTGGCCAAGGTAATTGTTCATATGATGGGTGGGTTTATACTACTGGAACCTCTTGTTCGGCGCCCATGGTGGCTGGTGTTGTAGCGCTGATGCTTGAGAGGATAAGGAAAATTAGTGGGCTAATACTAAGAAGGACCTCAGGAATTGGACTACGATTACCCCAAGTCTTGCTAAAACAGATCCCATTAGTGCAAGCCACTTACTGGAATAGTGCATCTATCCTGCTTCCACGCTATATAAAGGAGGTTCTGAAAAGAACTGCGATTGATGTACAACAGGGTGTTAGTGCGAATAACGAACCGACGGGACCAAATGAAGATCCTGCAACAGGTGCTGGTGTAGTCAATGCTGCTGAAGCCTGCAACTATATCAACTACCGTAATATGAGAAACTCCCTTACTTCAAGATATATCAACTTTAAAGCCTTTGATGGCAGTGCGTTCCAGTATGGTGATTTCTTCACATAATCATGTACATTCATATTTTTATGATGCTGTTAACTTAAGATGCCATAGATTGGGAACATTAGATGCTGCATGGGTGGTGCAGCGATGTTTCATAAATCCCTCCACCTTCAGGAAATCTAGGAAAGTTTAGCGTGACAACTATGGACGAGATTGATAAGAAACTCATATTCGAACTACTCGTTGATTATCGGGCTTCTTATCAGTCCATGGCGAAGAAACTCGATTTATCTGTGAACGGTGTGAAGAAACGGTTTGAACGGTTGAAAAGTGTGGGTATCATTCGTGGTGGGCTTTTGGTACCTGTGCCTAGGATGCTAGGGAGTGAGGAGTGGGTGGCGATTTTACGCATGGAAGGATCGAGTACCTCAGAAGAACAGCTGGGTAGAGTGGGCGCACACCGTTTGGTTCGAGCAGGGAGTATTTTAACCGATGGGAGCATGCTATGCTTTGGTAGTGTTGGAGGAGCAAAAGACCTTCAGGAGATTGGGAGTTATTTGCGCCAAGTCCCTGGAGTAGTAACTGTAGAATTTCACACCGTTTTGAATGATCCAGGAAAGAAGTGTGAGTTGACTATGGCTGATTTGAAAGTCCTCCGCTGTTTGCGCGAAGAGCCGCGAATACCAATCAGCGAGATTGCCCAACGAACTGGGTTGACACCACGTCGCATCCGGAAAATACTTGTAAATTTATTTGGGGAAAACGGTTCGGAGATAACTTTTTACTTGAATTGGGAACCGCGAGGCGTGGCGCACCCCAATGAGGTGTGTTTTCGTCTGATGGTTTCGTGGAATTTAAACGCCGGCGGATATACGGCATTCATTATTAGGGTTAAGCATGCAGAAGGCAGTGAAGCCCGAAGTCAGATTGTCAATTGGTTGAAACGCTCATATCCGTTTGAGTTCTGGTATGCTTATGCGTCGGCCTTCGAACCTGTGATTTTTTGCATATTCATGGTTGAGCATTTACGTGAATCAATTGACATAGCGAGTGCTGTGACACAATTACCGGAAGCCACTGATGTGTATCCGATTTTCGGATATCCCACGAAAGTCTTTCGAAGCCAAATAGATGACTATTTTGAAACACTCTTCAAACAGCTAGATGCGAAGTGATGGACCTGGTTACTCATCATCGAATCGATTTTTGTACGACTTTTTCTTGTTGAGTATTTCTAGTAATATCCAGTCTAGGGCTTGTATTTTTAGGTAAGGACCTTATAGTAAATCTGGATTCGGACATTGGAACGCTGCATGGGTGGTGCGGCGGTGGTTTCACAACGTCATCAAATCGATGTAAACCAGATTAGGTAGGTTTGGGAAGTATGGACGAAATTGACAAGAACATCATCTTCGAGTTGTCTGTCAATTATCGTGTATCATACCAGACTATTGCAAACAAATACAACCTCTCGGTGAATGCGGTAAAAAAACGTATACAGAAGCTCAAAAGTGACGGGATCATTCGTGGGGGGTGGTTAGTTCCGATGAATGCAATGTTGGGGATGGAATCTTGGGTTGCGCTGGTAAGAACGGAGGATCCGATTCCCTCGGATGCATTCTTGGATGGTATTGGAGCACACAAGTCGATCGATTCAGCAAGTATTCTCACGGATGGAAGCATTCTCTGCTTCGGACATTATGCTGGTGCCAAAGGTCTTGAGGAAATTGGTACATTCTTACGTCAAACTCCAGGTGTTATATCGGTCGATTTTCACACAATCTTATCTGAACCAGGTATGCGTTGTGAATTATCCTTATCAGATTTGAAGGTATTACAGTGTTTACGACAGGACCCAAGAATGTCTATCAGTGATATATCTCAAAACACCAGGCTTACACCTCGTCGAATCCGAAAAATCATCCAAAATTTGATTGACGAAAAAGGCTCCGAACCAGAACTCTATCTGAACTGGGACTCACGGGGTGGAAGCCGGCCTGATCAAGTGTCCTTCAAGCTTAGTGTGAATTGGGACTTGAATGCAGGAGGTCACACGGCCTTTATGATAATCATCCGTCACGAAGAAGGTAGAGAATTCCGATCTAAGATTGTTGATATTCTTAAAGAGACCTATCCATTTTGGTTCTGGTATTCGTATGCATCGGCCTTTGAACCAGTCATTTTTTGCGTATTTGTGGTTGAGCACATGAGGGAAGCAGGCGATATAATTAAGACCTTGCGGCAAACACCCGAGGTTGTTTCCGCTAATGCAATTTACGGATATCCAAGCCGACGATATCATAGTGTCATTGATGAGTATTTTGAACAACTATTCAAACGCCTAGAAGGCTAGGCAGAACAGGTCGGTTTTTGCCAACTATTGTCAGAATGAATCGTTATTTACCGCCACCAACCTTGTGAGGAGATATATAGCTTGACTATTATAAAAAAATCAACCGGGTCTTCAAGGTTCCTTCCCCTCCATTTCGGCACTTCCCGGTCCAAAGAAAATGGGTGGCAATGGACCTTTTTAGGACAACGGATTCGGAGTTTACGTTCGATTTCCTTGAAGACCCGGCTTTGGTCAGTGTCCAAGGTCCGTGTCCCTGGTGTCAGTGTCGCTCCCTAACAGTAAGTGTGATTAGCGTCGTGATGTGACGATTGCAAAGTTGATTCGATCGCGGGGAGTGCCTCGTGGGTTCTTTGCTCCTGTCACAGCGCGTTCTGCAACAGGCATTTCGACAATTTTCTTCTTTGTGTGTCCGGTTTCTTTCTTTTCGACCATTTTCTATCAACCTCCTGCCCATGCAGGACAATGATGTATAACCCGGAAATTGCCTATTACTCGATGGGAGCTCGTCAGTGCAAAAATTCGATGAAAAGAGAAGAAGCGAGCCAACTTTTGCACTCCTTGGTGCAAAAATTCGAAAAAAAAGGATTTTAGGAAATAAGGGGGGAATTGGGCCCGCACAAGCTCCAAACGGAAGGAACTAAGAAGTGTGGACATCCGCTGCCGGAACGCTGCTACGCCGATCCCCCGTCAACGGATGAAGAGGTGATCGGAGGTTCTGCAGGC
>SMYQ01000105.1 GCA_007050885.1 Candidatus Bathyarchaeota archaeon
CTGAAATTCTGCGCGATCCACAGGATCCGTTGGAATCTAAATCGAAAGCTCTTGTTACATTATTGTCAGAAAGAAGTGGTGTTGATGAGAACCGGTTTGGTATTTCTGGTTCGATTTTACTTGAACTTCACAATCCAATGTTCTCAGATATTGATTTGCTTGTCTACGGGCAAGAAAACGCACACCGCGTTCGGAACGTGATGGACGATTTATTTGGTGAAGAACTATTCAAACCATATTCAGGTGAAGAGATTCAAGCGTGGCAATTGCGGCAAGTTCGTATCTTGGGGATTCCTGCACGATATGCAGAACAGATTTCGTGGTCGCATTGGCAACGGGGACGGTTTGGACAAACAGCTTTTTCAATTAGTCCTGTTCGTATGGATGGGGAAATTATGGATCAGTATGGGGCTGAGACTTATTCGCCAGTGGAAAGCGTTCAATTTACAGCGACCATTATGGAAGATGAGGACAACCTTTTCGTGCCAGCCCATTACTTGGTCGGAGATATTACCATAGAGGAGGGGGATACAGAATTACCTGCCTTAACGGAGGTTCTCTCATTTGAAGGTATTTTTTCTGCTGTATTCAATCGAGGAGATCAGGTGCGCATCAGGGGAATAGTTGAAGCGATTCGTGATACGGCAGGAAATATTATTCGCAATCATGTGGTTGTGGGAACGCTTTCAACTCAGGGTTGGATTGTCAGAATTCCTTCATCCTGATGAGGCGGGGAATCGGCTTTGGACTTTAGCAAGAGATTTATTAGAGGTTATCAGTTATCGGTGACAATCAGAAGTGGAGTGTAATTAGTCTATGCCTAGCATAGAAGTTGTTTTGTTAACAGGTAGGACGCGTCGTCAGGGTGTGGGACTCGAAGCAGGAAAACTCAGTAAGATTTACCATGAGGCTACTACTCAAATTCGACTCGATCCAAGTGATTTGGAGAAACTGAAGATTGAACCCGGTGATATCGTCGAGGTTACTACGAAACATGGCAGTGTGGTGCTTCGTGCAGAACTAGCGGAACGGGCAAGCGAGGGCATGGGATTCATCCCTTATGGTCCATGGGCTAATTGTGTCATCAGTGGAGATACCGACAGTACCGGAATGCCCACCATGAAAGGGCTGAAAGCCATAGTCACTCCTACCCCCGATAAACAGGTTTTGAACCTTCAAGAATTGTTTGATGACATGCGCAAAAGCGTGAGTTAATTCGCCTCCATTCGGCAACGTGGGGAATTCCATGATTACAATCATCATTCTAAGTATCGCCTTCTTCATTGGATTTTTAGCAGTTCTAGTTGCCTTGGGTTTTTATCGACTAGTCATGCGTGCAGATGAAGGTAATGAGAAAATGCGTGAGGTGAGCAGCCTCATTGAACAAGGTGCGCGTTCCTTTATGCGTGTTCAGTACCAGATTCTGGCCATCTTTGCTATTGCCATGGCTATTGCCATTGCATTTGCAGAATTCTTCTTTAGTGCATCAGGAATAGCTACCATTGCAGTCGCACTTGCCATTTCCTTCGTTATCGGCTCGTTTGCCAGCATGTTAGCCGGTTATATCGGCATGATGGTCGCAACTCGCGCAAATCGCCGGACAGCCGCCGCAGCAGCACTAGGAGGATTGAACCCAGCGTTCCGTGTGGCGTTCAGAGCTGGATCAGTGATGGGATTAATCATTAGTGGACTAGCCCTCATCGGAATCTCAGGATTGTATTTACTTTGGAATTTTATCTTCCCCATGCTAGGAATGAATGGTGGAATTGCCTTATGGGAACTCATCATTGGATTCTCCTTCGGTGCGAGTAGTGTTGCTTTATTCGCCCGAGCCGGCGGAGGGATTTTCACAAAAACAGCCGACATTGCTGCGGATATCGTGGGTAAGGTGGAGTATGATATTCCAGAAGACGACCCCCGAAATCCCGCAACTATCGCAGATGCCGTTGGAGATAATGTAGGAGATGTCGCGGGAACTGGTGCAGACATTTTTGACAGTAATATCGCTGCGATTTTGGCTGCTGCAATATTAGGAGCGACCATTGATTTGGTTCTGCTAAACAATGGTATTTCTACAACGATTCCATATGGTGTAATTCCCCTGATTATCACATCCTTGGGAGGTGTCGCTGCCATTATTGGCGTTCTATTTGTACGGACAAGTGACACATGCGAGCCTGATTGCTCGCTGAATCATGGAACCTATTATTCGACGATTTTGTTCGGTGCTCTTGTCGTGATTGTCTTATTAGCGCTTCAAGTGCCCATTGTTATCGCTGTTGCTGGGATACTTGGGCTGCTGGCTGGGGTGCTCATTGGTTTTGTGTCAGATATCTTTACTAGCAATTATGGAATGGGTAGATTCCAACCTGTGCAAAGTATGGTGAGATCAGCAGAAACAAGTACTGGGACCCTAGCATTATCTGGCATTTCATATGGGCTGCTAAGTGTTGTCCCCTCAGTGATTGGAATTGTTGTGGCCTTGGTCGCTGCTTTTGGCCTTGGAACGCTGATTCCCATTCCTAGCCCAATTGGGTTCTGGCAAGCGGGTGTGTTTGCTGTGGCTATCGCTGCAGTGGGTTTGCTAGCGACAAATGGACTGGTCATGAGTGCAGATGCCTACGGTCCTATTGTCGATAATGCACGGGGAATTATCGAACAGTCGGGGGCATCAAAGGAAGCCATTGAAGAATGTGATAAACTGGATGCCATCGGAAACACGACAAAAGCTATCACGAAAGGGTTTGCCATTGGTGCTACGGCATTCACAGTCTTTGCCCTCTTCTCCGCGTATATTGAACTTGCTACCCAGCTAACGGGCACTGTTATTTTCATCGATCTTCTCAATCCCGTTGTCCTTGCTGGGGCGCTCATAGGAGGAATTCTTCCCGCAGCATTTTCCGCAATTCTGATTCTTGGTGTGCAAAAAAACGCAGACAAACTAATACTCGAGATCCGTCGACAATTTCGCGAGGATCCTGGTATTTTAGAAGGCACTTCGAAGCCAGACTATAATCGGGGAATCAAGATTTCCACGCAGGGGGCACTCCGAGAACTCTTACCTGCAACAATTATTGCTATCATTGCAACGATCATCACTGGAGTCGTGTTAGGGCTTGAGGCTCTGGCAGCTTATCTTGCTGGTGCGGTGATAGTTGGTCTCATCCTAGCCCTGTTCATGGATAATGCAGGTGGTGCATGGGATAACACCAAAAAATTCATCGAATCACCAGCTTATGATCATGATAAACCCAATTATCATGAAATCCATTCAGCGTCCGTTGTAGGTGACACTATCGGTGATCCTTTCAAAGATACAGCTGGACCTTCAATCAACACTCTATTAACAGTAACAAGCCTAACAGCAACCATCTTTCTACCATTGATTTGGGCCGGACATCTGTGGATCATTTTGCTCTTTCTTCCGTAGCCTGAATCAAGAAATATGTAATCGAGCCATATGAACGCGTTGAGTTTTCTTTCCGAACTGATTAGTTCGGAATCGCCTCTTTTCTTCTGGGCAAATGCATATTTACTAACTGATCGGATTCCATCAATTCAAATGCTTAAATTCAATCAGAAGATTTCACTAACCCTAGTTAGGATTGATTTGAATGACCGAATCTACTCCGCCTCATAAAACCTTGGTACCTCCAGTTCTGTTGGCGATCCTCTTCTTTGTGATTGCCATGGTATTTCGTGTAATCGATATCTTCGTATTACAGCTCCATCT